>SOKA01000031.1 GCA_004376105.1 Dehalococcoidia bacterium
GCGGGGGTCTGCAAAACCCCTATTCACCGGTTCGAATCCGGTCGTCGCCTCCATTCTTTATTAATGCCGGGGTGGCGGAATCGGCAGACGCAGCGGACTTAAAATCCGCCGGACTTTGTCCTTGTGGGTTCGAGTCCCACCCCCGGCACTACTTCAGAAGTGAACTTACTCTAGTTAATTCTTCTGAGAACAAACTTTAAACCAAATTCGGTATTGAGGATTAAAGCATGGGGGAGTAGGGGTGAAAAATAATGAAATTGTGATAACTTATCATCAGAAGTATTGCTTTATTGCTCAGGATAGCTATTTGAAAGTCCTGAGGCTAACAGAGGAGATTAGTAAGATTGAGGGGAGTTTTAGGAAGAGCAAGAAGCTATCTGATGAGGAAGATCGTTTAATAGCGGAGAAATGGGGCACTAGGAATGACTATATCGTGTTAACAATAGTATTTTCTGCTCTTTCACTAGAAGCTTGCATAAATAATTATGCTATAGAACGGCTCTCTAAGAGATATTTAAAAAATTACTTAGACAAACTCAATTTGGTATCAAAGTGGATAATTATACCACAGATTGTAACAGGCCAACAGTTAGACCCTGGTTCTGAGCCGATTCAGAACTTGGGATGGTTAGTTAATCAACGCAATAACCTGGTTCATTTTAAAACAAAGAAAGTGAAAAGTGGCCAGCTTAAAGCATCTGACTTTTTATGGCCAGTACAGGCTGAGAAAGCTTTAGATACGGTAAGAATCGTAGTGTTAGCTCTAAAGAAAATTGATAAGACAGTCAATGTTGACTGGTTGCCTTCACCTGAGCTTAGTCAATATATCAAGAAACAGATTGAAAGAATCTAGCACTAGGATAACTTAGCTTAATAACAACAAAACTCATACGCATAGAGCGGTTAGATTTAGTTTTGAATGTGACTCTTACTCATGTGATTAACTTAATTTTAGCACCTGCATAGTTCTTCTGAGAGCACACTTTTACCACAGATTCGGTATTTAGGATTAAAGCCCGGGGGAGATGCCTCTTGTCACTTCTTCTTTATTACCCGATGAACAGCTTGCTCAATGTCTTTAGCTGTTAGACCGTATTTCTGTAGAAGCTCGGTAGCCTTACCTGATTTGGCATAGGTATCTTTAATAGCCACAAACTCCATTGGAACTGGATGATGCCTAGCCACTACCTGGGCAATGATACTTCCCAGCCCACCATGTTCCAGGTGGTCTTCAGCGGTAACAATAGCTCCGGTTTCACTAGCCGCCTTAATAATAGCGGCTTCATCAATAGGCTTGAGGGTGGGCATATTCAATACGCGGCAGTCTATGCCGTGTCGCCTCAGGTTATCAGCAGCTTCAAGGGCGGCTGATACCATAATGCCAATAGCGATAACAGTGGCATCCATGCCCTGCCTCATAGTTACTGCCTTACCCAGATTAAAGCGGTAGTCCTCATTATAGACCAACGGTAGTTTAGGCCGGCACAATCTGATGTAGAAAGGTCCATTGGTGGCAGCGACTACCTTTACCGCTTGGGCAGTCTCAATAGCGTCAGCGGGAACGATAACGGTAAAGCCGGGCAGGGAGCCAATCAGAGATAAGTCTTCGACGGAATGGTGTGAGGCACCGTCCTCACCGACGCTGATGCCGCCATGAGTGGTGACCAGCTTAACATTGAGTTGGGAATAAGCAATAGACATGCGAATCTGGTCAAAGCAACGCCCGGGGACGAAAACGGCAAAGGTGCTGGCAAAGGGTATCTTGCCTGAGGCTGCCAGCCCAGCAGCAATAACCACCATATTCTGCTCGGCGATACCGCAGTCAAAGAAGCGATTGGGAAACTCTCTGGCGAAGAAACGGGTCATAGTTGACCGAGATAGGTCAGCATCCAGCACCACAATATCTGGGTTCGCCTTACCTAACTCAACCAGGGTTTTGCCATAGGCTTCCCTCAGGGAAACTTCCTGGGGCATTTTTACTCCAGCTCCTTTAGTGCTATCTCTACCTCCTCAGCATTAGGGACTTTGCCGTGAAAATCAGGATTATTCTCCATAAAGCTGACCCCTTTGCCCTTGATAGTATGGGCAATGATGACGGTAGGTTTTCCTTTAACCAGCTTCGCCTGGTCAAAGGCTTCAATAAGCCGGGTGAGCTCGTGACCATTAACCTCAATGACATGCCAGCCAAAGGCTTGCCATTTGTCACTAAATGGGTCAAGGCTCATTACATCACGGTTCCAGCCATCAATCTGCTGTCCATTGTTATCCACAATAGCCACCAGGTTATCCAGTTTAAAGTGGGCAGCAGCCATAGCCGCTTCCCATATCTGTCCCTCATCACATTCACCATCACCCAGTAGAACATATACCCTGTAGTTCTGTGAGTTGAGGCGACCAGCCAGGGCAACGCCAATGGCAAAGGATAACCCCTGTCCCAGGGCACCGGCTGACATCTCCACCCCTGGGGTAACCACCCGGTCAGTGTGACCCTGAAGGCGACTATCTAGCTGTCTTAGAGTGGCTAGCTCGTCTACAGGGAAGTAACCACACTCGGCTAGAGTGGCATAAAGCAGGGGGGCAGCATGCCCCTTGCTTAGGATGAATCTATCCCTGTCTGCCCACTGGGGGTCTGAGGGCTTATGCCTGAGTACCATGAAATAAAGGGCGGTAACAATCTCTACTGCTGACAGAGAGCCACCAGGGTGACCACTACCTGCCTTGCCTGTCATAGTAATAATGTGGCGGCGCAGCCTTTTAGCTATAGCCTCCATTTCCTTCACCGATAATGATGAAAAAACCTCGGCCCTGGTATTATCTGCCGAGGTTGTTTTAGATGAATTACCCCATTCAGATAGCGACATTAACACCCCCTGTAGTTGTTTAATTATACAACGGTTGTAGACTCAAGTCTATACGTTCTGCTATAATTCAGTGATGATTATCGACTTTCACACCCATGTATTTTCGCCCCAGATAAAGAAAAACCGCAGTAAGTATATTGATAGTGACCCCTGTTTTGCCATTTTGTATTCCAAGAAGGAGGCCAAGCTCACCACTACTGATGAACTCATTGCCAGCATGGATGAATATGGGGTTGATATTTCGGTCATTCTCAACATTGGCTGGATCACCCATGAGCTATGTGTTGAAACCAACGACTATATCTTAGAGTCAATAGCCCGTTATCCCAACCGCTTGATAGGCTTCTGTGCTATCCAGCCGCACTCTTATGAAGCAGCCATAGCTGAAGTGGAGCGCTGTGTCAAAGGAGGGATAAGAGGGATTGGTGAGCTAAGACCGGATGTGCAATTACTCGACCTCAATGATAAGGAGATAATGGAGCCCTTTATTGAGGTAGTAAGGAAGCATAGGCTAATTCTGCTTACTCATGCCTCTGAGCCGGTAGGTCACGAGTATCCGGGTAAGGGGAGTATTAGCCCAGATATACTCTACCCCTTTATTACTAGCTTCCCCGATTTAACCATAGTCTGTGCCCATTGGGGCGGTGGCCTACCCTTCTACGCTTTAATGCCCGAAGTGAAAAAGGCGATGAATAATGTCTTTTTTGATACCGCAGCTTCGCCCTTTTTGTACAGTCCTCAAGTATACAATCAGGTTATCCAGCTTGTCGGTGGTAACAAAATTCTCTTCGGCAGTGATTATCCCCTGCTGGCACAGGGTCGGTTACTGAAGGAGATTAATTCTCTGGATTTGCCCGAAGAAACAAAGAGCCTGATTCTATCGGGTAATGCCCAGAGGCTACTTGATATTAAAGGTGAGGCTTGAGCTATGGAGCAGATTCGCTCTTTTATTGCCATTGAGCTACCTGATGAGTTAAAGTTGGAGCTTATCCAGCTTGAGGCCCGGCTGAAATTAGATAAGCAGCCCTGGGTAAAATGGGTTAACCCAGATAGTATTCACCTGACACTAAAGTTCCTGGGCAATATTGCTGTAGATAGGACTGGGGAAATAACTAGGGCGATGGAGGAGGCTGTCCAGGGAATACCGCCCTTCCACCTGAAGGTTAAAGAACTGGGAGTTTTCCCCAATTTGAGGCGAGTTCAGGTAGCCTGGGTGGGGATAAGCGGAGAGGTAGATAAGCTCAGCCAGCTTCAAAAGGGCATTGAGTCCAATTTGACTCCCCTGGGCTTTGCCCCTGAGTCACGACCGTTTACACCCCACTTGACCTTGGCTCGTCTTCGTGACCAGGCATCACTGGATGAGCGGCAAAGATTCGGGCAGCTTATAGCTAGCACTACATTTGAGGCAGCTTACACTATTGAGGTAGATGCCATCAGCCTAATAAGGAGCCAGCTCACCAGGGAAGGTGCTATTTATAGTCGAATTAGCTTAGTTGGGCTAAAGGAGCCCTTGTCAACGGCTACTGCCTAGTGTATACTGGTAAAAGATTCAATTCCGGTTGGGAGGTGGACCTTATGGAACAATTCAATTTGCCCAAATGCCAGAAGTGCAAGAGTGGAGACCTGGTGCCTTTGTCTGATTTTGGTAGCCAAGGAGCGGCTATTCACTACAAAGCCTGGGTTTGCACCAATCCTGATTGTGGATTCAACCTGAAAATCAGGAATGGCGATGTCTATCTTAATGAACCCATTATGAGCGGGGCGCTCCACACTAGCCGCTCCCGCTAAAATACCAAGTAGTTCATCCTGAACTTTAGACCACAGGTGGTGACGGTGCTGCCTCAAGTAGCTAAACTCAAGGGGATAGTAGTTGATTTTTTGTTCCCTCAACGGTGTGTAGGCTGTGGTAAGGAAGGTGAGTTTATCTGCTACTCCTGCCGCCGGTCGCTACCCCGAGTTATGCCCCCGCTTTGTCCCAGGTGTGGTAAACCCCAACCCAGCGGCATACTTTGCCCCGCCTGTGTTAGCTGGCAGGCAGAGATAGACGGCATCCGCTCCCCATTTCGGTTTGATGGGGTAATGCGCCAGGCTATTCATCAACTAAAATATAGAAACCTCAGAGCCCTGGCTGAGCCCCTGGCTAAATTGCTAAATGATTATCTCGCCACTAACCCTATACCCGGAGAGGTTCTGGTGCCGGTGCCGCTGCACCAGAAACGATTAAGGGAGCGTGGTTATAATCAATCCAGCCTGCTGGCTAAGGAGCTAGGTAAGCTCACCAACCTACGGGTAGTGGATGACTGTCTCATCCGACAGCGGCATGCACCTCCCCAGACCAGAACTCCAACAGTGGAAGAACGGAGGAGCAATGTAGCTGGTGCTTTTGTCTGCCGTGACCACAGGCTGCAGGATAAGCAAGTATTGCTCATAGACGATGTCTCCACCTCTGGGGCTACCCTTGATGCCTGTGCTGCGGCGCTAAAAGCAGCCGGTGCTACTTCGGTGTGGGGATTAGTGCTGGCTAGAGAGATTTAAAAGAATTACTATCAGGAGTATGAGCAGATGGAGCTACAGATAACTGGTAAAAATATAGAGCTATCACCAGCGGTGCGCCACTACATTGAACGCAAGCTGGGCAAGCTTAGTCGCCATCTGCCCAATATAACAGAATCCAAGGTAGAAATATCTGAAGAAAAAACAAAGTCTCCTCAGCAGCACTTTGTGGCGCAGGTAACCGTAGACAGCAACGGCACCTTGCTTCGTAGCGAGGTGAGGGGAGCAGACCTGTTCACCGCTATTGATAAGGTGGTGGAAGTTATAAACCGGCAAATCGAGCGCTACAAAGGGAAGCGATATGAGAAAGGGAGGGGTAGCTCGCTGGCTAGAGGTGGATTCAGTGAGGCAGCAGCGGAGAAACAACCTCTTAGGAAGGTGGTTAAGGTTAAGCGGTTTAGTGTCAAGCCTATGTCGGTGGCTGAAGCCATAGACCAGATGGAGCTTTTAGGTCACGATTTCTTCCTCTTCTTTAATGCCGATAGTGAAGGACTTAACCTGTTATATCGAAGAAAGGATGGTAACTACGGTCTCATTGAACCCGAGTTAGGGTAAAGGCTTTAGCTGAATCCACCAAATAATTTAGCTCTATACGGTCTTCGTTTACCCTCAGCAGTCCCTTTTACCTTCAAGTTTAAGAAGGCTAGTTCATATTGCTCAATTAGTCCTTCACCAGCGAAGCTAAAGTATCTATTCTCGCCTATTATGATATGGTCTAAGACATTAATCCGCATAATACTTCCGGCATAGACTAAATCTCTGGTTACCTCCTTATCATTCCCGCTGGGCTCAGGCTCGCCTGAAGGGTGGTTATGGACAAAAATCAGGGAGGCAGCATTATGTTTAATAGCACTTTCTATAACCTGGCGAGGGAAGATAGAGCTGCTATTTATTGTGCCCTCAAAGAGGTTGTCTATTTCAATAATCTGGTTTTGGCTATTTAGATAGAGGACCTTGAATACCTCCTTCTTGAGGTCTCGCATTGAGTGATAGAGATAATCAAAAATCTCTTGAGCGGATTTATAAATGGGTTTATCAATAATTTTCTTTTTGAGAAACTCCCTGGCTACTTCCTGCACCAGCTTGATACCAAAGGCGGAATGGGGACCAATCCCATCAATCTGCTGTAGCTCTTCGGGGGGAGCTTCCAGGACACCTCTCAGGGTTTTAAATCTTCTAATGGCTTCCTTTGCCTGCTGCTTACAGTCCTTACGGGGCGAGCCCAAGGTTAGGAGCAATTCAATAATTTCATAGTCGTGGAAGCCAGCCAGACCCGACCTGATGAACTTTCCCCTCAGTCTTTTTCTATGTCCTGGTGAGGTATCACTTGAAGGCAATTTTATTTTCCCCCTTTTTAAGCGCTGTTAGTTGGCTCTAGCCTTATCCCCTCCTCCCCTACCAGCTCTACCAGCCGCTGATGAAGTTCGGGACAATAATCGGCATACATATTGGACATCTTGAGCTTAATAACCCTTCCCTTACTGATTACTCGTAGGTTTACCTCATCCTGCCCGGGGAAGCCCTTAAGGGTGTCAATTAAGTTATGCAGATAGGCTATATCACTAGCCTCGTCCCCGGTCTGGGTGATGGTTATTATCAGCCGGCGACTTTTAACCGATGCCTCTTCAGCCACTACTGGCGCCTCACTAGGTTCAACAGTAGCAATCTCTTCACCCTGGGCTGCTTCAGGTTGGTAGCGGCGCACAGAGTCACAGTTTAGCTGCACTCGGTCATCCCTTAGTCTTACCCTACCTTCAACCAGTAGTATATTCCCTTCCTGCCACAGGTCTCTAGTATTGACATAGACCCTAGGCCAGACCATAACCTCGATTCTGCCGTCAAGGTCTTCCAGAATGGCGCTGGCAAAGGGGGTTCGTTCTCGAGTAAACAGGTGGCGAACCGAGGCTACCATTCCAGCAACCACCACGGTTTGCCCTACCAGCTCGGCATCAATTTGACCGCATAGGGTGGTATTCTGTGAAGCCATCTTAGTGGCAAATGAGCTAAAGGGATGCTCAGAGAGGTATACCCCCATCAGTTCCTTCTCCCAGGCTAATTTCTCCTTAGTAGAGACGTCAGCAGCTTGTAGCTCAAGGCTAGGCATGGGAACCGGCATTGCCTCACCCCACAGGTCAAACATGGTAGATTGTCCCGTCTGCCGAAGATACTGCTCCCGTTGAGCCAGAGATAGGATACGATCAATATTTTGGAGTAAAGCTCCACGGCTGTCCAGGCAATCCAGGGCTCCAGCCTTAATCAGGCTTTCCATCACCCGCTTGTTCACACCACGCAGGTCACAACGACGGCACAGGTCCTCAATAGACTTGAAATCGCCCCCCTTATTGCGCTCGGCAATGATAGGCTCTATAGCCCCAAGTCCCACATTCTTGATAACGGTTAGCCCGAAGCGGATGGCAGGGGCATTGCCTTGGCTATCCCTTTCTATAGAAAAGCTAGCCTGACTACGGTTTATATCAGGCGGTAACACCGGAATGCCCAGGCGACGGCATTCGGCAACAGCACTGGCTACCTTCTCCAACTGGCCGGCATTAGTAATCAGGAAAGCCGTAATATATTCTGCTGGATAATTCGCCTTAAGATAGGCGGTTTGATAGGCGATAAGGGCATAGCTAACCGAGTGAGCCTTATTAAAGGCGTAGCCGGCGAAGGGCTCAATAAGGGCAAAGACCTCACTGGCTACCTCAGCCGAGAACCCGTTTTTCTTAGCCCCACCAATAAAGCTACGCCTTTCTTTCTTCATAACCTCGGGAATCTTCTTGCCCATTGCCTTGCGGAAGATGTCAGCTTGCCCCAGGCTATAGCCGGCAAGAGTCTGAACAATAAACAGCACCTGCTCTTGATATACAATCACCCCATAGGTTTCTTCAAGGATGCTGGACAGAGCAGGATGGGGATAGCGGATAGGCTCAATGCCGTGCTTGGCTTTGATGAAGGTGGGGATGTGCTCCATAGGTCCGGGGCGATACAGGGCTATCATAGCTGCGATATTGCTGAAGGTGGTTGGTTTAAGCTCCTTAATGTAGCGGCGCATACCAGCTCCCTCCAACTGAAATACGCCGGCAGTTTCCCCTGAGGACAACAGGTCAAAGGTTTTGGCATCATCCATCGGGATATTGCCCAAGTCGATATCAATGCCACGGTTGTGGTGAATAATCTCCTTTGCCCTGCCCAGGATAGTAAGGTTAGCCAGACCAAGCAAATCCATTTTGAGCAGTCCAATCCGGGCAATATTTTCCATAGTAAACTGGGCCATAACTGATTCCTGACCATTACCCTTGCTTACTCTTTGCAGCGGGACATACCTAGTGAGGGGCTCCTTAGATATAACGACACCGGCAGCATGAGTGCTGGCATGACGAACAATACCCTCTACCTTCCTGGCTGAATCAATCAGATTGTGAACTACAGCATCCGCATTGTAGATATTGCCTAGCTCACTGTTCCCATCCAGGGCTCTTTGCAGGGTCATACCTGGGGCAAAGGGGACCAGCCTAGCCACACGGTCAACATCACTATAGGACATACCCAAAGCCCGGCCTACGTCCCTGAGGGCGGCTCTAGCCCCCAGTGTGCCGAAGGTAATAATCTGAGCCACATGGTCTTGTCCGTATTTCTGCGATACATAGGCGATGACCTCATCACGGCGCTCATCCTCAAAATCTAAATCTATATCTGGCATCTCCTGGCGCTCCAGGTTGAGAAAGCGCTCAAAGACCAGCTTATTTTCAATAGGGTCAACCTCAGTGATACCCAGACAGTGAAGGACAATGCTGGCAGCAGCACTACCTCTAACCCCAAACAGGATGTTGTGCTTCTTGGCAAAGGAGATGATGTCCCAAACGACAAGGAAGTAGTTGGCAAATTGGGTCTTCTCTATTACCTCTAACTCATAGTCAAGTCGCTGCTTTATCTCCGGGGTGGGCTGGGGGTAGTACTGAGGCAGACCCTGGTAACAGAGGTCAGCCAGAAACTGGTCAGCAGTTTTTCCTTTGGGCAGCTCTATCTCGGGGAGGTGAAGGCGACCAAACTCAAGCTCCAGGTTACACTTTTCAGCAATGCGCTCGGTGTTCTCCAGTGCCTGAGGAATGTCCTGATAAAGCTCCGCCATCTCCTGTGGACTCTTGAGGTAGAAGAAGTCGCCTGCCATTTTCATCCTCTTCTCATCATAGATAGAAGAGTTCGTCCCGATACATAGCAATAGGTCATGGGTTGAGGCATCCCCCTGGTTGACATAGTGGGCATCATTAGTGGCTACCAGCGGAATATCTAACTCACCGCCCATAGAAATGAGAACCTGGTTTATTTGCTCCAGCTCAGGAACGGGATGTCTCTGTATTTCCAGGTAGAAATCGCCAAATGTTTGCTGATACCACAAGGCAGCCTGCTTTGCCTCCTGAAGACGTCCTTCCAGAACAAGGTGAGGAACCTCACCGCCGATACAGCTAGAGAGGGCAATAAGACCTCGGTGGTGTTGCTCAAGGAGTTCTTTATCTACCCTTGGCTTGTAGTAGAACCCCTCAAGGTGGGCTTTAGTGGTAAGCTGAATTAAATTGTGGTATCCTATCTGATTCTTAGCTAGTAGGACGAGGTGGTAGTTATTTTTATCGCTGGCATTGCGGCTAAAGCGGCTATTTGGGGCTAGATAAAATTCACAGCCGATAATGGGCTTTATGCCTGCCTCCCTAGCTGTCAGATAAAACTCAATGGCACCATACATAACACCGTGGTCGGTTATGGCCAAGCTATCCATCCCCAACTCTTTGGCTCGCGACACCAGTTGGGGGATGCGGCACATGCCATCAAGCAAGCTATACTCAGTATGAACATGAAGATGAGTGAACATAGCAACTTCTATACCCGGCGTTGGATTAATTATAGCACAGGGCTAGTTTTTAGGGTATGCTTTTTAAGCCTTAACAGTGTAAAAGCTAAGCAAAAATTTATTTAGACTGCTTAGCAACCTATCTCCCTAACCCCCTTCCCTTACAAGGGAAGGGGGATAAAGGAGGTGAGGTAGATAAACCTATTCTTTTTAGCCTTAACAGTGTAAAATCTGGATACTAACCATTGAGGACAAAATTGAGGGTTCTAGGTATTGTAGCTAAAGTGCTATTTGTGCTCTGTTTGTCCATCCTGCTGGTGACAGCTAGCATTGCCTTCGAGTTCAATAGTCTCCGGCTTTATAAAAACGGCTTCCAAAAATACAGCGTCAGCCAGACTACCGGCCTGGCTGAAGTAGAGCTAGAGAAGGCAGCCACCGGACTAATTAGCTATTTTAACTCGGATGAGGAGTATATTAGCCTAACTGTGGTGAAGGATGGCAAGCCATTTGAGCTGTTTAATCAGCAGGAGGTGGCTCACCTCAGGGATGTTAAGGGATTGGTTCGGCTGAACTATCGCCTTTTACTGGGGACAGCGATTTATGTCGGGGTTTATGCCGGGATTAGCCTCTTCTGGCGGAGAAAAAAATATTGGCGTCGGCTGGCGTGGGGGGTAATTGGCGGTAGTGGCATTACTCTAGGCATGATGTTAGCTCTGGGGATAGGGTCAACAATCCTGGATTTCGGACAACTATTTACCCAATTTCACTTCCTTGCCTTCACCAATGAGCTATGGATGCTTGACCCGACCAAAGACTACCTGATAATGCTCTTCCCCGAGGGCTTCTGGTATGATGCGGCTATGCTCTTTGCCAAAATAACCATCGGGGTGGCGGTAACTTTGGGTGGAGTGGCTGGGGGCTATCTATGGACTACGAGACGAAGGGCTACATCTTAGGGAGACCGCTGAAAGTCCCCGAGCAGGGGAAACCCAAACTTTCTTTACCACATCTCTAATCATCGGCCTACCGATGGCGAACAGAAAATACCTATTTGGCAATGCGTCTAACGTTCTGCGGCTAAAAGAAGTCCAGCCCAAGGCGAATTTGGGGAAATCAAAGATTTCCCTTATCCTCGATAATCCCTTCTTTCTCCACTTCTAGGTGGGCGAGCTTCATCAACTTTCAAGGCACGTCCTTCCAAATCGGAACCGTCCAATGCTTCTTTTGCTTTTTCAGCTTCCGATGGGTTAGACATTTCAACAAATCCAAAACCTCTACCTTCAATTATACTGACTTGCTTAACTTCACCATAATTGGAAAACAATTCTTCCAACTGCCCATTGGTTACAGAATAACCAAGATTTCCTACATAAAGCTTGCTACCTTGCATTCTAACCTCCTTTTCTCCTTTATTTCTCTCTGTCCAATACCATCTCTATCCGATTTGGCACCGAGGGGGCTGGTGCCGCCACTATTACCATGCTGCCTTCTTTCTTTAAGCTCTTATTACCTTTACATTCACGGCTCGGGCCCCCCTATCGTCTGTCTCTAAGTCAAACTCCACGCTGTCGCCCTCTTCCAAGGTATCAAAATTCATGCCCTGCAAAGCAGAGCGATGGAAGAAGACTTCACTTCCATCTTCAGCAGTGATGAACCCGAATCCCCTTCCCCGGATAAGTCTCTTTATCTTCCCTTTCACGCCTTTACCTCCTTTTTAAATAAACATCCCGCCAAGCCTTTATCAGAGGCTTTGCGGGATTACCCTCCTCTAAATAAACGACTTTTGCTTTTAGCTAAAGGGCAGCTACTTCCCTATACTGTATAATTTTAACTGCCAAGGCGTGCTGTGTCAAGTATAAGATAGGGGAAACTATTCACGAACTGGTCCCAAACCCTATTTCCAGAAAGGAGGTTAACAGCAGCTAACAAATTTGTAAACCGAGTTTTGAGACAAGTTCAGAAATGGAATAACTGCTCCACGAGGAGGATTTGAACTCAATCTTAATCTATACTGCTCAGTTTATTTAATCTATTTAGTGCCTCGTTCTTTTGTCTAATTCCGAGTTTGGTTTTGTGGATGGCTTTGCTTAAAAGCTCGATTGACTGGTCGTAGGTTTTTTTATCTACGGGGTAGGGGATGCCATCCTTGCCACCGTGGGCAAACACAAAACACCTACTTAATAATGCGTCTAACAGGATGCGGCTAAGAGAAGCTGCCGAAGGCAATTTGGGCGAACAAAGTGAACCGCGAATCTGTTGTTACATGACCAAGCTCTTCACTCCCTTAGCGAGGTCTAAACTTTTAAAAAATTCTTATCTATTGCCACCAGGGTTTTGCTGGCTTGGTTCTTGCTGCTGAGGTCCTCCAACAGGGACTTCTTCAGGTTTGTGGCGTTTTCTTTCTAATCTTTCCTGAATTCTTAGTCGTGTCTCCTCGCCCATGTTATTCAATTGAAGATTGAGCTCTTCTCGAAGTTGGTCCATTTTATGCTTCCCCTGAATTCTTTCAATTGCGTTCTCCAAACCAAAACTTGAATTCGCAATAGCATTAAGAATTCCCTCTCGTGCCTGTTCTGGCACCTTTTCCAATACTCTGGCTAAAACTTGCTGCTGGCGGAGATGGTTTTCTTTTACCTTCTCAATCAATTCCTCAACGTCTTTGCCTTCTTGCCTTGCTCTTTCCATCCATTGAATGGCTCTTTGAAACCGCTCTTGGAATTTCTCGCAGTGTTTTTCAGCAAGTTCACATTTTGCCTTTTTGCACAGCCTCTCTATCGCCAAAGCGTCCTCATTAGCAAATCTCAATTCCCATTCAGCCTTTTTAGAAGTATCAAGGGTGAAAAAAAGACGGATGGTTCTTCCCCAACCCTTCACAAAGTAAAAGGGTGAATCGGGCAGAATACCGGGATCAGAAACCTCGCCAATAGAAATGCCTTCTTGTTCTTGAGCCCAAGCGGGCGTTGCTGGAAATGCCAGCCCAACAAGCAAAAGACTAACAAGGATGACTAAAAGTTTTTTGTTCATTTTCTCTCCCTCCTCTTATATATAACGAGAAAATGAGCATTTGGTTAGTCCTCAGGGATGTAAATCACCTCAAAACTCTATTTAATCTACTTAGTGCCTCGTTCTTTTGTCTAATTCCGAGTTTGGTTTTGTGGATGGCTTTGCTTAAAAGCTCGATTGACTGGTCGTAGGTTTTTCTATCAACGGGGTAGGGGATGCCATCCTTGCCACCGTGGGCGAAGCTGTAGCGGGCTGGGTCACGGTAGCTGGGGGCAATCCCATAGACCAGCTCAGAAATAAGGCTCAGGGCACGGATAGTCTTGGGACCCACTCCCTTTAGCCCTAATAGCTGCTCAAAGTCGTTTGGCTGGCGCTCATAGGTGCTTAAAAGAATCCGACTCAGACTATCAGGGTGGAGGTCATGGGTAGTCAGGTAGTAACGCGAAGGCAAGTCTAATGTCTTTAGTCTTTTTAGTTCAGCCAAGGTATTCTGTGGCTTTTCATCGGTGGCTATATCAGTGATGGTAGTGCGGGCCGGCTCAGATTCAGTGGCAACCAGGTTTAGTGCCTGCCCCCTTGCCTCAGACAGGATAGCGGAGTGGGGCTCATTGACAAAGTCGGTTACCCTCTCCCCCAGCCAGTGGTAACGGCGGGCATAGCCAGTAGCCTCGTTCATTCCCTGCTGAATAACTGCCCATGAGCCACTGGCGGTGAAAAGGAAGGTGTGATGATAAAGCTGATAGCCATCCTGAATGGCAGAGCTATCCACCTTGGCTGACATACGGCTGGCATATACCAGCGGGGTCGGATTTAGTGAAATTAAGTTCCCCCAGCCTTCTATTTCAGTCGGAGTTTTGCGTGAGGCCTTGCCCTTGCCACCAGCTATAAATAGGCCCAGGTCTTTTTCTAATCCCTTTATCCCTTGCTTAAGGGCACCACACAGGGTGGTGGTAACGCCACTCGAGTGCCAGTCATAGCCCAGAACGCAGCCAAAGGCTTGGAACCAGTAAGGATGTGACAGCCGCCTTAGCACCTCCTCAGAGCCAAAGTCGGCCATGATGGCAACGATAATCTCTCGAGCCAGCTTAACCATGCGCTCAAACAGCCATGGTGGCACCTTACCATAGTGGAGTGGCAGATTGGCAATGCCGGTTCTGGTGGGAATAATAGGAGCTGACATGGAACTCCTGTCTTCTATGATAGTCTAATCGCTTTCGGTTAGAAGGTCAATAGTTAGGGGCAAAACCAACCTCCTTGACGCAAGAGAGTCAAAGCATTACTATAAATGCAAGAATTACACGGAGAAGAGCGTAATGGTAAAGGATATTTCAGACCAAAATTTTGAAGACGAGGTCATAAAATCCACCCTGCCGGTACTGGTTGACTTATGGGCACCCTGGTGCCGCCCCTGCTCTATGGTTGCCCCCGTCGTTGATAGATTGGCGGAAAAGTATAGCGGCAAGTTCAAGTTTTGTCGACTGAATATAGATGAGAGTCCACAAATAGCTGCCCGATACAGGATTATGGCCATACCTACCCTAATGTTTTTCAAGGGTGGGGAGGTGGTGGATACAGTTGTTGGCGCTGTACCGGAACGAGCTCTTCAGCCAAAAATTGACGAACTCCTCTAATCTGGCACTTTAGCCAGTGCTTATAGTGAAAAATACCGGGAGGGTTTTATTGGCACCGGTAAGCCGGCGACCATTAGGTAAATCTCATCAACCTGCTGGGCTAGTAGCTGATTCACCCTACCTAGTAAATCGCGATACAACCTACCCACTCTATTAGCCGGCACCAAGCCCAGGCCAACCTCATTGGTAACAATAATGAAGCTGGCATCAGTGTGGTTAATACACTCTACCAACTCATTAATCTCGCTAGTAAGTTTTTGCTCAATAAGAGGGACGCCAGTTTGGTCGCTATATTGGCTGAGAATGTTACTAACCAGGAGGGTAATGCAATCCACAATCACCACCTGAGCCTCACCAATTTTTTGAGAAATCTGGCTACCTACGTGGGTGGTAACCTCAAGGGTGCTCCAAGCTGATGGCCTTGCCTGCTGATGCTTCTCAATACGTTGCCGCATCTCTTCATCGCCAGCCACCGCTGTAGCCACAAAGAGCACCGGTTCGCCTAACTTTAGGGCAAGCTCCTGGGCAAAATGACTTTTGCCACTACGAGCACCACCAATTATTAGAATGTTTTTCAACCTCACCCCCTAATCCCCCTCTCCTTGGAAGGAGAGGGGGATGGGTTGTATGAGAGGGGCTTCGCCCCTCTAAGACTCCCCTGGTTATCACTTAGACCTTAAAGCGTATTTCAAAATGTCTAAAAACCAGTAGCCGTCTCTCAATACTTTATTGGTTTCCAAGATTTCTATCCGCCGGTTAAACAGAGGGCCATCGGTAACAAAGGTATGATACTCTCCAGCTTCACCGCATAGCTGAATCTCATTTGTCTGCTTTAGTTCAGATAGATGAGACAGAAAATCGAGGTTTATCTTCCGCCCCAACCATTCCTGACTAAACAGGTCAGCCCTAGCCACAACCACTATCGCCTCAAATTCCGAGCCGATAAAGCCTTTCAATATTGCCTCCTGACTCTGTCCCCACAAGGGTAGATAGGGTATAATATCCACCTGCTGACACACCCTATCAATCCATTGCCTGTGTTGTTCAAGGTCAATATCACCAAAGACACCACCCCTCATCCCCATCTGCTTGAAGGCAAGGAGCATATCCTTAAACTCAGTCTCATAATTAGCCATCGTCGTCCGCCTCTGAATCAGTGGAACTCCGATAGCTTGTGACTGCGCTTCCAGTAATTCAGGAGATAGCCCATGGGTCCATGACCGCTTACCATCCTCGGTTATCATATTTGCCAAATAACGAACCTTTAGACCGCTAACACCCGCCTGGTAACAGGCAAAGCAACTGTCCTTTCCACCACTCCACGAGGTAAAAACCTGATGTATAGTAGCCTCCAAAAATATTAAATTAACTATCGCTCAAATGGGAAGTATCATTGAATAGGCTCAGTATTGCCCCTTCGGAATAAGTCTCTAGTATGCTAAGTGAAGCCAAATCAGGGACAAACTGATAAATATGCCATAGTTCTATTCCCAGTAGCTGGCAGATAAGTGTACGTAAAACCCCGCTATGAACCACAATGAGTATTGTTTCCTCCGTCGTATGCTTCTTTAGCCTGTCCACAAACTTACTAACTCGGTTACTTAGCTCGTCAAGGCTTTCACCACCGGGAAACTTTAAATTAGGGCCTCTTTGCATCAACGACTTAACGACCTCAGGGTAAAGCTGGATAATCTCTTCAAAATTCAAACCCTCAATCTTACCGAAGTTAATCTCACGCAGCTCAGCACAGGCGGTAACCTCCACCTGGTATCTAGAGGCAATAATCTTAGCTGTTGCCAAAGCTCGCTGCAGGTCACTAGAGTAAATAGCATCAATCTTCTGTGTTGCCAGGCGGTCACGTAACCTCTCAGCCTGCTTAAGTCCAAGTGCACTTAACTTGACATCAGTGTGCCCCCAGAGCCTCTTGGAGCTCTTCAATTCAGTCTCACCATGTCTTACCAAAAGTAATCTAGACATAATTATCCCTCCGAGTTAGGCTAACCCCAACCATTGGTTGTGGGCTAAAAGACAAACAAGAACAAGCACAGAGACCTCAGCAACCTCATTTATCGCCCCATAGGTATCACCGGTAAGACCGGAAAATTTGCCCTTCAGATAGGCTGCCATAGACGCTACTATAACCCAGACACCGAGCATTATAACAAAGCCTGCCAGATAAAAGTAAGCGATGCCTGCCCATCGAGCTAAACCTATAGCTACCGCCAGGGTTATGATTGTAGCTATGGTAAACCTCTGCCAACTAGCCTCCTGCTTAAATACCTTCCCTAAACCTGATGGTCTGGCATAGGGATAGGCGAAAAGAGCATAGACCATTGCCCAGCGACTTACTACCGGCATAAGCACCAGGGTCGCCATCATCAAGCTCTCAGGCACACTATTTAGTGAGATATACTTAACCAAGAGCAATAAAAAGGCGCCAACAATGCCAAAAGCACCAGCCCGGCTATCGTGCATCACCTGCCACCGAGCCTCGGGGGTCTTATGACCAGCTATGCCGTCACAAGTATCAACAAAGCCATCAAGGTGGAGCCCACCAGTGAGCACCACCAGGCAAACGAGCAACAGCCCATTAACTACAGCCGAAGGTAAAATAAGACCTAAAAGCCAGTATAATCCAGCCAAGATAAGACCAACAATAATACCGACTGCAGGGAAATAACCTATGGAACGCCCTACTTGCTCAGGGCTAACCTCACGCCGCCAGGGCAAGGGTATAATGGTTAGAAAGCTTAGAGCGGCTAAAAACTTCAATCGCCTAGCTCATTCCTTTCAGATACTCCAGCTTCGGCGAAGGTAGACATCTCACCCAGAACCCTGGCTGCAGTCTCAGCCAGAAATATTCCCAGGGCAGCCCCTGTGCCTTCACCTAAACGCATACCCAAATCCAATAAGGGCTTAAGCCCTAAATACCTGAGTAGAAGGTGGTGACCTACCTCAGCCGAAACATGAGCCGCGATAAGGAAGTTCCTCAATTCCGGTGACAGTGCAGTGGCAATGAGGGCTGCTGCCCCAGAAATAAAGCCATCAATTACTACCGGAATACGGTGAGCGGCCGCAGCCAACATCACCCCGGCCAAGCCACCAATCTCAAAGCCACCCACCTTTGCCAGTACATCCAAGGGCTGGGCAGAGTTAGGGCAGTTCACCGCCAGGGCTCTATCTATTACTTCTATCTTAAGCGCAAGCTGCTTGTCGGCTATGCCAGTGCCTCGACCAGTTACCTCAGCCACCGGTTTTCCCATCATAACCGCACAGATAGCGCTGCTGGCAGTAGTATTACCTATCCCCATATCACCAGTGCCCACTATATCCAAACCCTTAGCCACCTCAGTCGCCACTACCTCAATCCCTGTCTCTATTGCCTTCACTGCCTGCTGGCTGGTCATAGCCGAACCTAGAGCCATATTCTGAGTGCCTAAAGCAACCTTCCTAGACAAAAGCCGAGGGTTAGCTTCCAGCTCAGTAGCCACCCCCATATCCACCACAATAATTCTGGCTCCTACCTGACGGGTAATAACATTTATCCCAGCTCCACCGCTAAGGAAATTGTAAACCATTTGAGCAGTAACCCCCTGGGGATAAGCACTTACCCCCTCGGCTACCACCCCATGGTCGCCAGCCATAGTGATAATAGCTTTGTGCCTGATTTGAGGAATGGGTCTACCCTGAATACCAGCCAGTTGAATTGACAGCTCCTCCAGCCTGCCCAGACTGCCCTGTGGTTTGGTCAAGAGATTCTGCCTGGCTTGGGCCTTAGCCATTGCCTCTCTATCCAGAGGCTCTATCATTTCAATTATATTAGATAACAGTGCAGACACTTTTATTCTACCTCCCTGTAAAGCTTCTGTTACTTAAACAGCTCGGGGTGAATGATTCTTGCCATCTCCTCCAGACCCAGAACTATTCGGGGCCCAGAACGGCTGACAAGGTCATCATCAATGGTAAAAATTTTGCCTTGCTTCACCGCGGTTATCCCGTGCCAAGTGGGGTGTTCCTTTAGTACTTCTGGTGGTGTAAACGCTGTTCCATGTTTAGCCGGCATTACGATAATCTGTGGGTCAGAGTTAACCACTTCCTCAATACTGAATTGCGCCCAGGGAGCTAAAGCTTTAGCGGCAATATTCTCTCCACCGGCCATGGTAATAAGGGAGTCAATGAAGGAGCCAGGGCCAGCTGTCCAAGGATTGTTTAGGTCGGTAGCATCAAACACATAGAAGACCCTAACTCTGGGAACGCCTTCCACCCGAGCGGAAATGCGAGCAATACGATGTCTCATATCACTAATGAGTTGGTTAGCCTTTTTCTCCGTGCCGGTAATCTTTCCCAATAATTCAATATCTTTCAGGATACCATCAATATCCTTAGGGTCTATAACAAAAAAAGTGATGCCTAAACCCTCAAACCCTTTAATGCTTTCGCTATACCCATCAGTCAAAACCAAATCTGGCTCTAGAGCGACAATCATTTCAATGGAGGGGTTAAAATAGTTACCAACGCTAGGTTTTAACTTAGCTTCTTCAGGATAGTCGCAATAGTCGCTGACTCCAACCACCCTTTCCTCCAAACCAAGAGCAAAAAGGGTCTCGGTTATACTGGGCACATGAGACACAATCCTCTGTGGAACCTTCTCTATTCTCACTTCCCTGCCTATATCATCGATGAAGGTTCCTGGCTGAAACTGCTGCTGACACCCAGCAAACATAATAACTGACAAACTCAACAGCATGATAATAATACTAATTCGCATCAATCTCATTAGATACCTCCAGCTTAATAACTAGATAAAATAAAATCCCCCTCTGCTTAATACAGCAAGGGGGATTTCTCACTCTACTTTGGTCATCATCCCACCCCCTTTCTCCGCGGAGGTTTAAGAATACCCAGAAGTTCGGCGTTCTGGCTTGTGATAGAGATTATCTATCACTCACAGCAGGCGAGACTGCGTCGGATTCTCACCGACTTGCTCTCCGATTATACCTGAATTGTCCCAGGCACCTCTGAGCTGCCTATTAAATTTTATACAGGATACAGCAATCCCAAAGAAAATGCAAGCCTACTCTTGTTCAATAGGTCTTCTGCCCCCATTACTACTGAACTTGATACCTCAGGTCAAATTGATTAAGATTAAGTTGTTATCAGATGTAGATAATGGAAAATATATCACTTTTAGTTGCTTTCGGTGCCGGGCTATTATCTTTCTTATCACCCTGCGTGCTGCCTTTAGTGCCAATATACTTTGCCATTCTAGCCGGTCCGGATATTCTTGAAGCCAAGACTGATAAAAGGCAAGCCCACGTATTCCTTCATTCCCTTAGCTTTGTCATCGGTTTTACCACGGTTTTTGTTATCTTGGGCGCGGGAGCTGGCTTGGCTGGATTTGCCATCAACATCAGTATCTTCACAATCCGCAGAGTAGCTGGCACCCTGCTGATAGTCTTTGGAGCGCTTCTGCTGGCAACTCAGAAGGTGCCACAACTAAATTTTCAAAAGCGTCTAACCCCGTCCCAAAGCAAAACCACCGGCTACTTACGTTCCTTCGTGACCGGCGCTATATTTTCCATGGCTTCTATGTCCTGTGCTACCTACATATTGGGAGGTATCCTGATGCTCGCCTTAGCTTCGGAGACGGCATGGCGCGGTGCTTCCCTGCTAACTATCTATTCTCTGGGGCTGGGGATTCCATTCCTAATAATCGGAGCCGCCTTTGATTCTATTACTCCACTACTAAAGCGCATCCGCCGCCACTCCACCGTAATCTACATCTTGAGTGGCGTTCTGCTCATAACTGTGGGGATACTTCTCCTAACTAATAGGCTGGTTTTGTTTTTAGCCACAATCCAGTGATAAAATTATATAGGGCATAAATATGAATAAAATGCTAAAAGCAATACTGGTAATGATACTGACCTCAGGGTTATTAATAACCGGTTGCGCTGTTGGCTCTGAGCCAGCAGCAACAGTAGGTATGGCAGCACCAAATTTTCAGCTTCAAAATCTTGATGGACAGTCTGTTTCCCTCAGCGATTTCCGGGGTAAGCCGGTGTTAATCAACTTCTGGGCAACCTGGTGTCCCCCCTGCCGTAGTGAAATGCCCTATATACAGCAGGTGTATGATGAAATGCATGAGAAGGGGCTGGTGGTACTAGCTATTAACATAGGTGAGAGTTCTTCCAAAGTAAAGAGTTTCTTGCAAGATAATGACCTTTCCCTTCCAGTGCTGCTTGATACCAGGGGAGTTGTAGCCCAGAGGTATAACATCGGAAGCATCCCGACTACCTTCTTCATTGATAAAGATGGCATAATTCGAGAGAAGATAATTGGTGCCTTCACCAGCAAGGCACAAATAGAAATGAGGCTGAGTAAGATTATGCCGTAGTTAATTCAGGTTGTGATTCAGCGGCAAATAAATCGTCAAAAGGAGGTTAGGTATGAGCGATGTTTTACATGAAGCCCATGGGATAGCTCAGTGTAAGGAGTGCCCATGGTACAAATCCTGTGTGGTGCCGATGAAGTTTACCGCAGAGGACATCCGCCGACAGTTAGAGCAATCAGCACCAGGAACGGGTATTCCCCAGCCGGCTGACCTTGGCATGCAGAACCTTCTGTCAAGCATGGCACTTGCTGCCCAGAATTCACTATTAGAAGGCTGCCCCATCTTCATTGACCGCCTACGTGCCAATCCCAAGCTCGCTCAACGCATAAAGGAAATGATGCAAAACTGGGGCAAAGAAGAGGAATAATGCAAGTGGTGGACGCTACTGGACGATAGACAGAACTTTTCAATTGGCCTTTGGTCTAACTATCTAGTCCAGCCGCCACTCTCAAAGATAATAGATGATCATCAGGCAATTTAGTATCTTCTCTGTCTTTTTCCACCACCAAACCCACCACCTCTCCTGTCACCATACGATCCCCTGCCTCTGTTGTCAGAACGAGGGCGAGCCTCACTAACATTAAGCGTCCGATCCTTTAGTGTTTTCTCGTTGAGGCCAGTAACTGCGGCCTGGCCTTCAGCCTTTGATGGCATTTCAACAAACGCGAATCCCCTGGGTCGCCCAGTATATTTGTCTGTAATAATGCTTACAGAAGTTACTTCTCCAAAAGCCTCGAATTCTTGCCGCAATTCTTGTTCAGTTACCTCTGATGATAAGTTGCCCACATAGATATTCATATCGTCACCCCCTTTTGCTAAATTGTTTGATACTTCAACGGCTGTTTGTCACCGGTGTCTCAAGTACTACTTCTTCGAAGTTTGGCTACAATCATCTACGCCGCTAAGTACTTTCTAGCCAAATCCAGTATTACCTGCCGAGTCGTTTTCGTCTTACACTCCTTTTTGCTTTCAGGCGGGCAGCGTCTCTCTTGGATACGAAATAACGATGGGCTTTTGCCTCACGGAGGATGCCACACGTCTGTACCATCCTCTGAAAGCGCCTCAACAAGGAGTCCTGGGTTTCGCCTTCACGTCTGGAAACTTGCAATGTCATAACACACTAACCCATTCTAGTGACATACATAGGCCAGTGCTCCCAGCCTATGTATGTCCTTCAGGTCAAACTAGCGTTATTTGTCCAGTCTGACTTTACTGTAGCACTCGCTACAATACACCGGTCTACCTTCGCGGGGCCGGAACGGTACTTCGGTTTCCTTGCCACACTCAGCGCATATTGCAGGGAACATTTGGCGTTGGGACCTGTAGCTCTGGCCACTATTCCCATAACGCTCTGACTTCCTGGCTTCACGGCACGACGGACAGCGCTTAGGCTCGTTAGTATAGCCTCTAGATTGGAAGAGCTCTTGCTCCTCAACGCTGAAGGTGAAGGTAGCCCCACAATCGGAACACTGGAGCGACTTGTCTTTAAAACTCATTGGATGACCTCCTCTCTTTTAGATAGTTGGTTAGAGTTGCGGTCATCCAACACGTGACTTGCGTAAATCTAAAGTAATTTAACTAAGTAAGTATCTGATAACCCAGACTAAAACCACTATGGGATATTATACATGAAATGACTCCCTTTTGTAAAGGCCGGTACAATCTTCAAAGTAAGAAAGATTGCCATGACCAGATCCGGGGAGCTTGGCGGTGCTTGGCACTAACAACACGATTTACTGCTTTTGCAACGAGGCATATCTTTTTATCGCCTAATTGGTAACAAAATGACGACTTGTTCACTTGAGGAGAGTAGGCTAGGTTCGACCCCGGTTCGGCTCAGCAGCTTAAAGCTAGCTCTACCCAGAGCTTTGACAATCCCCTCCTGTTGTTGCTCCTAACCTGGTCACACCGCAACTCTCTGGATTCCAATTGTCAAGGGGCTGTTATTGCAGAATGATAATGTCAGGGGGTAGGGTTGCTAAATTATTAAATTAAACCCAGGCGCTTAAGTCTGATACACATTGCTGACTGCGGAACGCCAAAGATTTTTGCCACCTTGTTTAAATCATGAACATCTACCCACTTTTCCTTTACCCACTCTCTAGGCATCAGGATACAAGTAGCAAAGTAGTCAGCCAACAGCTCATTGAAAGAACCCTGGATAGTTCCTCTTTTCCTAAACACAGGGGTAGTTCTGCAATGGGCTAAAATATGGAAAGCTTCGTGAAATAACGTAAATCTCTTGGCCGCAGATGTGTCACCAGCCTTAAGTTGTATTATCCATACCCCCTTTGGATGCCAGATAGCGCCATGATAGACCTTTAGTGGCAGTAGGCGGACTTCTACAGGATACTGCTCATCAAACAGCGAAACAAGCCCGGTTGGCACCGGCGGGCAGCGAACCCTCCCCCTTTTTAGATACCTCCGCGCCAGCATTTCCACCATTTTAAATATTCTGCCGCATGCCTCACATTCTATAAAATCATAGTTTCTGAGATTAAATCCCTTAGCATCAAGTAATTGGTTCAGGCGTTCCATATTATCATCAATGCACCACTTACCCGACTGTCTGATCTGGCAATGGCTGGCTAGAGGGCAGTGCATACCATCGCTACTGCTCATATAAGACCACAGCTCGGATTCCCACCTAGGAACCTTTTCCCTCATATCTTCTCTGCCTCCGACGCTCAATTAGGTCTTCAATCATGGTAATCAGGTCTTCATTAAGTTCAGTGGGATACTTCCGGCGAGCATACTCACGAAACTCAGGCCACTCAGGAGGTCCCTTCTCGGCTATTTTAGGTACGTGACCGACAATGGCAAGAACCTTTTGCAGGGGAACGCCACTATATTCAGCCAGTCTCCGGCAGGAGCGGGTGCTGGGAACATCGTCATCGGAAAGCCAGCGGCTAACGGTAGCGTGGCTGACACCCAAATCAGCCGCCAGTTGACTGGGTAAGCGTTTGCGACGACGCATTACCTCTTTCAGAAATGAAACTATAGGGACTTCTTCTGTGCTCATCATTAACCTCTTTCAGAAATTAAGCTACAGGGACATCCTCCGTGCTCATGCTTACATATTATCACAATCAACCTTTAGTTGCAAACAAACGTCACTTACCAGGATAGTGTCGCTCCCCTCTGAAGGGGAATCAAGGGGTGAGGTTGTTAAAAATAACCGCAACCTATTGACAAATGAGAAAGATGGTGTTATTATGTCCCTTTGCGCACAAAA
>SOKA01000072.1 GCA_004376105.1 Dehalococcoidia bacterium
AGTAAGGATTGAGGTTAAAGTGGATTGGAAATAGAAATATTGTTTAATCAGGGGGTAGGTTGCTAACAAATATCTAAAAGGGATGAAGTTAATAAACAATCTCGGCTAAGGCAAGAAGATGTTAAATCAACTTGAAGAATTAAAACTAAATGCCCTACAAGAGCTAGAAAGCATTAACACTGTTAAAGAGTTGGAATCTTGGCGAGTTCGTTATTTAGGTAAGAAGAGTAATCTAACCAAGGTTCTACGTAGCTTAGCCTCATTACCTCTTGAGGAGAGGAAACTTGTTGGCGCTCAGGCTAATCAGGTTAAGGTTGACTTAGAGGATAGTTTGAGGCAAAAGGAGCGGGTTCTACAAGAGACACGACTTGCGGTATCGGCTAAAAAAGAGCGTATTGATGTTACCCTGCCCGGTCGTCCTTTTCCCAGAGGTCGTTTGCATCCTATTACTCAAACACTCTACGAAATATGTGACATATTTGTCTCTATGGGCTTTCAAGTAGTGGAGGGGCCAGAGGTAGAGTGGGACTATTACAATTTTGAGGCATTGAACATTCCTAAGGAACACCCAGCTCGTGATACCATGTCAACATCCTGGATTCATTTTGAGACAGAAAGTGGCGAAAACCCTATGCTACTACGGACCCATACTACTTCGGTAACAGCCAGGATTATTGAGACCATGCGACCTCCAATAAGAGTAGTTGAGCCGGGAAAGGTCTATCGCTATGAGGCTAGTGATGCTACCCATACCCCTATGTTCTATCAAATTGATGGTTTAGTTGTAGATAAGGGTATTACTATGAGTGAATTGAAGGGGACACTTTATGAGTTCGCTCGCCGTTTCTTTGGCGAGAGCAGGAAGATACGCTTTCGCTGCGACTACTTCCCCTTTGTCGAGCCTGGCGTTGAGATGGCTATAGAATGCTTGGTCTGTGATGGTAAAGGCTGCCGCTTGTGCGGCAATACCGGCTGGATTGAAATATTAGGTGCTGGAATGACTCACCCTCAAGTGCTTCAGCGTGGCGGTCTTGACCCAGAGGTCTACACCAGTTTTGCCTTCGGTATGGGCATTGACCGTCTGCCTATGCTTCGCTATCAAATCGACGATACTAGACTGTTTTATAGTAGCGACCTTAGATTTTTAAGGCAGTTCTGAGAGATGAAGGTTCCACTTAAGTGGCTCCAGGAATATGTAGATATTACCCTCCCCCCGACTGACTTAGCCAACAGGCTGACAATGACTGGCACTGAGGTCAAGGGGGTACAGGTTATTGGTGATAGTTGGGAAAACATCGTTGTCGGTCAAATAGTTGCTATTAACCCACACCCCAATGCCGACCGCCTTAGTTTAACTACCATAGATTTAGGCACGGAGCAGCCGACTGTTGTCTGCGGAGCACCAAATCTCAGGCTTGGTGATAAGGTAGCCTTTGCCTATGTTGGTGCTCAACTTATAGATGGGCATAGTGGGCAGGCATTCCGCCTGAAATCAACCAAGATTCGTGGCGTTGTGTCTAATGGTATGGCTTGCTCAGAAAAGGAACTGGGCATCTCCGACAGCCATGAAGGGATTATGGTTTTGCCAGCCGAAGCACCTATTGGCACTCCGCTGGCTGATTACTTAGGTGACGTTATTTTTGATATGGATATAACTCCTAATCGACCTGATTGCCTGTCCATAGTTGGCATAGCTAGAGAGGTTGCTGCCCTGACCGGGCAAGGTTTGCATCTTCCTGAAATTGAGTATGAAGAAACAGTATTGCCTATAGACCAGCAAATATCAGTAGAGATTGCTGCCCCTGACCTATGTCCCAGGTATTGTGCTAGTCTAATCACCGGGATAAAACTGGCCGAGTCCCCCCGATGGATGCAACAACGATTACTGAAATGCGGCATGCGCCCTATAAATAATATTGTAGACATTACTAACTATGTTATGTTGGAATATGGGCAGCCCCTCCATGCCTTTGATTATCACCAAATTAAAGGCAAAAAAATTATCGTGCGCCGGGCTACTGATGGTGAAACTATAATTACTCTGGATGGGGTGGAGTGGCTCCTTTCTGAGGATATGCTGGTTATTGCCGACGAGGAGCAGCCGGTAGCCATCGCTGGTATTATGGGCGGTGCCGATAGTGAGGTTACTCAAGAGACTACATCAATACTGCTGGAATCAGCCAATTTTAGCCCGCCCAGCATTCACTATACAGGTAGGGTATTGCGTTTACCCAGTGAAGCCTGTATCCGATTTGAGAGGGGCATTCGTCCTGAGCTAACTCTGCCAGCGCTTAAACGGGCTACCCAGTTAATTATCCAGTTAGCTGGCGGTGAAGCAGCCAAAGGCCTGGTTGATGTCTATCCCGGTAAGCTAGACCGCGAGCCTATCTTGCTATCAACTGACCAGGTGAAACGCCTTTTAGGTGTTGAGTTTAGCCTTGACCAAATAGTGGAGGTGCTGACCTCCTTGGGCTTTGATTGTGAGGTAGCAAGTTCAAAATCAGAGGTTTGGGTTACTGCTCCTTACTGGCGAAGCGATATATATCAGGCGGTTGACCTTATAGAAGAGGTAGCCCGTATTATTGGTTATGATAAGATTCCAGCCACTATGCTCAGTCAGCCCCTACCTAGACAAAGTCCTGAGCCTATTCTTAGCCTTAAGCAGAAAGTAAGGGATAGCCTTACAGGTTATGGCTTTCAGGAGGTAATTACCTATTCGTTAACCAGTTTAGAAATGCTAAACAAGCTGCTACCTGAACCCCAGCCTCTTGAACTTGTACCCCTTTGTGTAGCCAACCCTATGACTGCCGAGCAGGAGTATCTTCGTCCTAACCTACGAGCCAACCTTTTAGCTGCTCTCTCGGCAAATAGGAGATATGAAGACGGTGGTATTAGGCTTTTTGAATTGGGCAAGGTATATTTACCCCAACAGAAGGACTTACCGAATGAGCCTGAGGTGGTATGTGGCATACTAAGTGGCTCTAGATTTGAAAAATCGTGGCATGGTGGAAATGATTTATTTGATTTCTACGATGCTAAGGGAGTGGTCGAAGGCTTACTTAGCCAGCTGGGCGTAGACGCCAGCTTTGAGGAGACTAAAGACGAAAGCTTACACCCGGTTAAGCAGACGGCTATAGTTATAGCCGGTAACAAATTGGGCGTTGTTGGTGAGCTACATCCTAAAGTATTAGAGGCCTTTGAAATTCCCGGGGCTGTCTATCTTTTTGAAATCAACCTGACAGCGCTTTTACCTTTTACTTTAGGTCATAAAATGTTCCAGCCAATATCACAATTTCCGACTGTAGTTAGGGATATCGCCCTCGTAGTTGATGCTGAAGTAACCCATCAGAGGGTAAAGGATATTATTAAAAGCTTTCCCTTGGTGGAGCGGGTTACTATATTTGATGTCTATTCTGGCGAGCAAGTCCCACCGGGTAAGAAGTCCCTTGCCTATAGCATTACCTTCCAATCCCCGACTCATACCTTGACCGATGAAGAGGTTAACCAGGTTCAACAGCAAATCCTAGGTAAGCTATCTAGTGAGCTTGGGGCTACCCTTCGCACCTGATTTCGGCTTGAGGTCTTTAGCTAAGTGAAAGTGCCCTTCATCTGCCAATATGGTATGATAAGAGTGAAGGCAAATAACTTTGTGAAGATTGAAAATGAGGAAAGAAGAAATAAAGAAAGTGGTAAGAGAGGGCTATGCCAAAATTGCCAAACAGGATAGTTCCTGTTGCGCTCCGGTAAATTCGTGCTGTGGAAGCACTGATTTAGCCCAGGATATTGGTAAGAGCATAGGATACACTGAGGAGGAACTTACAGCAGTTCCTGAAGGGGCAAATTTAGGCCTTGGCTGTGGGAATCCAGTGGCTCTTGCCTCGTTAAGAGAAGGTGAGATTGTTCTTGACCTCGGTTCGGGTGCGGGAGTTGACTGTTTTCTGGCGGCTAACAAAGTTGGAAAGAATGGAAGAGTCATCGGTGTAGATATGACACCAGAGATGATTGAAAGGGCAAGAGAAAATGCCAGGAAAGGCAACTACGGAAATGTGGAGTTCAGGCTCGGAGAAATTGAGAGTCTACCAGTGGCTGATAATTCGGTTGATATAGTCATCTCAAATTGTGTTATCAACCTTGCGCCTGACAAACGAAGGGTCTTCACGGAAACGTTCAGGGTGCTAAAACCAGGTGGCAGGCTGATGATTTCAGATATAGTTTTGTTGAAGGAGCTTCCAGACTTCATAAAGAACTCTATTGAGGCATATATTGGTTGTCTTTCCGGGGCGATAATAAGGGACGAATATATTGAGGCCATAAAAGCGGCCGGGTTTCAGGAGGTCGGCATAATTGACGAGGCATCTTTCCCTATAGAGTGTCTAGCTAATGACCCAACGGCAAAGGCAATCATTGAGAATTTAAAAATACCACCGGAAGAAGTAAAAGAAGTCGCCAGTTCGGTTACAAGCATAAAGGTTTATGGGGTCAAACCGAATTAGGCAACTTGGCTAAACCCTGGCTAATAAGCTCCTTGAGCCTGGCTACTATGTCCTCTAATGGCACAAGGTGGGATTCTTTTTCGGAGCGCTTTTTTATCTCTAGGCTATTAGCCTCCAGGGTGCGGGGGCTGATGGTAACCCGAATAGGTATCCCCAAGAGGTCAGCATCATTAAACTTCACCCCTGGTGACTCTTGGCGGTCATCAAAAAGCACCTCCAAGCCGTGTAACTCTAACTCAGCGTAGAGATTTTCAGCGGCAGTGGCCACCTGAGGATTTTCCAGATATAAGGGGCAGAGATAGATGTGATACGGAGCGATAGACATTGGCCAGATAATGCCTTTATCGTCATGATTCTGCTCTATAGCGGCAGCTAGTAACCTACCAAGACCAATACCATAGCACCCCATGATGATAGGGTGAGATACATCGCTAGGGTCAATAAAGAATGCGCCTAATTTCTCACTGATGAACGTGCCAAGTTTGAAGATATGCCCGACCTCAATGCCGCCGCTGGATGATAATTTGCCGTCACACCTAGGGCATCCTTCTCCAGTCCTAGCCCGGGCTATATCCGCTATGAGGTCAACTTTAAAATCTCTGGGATAATTGACATTTCTAAAATGGGTATCAGGTTTATTAGCCCCGGCAATGAAGTTTACTCCTGAGGTTATAGAATCATCGGCAATAACCTTAATGCCATTTACACCTATAGGGGAGGCTGAGCCAGCTACTATCCCAGCTTCTTCCACCTCGGCTTCAGTGGCAAGGCGGAGCTCAAAGCAGTGCAGAGTGTTTTTTAGTTTCACCTCGTTTATCTCAATGTCCCCTCTGATAACCGCAATGACAAACTCACCATCGGCGACATAGAATACTACTTTAAGAGTATGACTTTGAGGCACCTTCAGAAAGTTTGCTAGCTCCTCAATAGTGGTAATGCCGGGGGTGGCAACTTCTTCCAGAGGCAGTGGCACCTCATCGGCTAACCTGTCTTTAATGCTCTGAGCCTTATCCGTATTGGCTGAGTAGCCACAATTAGGGCAATAAATAAGCTCATCCTCACCAGTTTCAGTAATAACCATAAACTCGTGGGAATCCTTGCCCCCAATAGCACCACTATCGGCTTCAACCAACACAGTGGGCAAACCACAGCGACCATAGATATTCTGATACGCCTGGAGCATCTTATTATAGCTCTGGTTTAGTCCCTCTTCATCGCTATCAAAGCTATAGAGGTCTTTCATAGTGAATTCACGAACTCGGAGCAATCCAGCTCTAGGGCGAGGTTCATCGCGAAACTTGGTCTGGATTTGATATAGAAGGAGGGGTAGGTCACGGTAGCTCCTAATATAGTGACTGACCAGCTCAGTAATGACCTCTTCATGGGTTGGTCCCAGGGCTAGTTTGCGGTCTCTACGGTCGGAGAGGGTAAATAGCCCTTTGCCAAAAGCTAGGTCTCGTCCTGTTTCCTGCCACAGCTCCATAGGCTGGAGAGCAGGGAGCATTAGTTCCTGTCCACCGGCAGCATCCATCTCCTCCCGGATTATGTTCTCTATCTTTTTAAGCACCCTCCAGGCTAAAGGCAAATAGGAATAGACCCCAGCGGCTACCTGATATATCATCCCGGCTTTTAGTAGTAGCTGGTGACTAACTGTTTCCGCCTCAGCCGGCACCTCACGTTGAGTCTTACCAAATAGTTTTGATATGCGCAATTTACCAGTTGACCTATCTAATTACGTTCCTAGGCGCACCAATTCTGAACATGTTTACCCGCTCTATCTCTAAACTCACCAGTAAGGGCGAAGTAAGGTAAGATAGCTCAAATTCTTACCTTAGGAGGTAAATATCGCTTAGTTCCGTCAGGGCTAGGCAAATTCCCGCTTTCCCATTGACACAAATATAATAGCCAGTATCCCCAACGGCTGTATGCAGATAGTAGCCAGGATGGCGCCGGCAAGTGCCAGCCCCCAGATTCTTCTTCTAAGGGCGAAGATGCCGCCAATTAAGGCTACTATCCCAAGACCAATTGACGCGCCACCAGCCATTCCTAAGATTCCACCCAACCCACCCAAAGCCCCGCTTATGGGTATTTCTCCAAGAGCACCTGCCACGGCACCGCCCAGCCCTAGGAGTCCAGCAATAAAAGCAGTAAATACACCCGCACCAATACCAGCAGCTCCAGCAATTATAGTCAGGATACCTGCCGTAGTTGGCTTCCATGTTCTCTCCATTTTTAACCCCCTCTAATTTACTGGGATAATTGTTGGATTTTTAGTCCACTGCCTCACCTCCTCAATCTACCTAAGGTAAATATC
>SOKA01000017.1 GCA_004376105.1 Dehalococcoidia bacterium
CGCCAGCTATGGTGGGGACACCGAATCCCAGTGTGGTATTGTCAGGACTGCGGTGAGCTAACGGTAACTATTGAAGACGCTAAAGCTTGTAGTCACTGTGGCTCAGCCAATATAGAACAGGACCCAGATGTTCTTGATACCTGGTTTAGCTCAGCACTGTGGACTCACTCCACTCTGGGCTGGCCCGATGATACTCAAGAATTGCGCTACTTCTATCCAACCACAGTAATGGAAACCGGCTATGACATCCTCTTCTTCTGGGTAGCCAGAATGATTATGATGGGTCTGGAGGATACTGGTGATATTCCCTTCCGCACCGTTTACCTTCATGGTCTGATACGCGATGAGAAGGGGGAGAAGATGAGCAAGATTAAGGGCAACGTGCTTAATCCAGTTGACACCCTGGAAAAGTATGGCACCGATGCCTTGCGCTTTGCCCTATCTACAGGCACATCACCAGGAAATGACATTAAGCTAACCCCATCACGGCTAGAAGCCGGGCGCAACTTTGCCAATAAGCTGTGGAACGCCACCCGATTTATAATCAGAAACATTAAAACAACCGACACCAATATGAAAATTCAATGGAATTTACTTCCGGTAGAAGACCGCTGGATTCTAAGCCGCTTGAGTCGCACCGTATCAAGTGTAACTAGTCTGATGGAAGACTTCCAGTTTGGGGAAGCCCAGAGGCAAATTCATGATTTCCTGTGGGGTGAATTCTGCGACTGGTATATTGAAATAGCCAAAATTCGTCTTCGCTCTGCGGATAAGGAGGTGGTGTCACCCCTCCCGGTTCTGGTTTATATCCTGGAGACCTCGCTCCGTCTCTTACACCCCTATATGCCTTTTATTACCGAAGAGCTGTGGCAAAACCTCAAGAAGCACCTACCTCGGGACTGGCAGGCAACTGAATCTATAATGGTAGCTGCCTATCCTGATGCTGCAGAGATAGCCACTGACCCGGAATCGGAGCGAGTTATGGAATCTATAATAGAAATAATTCACTCCATCCGCAACGCCCGGGCTCAATACAAAGTGGAGAGCACCAAGTGGATTGAAGCGCAAATCTACGGTGGCAAGCTTACGCCAGCCATCATTCCTTATTCTCAAACCATCCAGACCTTAGCTAGGGCAAGACCAGTTACTTTCCATGATAGTCGGCAAGAAAGCCCGCCAGGAAAAAATGCCCTGGTATTAGTGCTCAAAGAGACTGAAGTAGTCATACCTATGGAAAGTATGGTTAACCTGGAAGCTGAGAAGAAACGGCTACAAAAAGAGATAGAACGAAGCCAGGCTGAAGTAGCTCAACTTGAAACCAGGCTCAAGGACAGAGCCTTTCTAGCCAAAGCACCACCGGCTATCGTGGAAAAAGAACAAAATAAACTAGCCACAAGGAAGGCTAAACTAGAAAGGCTTAAAGAGCAGCTTATTAAATACCAACATTGACTCCAGACCAAGGCTGTCCTAAATTGGAAACCTCAATAGTTAGGACTATCTCCTATTGGGCTCCGCTTGCAGTGTTAGCCTGCCCACAATGAGCCTGGTTTGCCTTGAATTCCGGGTAGGCTGAGCTTGCCAAAGTCCTGGGTATTAGCATATAATTTTTTTAGAAAGCAAGCCGTAATGCACATAAAAGGAGAATAGGAAATGGATAAATTAGAGGTTCTAAAAAAGTCTGACTTGTTCCGTGAGCTAAACGATGAGCAACTCGGCTTAGTGGAGAAGATATGTGCTTGTGAAGTATATGAGCCAGGGACAATTATATGCAAGCAGAATACAATTTTGGATAAACTATGGGTAATTGAAGATGGTCTGGTGGGGATTATTTTGGAACCGGGACCACTGTCCCACCGACAGATTCAGGCGGCTTGTAATTTTGAGACCTTTGGCTGGGAAGCCGTTATACCACCGCACATGAATACAACCACAGCGAAGGCTATAGAAAGGACAAAGGTCTTGGTCTTCAATAGGCAAGACCTAGCTGATTTGTGTTCTACTAACTATAGGCTGGGCTGCATACTCTACCGAGGAATAGCTAGAGTAATCGCGTATAGACTGAAGTCTGCCTTTATGCAACTATTGGGTGTTACTTCACAGGACTAACCAGCAGATAGCATTTGACTATCCCCCAGATAATGCCAACACTCACGCCCCTTGCCTGATGAACCACTTGGAACTTGGCCGCTACCAAGTTGGCTCAAAAGAGCTATTAAGGAGAGAGCTCAATAAGTCCAGCAGAGAAAAATTTTTTGTGTTCTAGATTTTGTGTCTAGAAAGGAATTTGGTCTTGGAAAAAGCAATAGCAATTACTTCTATGATGGCGGAGAAAAGGGTTTTCCACCCGCCGGAGGAACTCAGTAAAAAGGCGTACATCAAGAGTCTGAGTGAATATAAGGAGATTTATCAAAGGTCTATTGATGACCCTGAGGGATTCTGGGGAGGGATAGCCGAACAATTGGACTGGTTCAAAAAGTGGGATAAGGTTCTGGTCGAGGATTTCAAAGAAGGTAAGCATGAGTGGTTCGTGGGTGGTAAGCTCAATGTTAGCTATAACTGCTTGGACAGGCATCTTAAGACCTGGGGGAAAAACAAGGCAGCGCTAATTTGGGAAGGAGACACTGGTGATAGCAAGACCCTTACCTATCAGGAGCTGCATTACCATGTGTGCAAATTTGCCAATGTGCTGAAAAAGCACGGGGTTAAGAAGGGTGACCGTGTTTCTATTTATCTACCAATGATTCTTGAACTACCAATTGCTATGCTAGCCTGTGCTCGTGTTGGCGCCATCCACAGCGTTGTTTTTGGTGGTTTTAGTGCCGACGCGTTGAGAGATAGAATACTGGACTGCGGGGCTAAAATGCTCATTTGTGCCGATGGTCACTATCGTGGCGGTAAAGTTATCAGGAGCAAGGACAATGCCGACGAAGCCCTTGAGTCCTGCCCCAAGGTAAAGGATGTGATTGTGGTGAAGAGGGCTGATATTGGAGTAAATATGGAGAAAGGGCGTGACTACTGGTGGCATGATGAGATAGGCGCCGAGGATATTAAACCATATTGCGAACCAGAAGTTATGGATGCCGAAGACCCCCTTTTCATCTTATATACTAGCGGCAGCACAGGAAAACCTAAGGGCGTGCTTCACACCCAGGCTGGTTATCTCCTATATTGCTACCACACCTTTAAGTGGATATTTGATGTAAAGGACGAAGATACCTACTGGTGCACCGCGGATATTGGCTGGATAACTGGTCATAGCTACATTGTGTATGGGCCTTTAGCCTTTGGGGCAACCAGCCTAATGTTTGAGGGTGTGCCAAGCTATCCCCATCCGGATAGATTCTGGGAAATTGTCGAGAAACATAAGGTTAACATTTTCTATACTGCCCCTACTGCTCTTCGAGCCATAATGAGAGAAGGAAATGAATGGCCCAATAAACATGATTTAAGCAGTTTACGCATCCTGGGGACAGTTGGAGAACCGATTAATCCTGAAGCTTGGATGTGGTATTACAATGTGATTGGTAAAGGTAGGTGCCCCATTGTCGATACCTGGTGGCAGACAGAGACCGGTGGCGCACTAATTACTCCTCTACCTGGGGCTTCTCCAATTAAGCCAGGGTCAGCCTCACTACCATTCCCTGGGATTGAGCCAGCAGTGCTGAGAGAAGATGGCTCAGTAGCTGATGTCAATGAAGGTGGTTACCTGGTAATTAAGAGGCCTTGGCCAGGTTTAATGCGAGGGGTGTTTGGTGACCTGAACAGGTTTAAAGAGACCTATTTCATTAGATTCCCCGGGATATATACTACCGGGGATGGAGCTAGAGTGGATGAAGATGGTTATTATTGGTTAATGGGTCGTATAGATGATGTTATTAACGTATCAGGTCACCGCCTAGGAACTGCCGAGGTCGAGAGTGCCTTAGTATCCCATGATTCAGTAGCCGAAGCCGCGGTTGTTGGTATGCCCCATGAGATTAAGGGACAGGGCATATATGCCTTCGTTACTCTAAATGTTGGTGTGGAGAAGAGCGATGCCCTCAAGAAGGAGCTAACTGGTCATGTTCGTAAGGAAATTGGCCCGATAGCTACTCCAGATAAGATTCAGTTTACTGATGGTCTACCCAAGACCAGAAGCGGCAAGATTATGAGACGGATACTAACCAAAATTGCTGCCGGTGATATCAAAGATTTGGGGGACACTAGCACCCTGGCTGACCCAGCAGTAGTTACCACCCTGGTAGAGGGAAGGCAATAAAGATGATAGTAGCTGGGTGGGAATTTGCTTCTCTAATGGGGGGCTAACTCGGGGTTCTTTTGAGGAGGAATGGCTCAGGTTACTGCCGGGGACTCATCAGCTACTAGCCCCCTAGGATAACCATTAATATTTAACTGATGCAGTGCTTTCTTGGTATCACTGGCAATCCGGGCCTTATCACACTGCCTCAGCCGATATTTAAATAGCCAATAGGTAAACTCCTTTAGCTCGGTTAGACTGATAGATTTAACCTGAGGATAACCCTTCTCTCGCCTAAAACGCTTAAGCAATACCGCTTTAGTAGCACCATATATTCGCCGATAAACCTCATTAACAACATCATGCTCCGTATTATAACCCAAAGCCCGTCTCTCCTTGCGCACCTCCTCCTGCACCGCCAGAATTAAAGCTCCCTCCACAGTGATGCCATAAAAGTAGTTAAGGTATTGATGATACTTACTACTGCCAATAAGCTCCTTGAATTTCTCAACGGTTAGGTTAAGTGGTGGTTGCCCATGAAAAAGGAGAGCCGTCTTCTCATCATCAGGTAACAAACCATCTACCGCCTCACATAGGCGCTCAGCCAGAAGTAACCAATCAAAAGCCTCACCAGCGATAAGGTAACAGTAACGGCGCTCGTTATGGACTTCCTCGGCAACAGTCCGCAACCCGATAGCCTCAAGTAGGGCGATATACCAGTGTTTACCACCGGTGATAGCCTGCTCTAAATATCTTATTACCTCAGCATCACCGGCAGGGGTCAACCGAGAAAGCTGTAACTGGTTATCCATTACCTATTATCTCCAAATGATTAATGCCCTAAATAAGGCATTATTTCACCTAACGGTCTGGTATTCAATATATCCTGTGGCTGACACCACCCCCGCCTGGCTACCCCTACCCCGAAACGCATAAACTCCAGATGCTCAATGCTATGGGCATCGGTGTTAATTACCAGCTTTACCCCCAGCTCTCTAGCCCGATAGGCATGAATATCCTTAAGGTCTAGCCGACTAGGCATAGCGTTGATTTCCAGTATGGTATTAGTTTTAGCTGCCGCCTGAAAGACAGCCTCCATATCTACTGCTATCGGCTCTCTATCCGGTAACAGGCGACTAGTAGGATGGGCTAGCACATCTACATTAGGATTTTCCATAGCCCCTATAATCCGCCTTGTCATCTGCTCCTGTCTCTGGTTCATAGCCGAGTGCACGGCAGCAATAACAATATCCAGCTCAGCTAGAAGCTCATCAGGCATATCCAGACTACCATCGGCACGAATATCAACCTCTATGCCACTAAGGATATGGATGCCGTTAATTTTCTGGTTAAGCTGTTTAATCTCCAGTATTTGCTGCCTTAGTCGCTCGGCATCTAGCCCATGGGCAATGCCACGCCCCCCTGAGTGCTCAGCAATTCCCAGATACTGGAAGCCAAGGGCTTTGGCAGCTAGAGCCATTGCCTCAAGGGTATCACGCCCATCACTCCAGTTGGTGTGAACATGAAGGTCGCCCTTTATATCAGACAACTCTATCAGCCTGGGTATAGTGCCTCGTTCTGCCCTTTCTACCTCCTGCTGACCCTCTCGTAGCTCGGGAGGGATAAATTCAAGACCCTGCCGCTCATAAAAAGCCTCCTCAGTGGCAAACTTCTCCAGCTCCTCAGTTGCCAGGTTGGTGATGCCATACTCACTTAATTTTAGTCCCAGTCGGTGTGCCCTCTCCCTGAGGTTAATATTATGCTGCTTACTACCGGTGAAATACTGGAGGGTGGAGCCAAACGAATCGTGGTCTACAATTCTGAGGTCAACCTGAAGCCCGCCAGAAACGACCACGCTTGCCTTTGTCGTGCCGCTGGCTAAAACCTCTTTGACCTGGGGCAAGGTAGCGAAGGTTTGGATTACTTCGGTAGCATTATCAGCCGTGCCCATAAGGTCAATATCGCCCACTGTTTCCCGGAAGCGGCGCAGGCTCCCGGCTGGAGTCAGATGGCGCAATCCAGGCAAGTGATTAAGCCTAGCTGAAATCTCATCCACTACTGGCAATGCCTCGCTGATAGGAATGCGCTGGCTCCTTTTCTTTCTCCTCAGTGCCTGAATCTGGTGCAGGATATTCTCTGCCGTTTTATCACCCATACGGGGCAACGAAGTCACCTTACCACCAACGGTAGCTGCTTCCAGTTCATCTACTGACTTTATGTCAAGTTCTTTGGCAAGCAACATTGCTGTCTTGGGTCCAATGCCGGGCAAATCAAGCAGAGTGCTAATCCCCTCAGGGAACTCAGCCTTCAGCTTCTCATAATAGCCAAGGTGTCCGGTAGTTACCAGTTCGGTAATCTTCTTGGTAATAGCCTCCCCTACCCCCGGGATCTCCTTTAACTTATCCTCGGCTACTAATTGCTCCATCTCAACCGGCAGGTGCTCAATGGAGCGAACCACCTTCTGGTAAGCCCTTATTTTAAATGGGTTCTCCCCCTTAAGCTCCAGGAGGTCAGCAATATCCTGAAATACCTTGGCAATCTCTTTGTTATTCATTGGCT
>SOKA01000001.1 GCA_004376105.1 Dehalococcoidia bacterium
GGATGCTTCAGGAATGTTTAAAGGGTGAGCTCAGGGTAGTAAATGCCCATTTACCAAGTAAGCAAAAACCGCTTTCGGATTTATTGGGCGAGGAATACCCTCATGTATTATGCAATGATGGCAGCGTTCATCTCTTTAGTAGAAAAGAACTAAAATATCTAGCCAGTTTGATAGACACTGATGAGCAAAAGGCATTATTATTGCCTATACTTATAGAGGTGAGTGCCGGTCAAGGTGAGATGGCGATAATATGCCCGGGGGAAGTGGAGGAGAAGGTTATTTCAAAGGTTCTTGATATGCCTCTAACCCCAAGACAAAAAAAGGTCATGATATACAAACCGCAGTTAGCTATAGTAAGGAAGCTGCTTAGAACAACAACGCAGTATCTATTTCCCCCTAAATTGTAGGTGTAGCTCTTCCTTATTTGTTGAATTATTTGCTATATTGTTGGTATGCTATAAGGTTAGCCCCTGTAGCTCAGGTGGATAGAGCACCAGCCTCCGGAGCTGGGTGCGAGCGTTCAAGTCGCTCCAGGGGCGCTTTTTATTGATAGTTGGAGGCTAAGCTGATAAATACGACAGGGCTTACTGAGATTAGGTGGCATGGTCGTGGTGGTCAAGGAGCAGTTACCTCTGCCGAATTGGTAGCCCAGGCGGCTATAAATGAAGGTAAGTATGCTCAAGCCTTCCCTGCCTTTGGTGCCGAAAGGAGAGGAGCGCCTGTGGTAGCCTTTGTCAGAATAAATAGTAATGAACCTATCAGGGTAAGAGCCGAAATTGCTGAACCTGATGTAGTAGTAGTGCTTGACCCTGGTCTATTACGCATTGTGAATGTTACTTTGGGGCTTAAAGCCAATGGAATGTTAGTAGTTAATACCAAAAAACAAGCAGAGCAAATTAGAAAGGAATTTAGCATTAACTGTTCACTAGCCACGGTTGATGCTACTAAGATTGCCCGAGAACTACTTGGAGTTCCTATTGTCAATACTTCTATGGTTGGAGCTCTATTAAGAGCCACCGGGGTTGTTAGATTAGAGTCCCTGTTCGAACCTCTGAGACAGCGATTTGGTCGTCTGGCTGAAAGGAATATTAGTGCTATGAAAAAGGCACATGAGGAAACCTTAGTAAAGGAGTAAGAGAATTGACTAAACCAGAAGGTGAGCTAACTTGGAAAGACCTGGAAATTGGTTCAATAATAACCGAGCCGGGAAATGCTAGTCAATACCAAACTGGAGGCTGGAGGACACAAAGACGAATCTATGATACCAACCGATGCATAAAGTGTGGTATTTGTTATATTTTTTGCCCTGAGGGGTGTATTGAGCAGACTGCTGAGGGATATTTTGACGCTAACTTATTCTACTGCAAGGGATGTGGTATCTGTGCTCGCGAGTGCTGGCCACAAGCCATCACTATGGTAGAGGAGGAGGAATGACGACGCAAAGGATAGGAATAGAGGTTTCACGAGCTATTGCTATAGCCGCCAAACTGGCTAATGTTGACGTCGTATCTGCCTATCCTATAACCCCACAGACCCATATCGTGGAGGACATTGCCGAGCTAGTAGCCGATGGTGAATTAGATGCCGCCTACATTCCCGTTGAATCTGAACACTCAGCAATGAGTGCCTGCCTTGGAGCATCAGCAGTCGGGGCTAGAACATTTACCGCCACCGCCGGACAAGGATTAGAGCTGATGCACGAGGTATTGTATATTGCTTCATCTATGCGGCTGCCAGTAGTTATGACAGTGGCTAATCGAGCTTTGTCAGCGCCGTTAAGTATCTGGTGTGACCACTCTGACGTTATGGCTGTCCGCGACACCGGTTGGATTCAAATATTTGCCGCCAACGGTCAGGAAACCTTTGATAATGTACTATGTGCCTTTCGTATTGCTGAAGACCAGAGGGTTTTGCTTCCAGTAATGATTCACCTTGATGGATTTTATCTGACGCACATGGTTGAACCTATATATGTCCCCGAGCAGAGCAAGGTTGATAAGTTCCTTCCTCCATACGAGTACCCTTTGCCGCTAGACCCTAATAAACCGATAACTATGGGGGCTTTCGCCCCACCTAACATATATACAGAGACAAAAAAGGCGCAACAAGCAAATTTAACAGCAGCTAAAGAGGTAATTCTTCAGTGCTGGAGAGAGTTTGGCAACTTTTTTGGGCGCTATTACTCCCCGGTGGAAGGCTATCGTTGTGAGAAGGCTAAGGTGCTTCTACTAGTAATGGGTAGTTTGAGCGAGACGGCAATGAGTGCCATAGACACCTTGCGAGATGAGGGCAAAGAAGTGGGACTAATAAAGCTTCGCTTATGGCGACCCTTCCCCTTTGATGAAATCCGCCGAGCAGTTAGGGATGCTGAGGTTCTCATCATATTGGATAGAGCCCTTTCCTTTGGTGGACCTGCTGGACCAGTCTGTTCTGAGATTAGGTCAGCCTTATATAATGAAGACAAAAAGCCAAAGGTAATAAGCTTTGTTGGCGGTTTAGGGGGGAGAGATATTTCCCCGGATGGATTTAAGGAGATAATCAACAGAGGTATAGAGATTTCACAGACGGGAAGCGAGCAAGAATTTGAAATGTTTGGGGTGAGGGAATAGTGGAAAAATATGCTGTCTTTGTTCCTAAACTGGTAACTAAGAGAGAAAACTTTGCCCCTGGTCACCGGGCTTGTACGGGTTGTGGTGAAGCTTTAGCAGTAAGACTAGCCTGCAAAGCATTAGGGCAGAATGTAATAATTGTTAGTGCCACCGGTTGTATGGAAATAGTTTCATCACCGCTTCCTTATACCTCTTGGCGCGTTCCCTGGATTCATACCCTGTTTGAGAATACGGGAGCAGTAGCTTCAGGTATAGAAGCAGGCTTAAAAGTCATTGTGAGAAAGGGAAAACGCCCGGCCAAGGAGGTAAAGGTGGTGGTGATGGCTGGTGATGGTGGAACCAGTGATATTGGGCTTCAGGCACTATCCGGAGCATTAGAAAGAGGGCATGATTTTCTTTATGTTTGCCTTGACAATGAAGCCTATATGAATACTGGGATTCAAAGGTCTTCAGCTACTCCCTTCGGCGCCTCTACCACCACTGCCCCAGCCGGCAAGATGAGCATAGGCCAGGTTACGTGGAAGAAGAATATGCCAGCTATTGCTGCTGCCCACGATATACCTTATGTAGCTACTGCCTGCCCTAGCTATCCTTTCGATTTGATGGCTAAGGTGGCAAAGGGAGCAGCAATCCATGGACCAGCTTATGTTCATATCCTATCGGTTTGCCCCGTTGGTTGGAGGTCTGCTCCCGATTTAACTATCAGAATAGGCCGTCTGGCTGTGGAGACAGGGATATTCCCTCTATATGAGATGGAGAATGGTAAATATAAATTAAGCATTGATTTGCCTCAGTTAAGACCTGTCCAAGACTATCTGAAATTGCAGGGAAGGTTCAGGCATCTATCTGAGGAAACAATAAAGGAGATTCAATATAGGGTGAATAAGGAATACGCCAAACTCATGGAGAAGGTAGCATAAGCATGGGAGCTAAACAATTGGCAGAGAAGGTGGAATCAATATTAGATAACTACCAGCGTGACCAGGGAATGTTAGTCTCCATTTTGCAAGATATTCAGGCAGAATACAATTATCTGCCCAAGGAGGCCCTAGTGGAGGTTAGCCAAACTCTGGGTGCCCCATTGAGTCGAGTCTATAGTGTAGCTACTTTTTTTAAGGCTTTCAGTTTGGAACCAAGAGGACGCTACTTAATCAATGTATGCCTTGGTACAGCTTGTCATGTTAGAGGAGCAGTGAGAATTTTAGAGACGATAGAGCGAGAGCTAGATATTAGACCCGGTAAAACAACCCAAGACCTTAAATTTACCCTAGAAACTGTCAATTGTGTTGGATGCTGCGCCCTAGGTCCTGTAGTAATAATTGATGGGGAATACCACGGGCAAATGAAAACCGATAAGGTCAAGGTTTTATTAGAGAATTATACTTAATTGTGGTAGGAAAGGGACAAGCATTGAACAGGCTAAGCTCCCCTGATGAGCTAGAGGGGATAAGAAAATCAATAATTAAACAGAGAGACCCTAACAAGCCTTGCATAACTATATGTGGCGGCACAGGCTGCCTTGCTTTGAGGGGTGAAAGTGTAATTGCTGCTTTTAAACAGAAGATTAAACGGCAGGGAGTGGAAACCAAGGTAGATGTAAGGATTACTGGCTGCCCGGGTTTCTGTGAAAGGGGGCCACTAGTAGTTATTAAGCCACAGAATATTTTCTATCAGCGGATAAGGGTAGAAGATGTCCCCGAGATAATCTCAGAGACTGTTCTAAGGGATAATATCATTGATAGGTTGCTTTACACCGACCCAAATACAGGCCAGAAAGTAATCTATGAGCATGAGGTGTCATTCTATAAAAAACAGAAGCGGCTTATTATTGGTAACAATGAGTTAATTGACCCTACCATAATTGATGACTATTTGGCTGTTGGTGGTTACGCCGCTTTGAGTAAAGTTCTTTTTAGGATGTCGCCTGAAGAGGTAATCGAGGAAGTCAAGAAATCCAGCTTACGGGGGCGTGGTGGTGGAGGATTCCCCACCGGTATTAAGTGGGAAACTTGCCGAAAGGCACGGGGCGATATCAAGTATCTAATATGTAATTGTGACGAGGGTGACCCCGGTGCCTTTATGGATAGAAGTCTGATGGAGGGGAATCCCCATAGTGTTCTGGAAGGGATGATAATCGGCGCCTATGCTATTGGTTGCCATGAGGGTTATATTTATGTTCGTAATGAGTACCCTCTGGCAGTGAAAAATGCCGGGATAGCTATCAGACAGGCGGAGGAGTATGGTCTTCTAGGTAAAGATATCTTAGGCTCCGGATTTGACTTCAGCATTAGGATAAGTAGGGGGGGTGGGGCTTTTGTCTGTGGCGAGTCATCGGCGCTGATGGCTTCACTGGAGGGTAAACCAGGCGAGGCTAGGGCGAAGTATGTTCATACTGTTGAAAGAGGTTTATGGGATAAGCCTACTAACCTGAACAATGTGGAGACCTGGGCAAATGTCCCGCTAATAATCAATCAAGGTGCCGATTGGTATACTAAAATAGGCACACCAAATAGTAAGGGAACAAAGATTTTCTCTCTGGTAGGTAAGGTTAACAACACCGGTTTAGTGGAAGTACCCATGGGGATAACACTCAGGGAGGTTATTTTTGATATCGGTGGCGGGATTCCCGGAGGTAAAGAATTCAAAGCGGTCCAGACGGGTGGTCCCTCGGGCGGAGTTATTCCTGAGAGTTTACTTGATTTGCCAGTAGATTTTGATGAGCTTACCAAAGCAGGCTCTATGATGGGCTCAGGTGGGATGATTGTGATGGATGAGAATAACTGCATGGTGGATATAGCTAAATATTTCCTTACCTTCCTTGAGGAGGAATCCTGTGGCAAATGTGTCCCTTGCCGTGAGGGAGTAAAGAGGATGCGGGAAATATTAACCGATATTACAGAGGGGAGAGGAAAGGATGGGGATATTGAATTACTTGAGCGTTTGTCGGCGGTAATTATAGATAGCTCGCTATGTGCCTTGGGCGGGACTGCGCCGAATCCTGTCTTGACTACCATAGGCTACTTTAGGGACGAGTATGAAGCTCACATTAGGGATAAAAGGTGCCCAGCTGGTGTCTGTAAGGCGCTGATTAGCTATCATATCGTTGATGAAAAGTGCCCAGGGTGCCGGCTATGTGAAAAAGCCTGTCCAACTAGGGCTATAACCTTTGTCGAGAAGAGGAAGCCGGTTATCTTAGACCAGGAGAAGTGTATCAAGTGTGGGATTTGCTATGATGTCTGCAACCTTGATGCTATAACGGTAAAGTGAAGGTAAGAGATGGTAACATTAACCATTGATGGGCGAGAGGTTCAAGCAGAAGAGGGAGCAATGGTATTGGATGCAGCTAGGGATAATAACATCTACATACCAGCTCTGTGCTCTAATGAAGCAATTAAACCATATGGAGCTTGCCGGCTTTGCCTGGTTGAAATCGTTACCAATGGAAAAGAAAGATTGGTGGCCTCTTGCCTTTACCCGGTAGAAGAAGGGCTTATTGTAAAAACTAACTCCGAGAGGGTTATGAATAACCGCAGAACTATAATGGAGCTGTTATTAGCTAGATGCCCTAGTTTAGAAGTAATACAGGATTTAGCCAAGCGCCTGGCTGTTGATAAAACACCCTTCAAACTGGAGGATAAGAGATGTATTCTCTGTGGATTATGTGTCCGAGCCTGTGAGGAAGTTGTAGGCGTTAGCGCCATCAGCTTAGTCAATCGAGGTATCGATAGAGAGATGGCTTCCCCCTTTTACGAGTTTCCAGATGCCTGTATTGGTTGTGGCTCCTGTGCTTATGTCTGTCCTGTAGAGACTATAACGCTAGAGGATGTTGGAGATACAAGAACTATAACTATGCCTAACCCTAAAATGCAGAAGACAGAATTTAAATTAAAGAAATGTAAAATCTGCGGTAACTACTGGGCTCCTGAGAAGCAGCTAGACTACATAACTAAAACGTTAAGCTTAGCTCCAGAAATATTTGATGTCTGTCCTGACTGTAGAGAATAAAACCTAACTAGCCGTTAGCTTGACCATCAATAGGTGGTTTGCTATATTTTGGTAACGGGGTGTGGCGCAGATGGCTAGCGCGCAGCGTTTGGGACGCTGAGGTCGGAGGTTCAAGTCCTCTCACCCCGACCAAGTAAAGGTATTATAGGAAACTAATTGACATAACATAAACGGGAGTAACTCAGTCGCCAGAAATCTTGCCTTCCAAAAAGATACTCTCAACTGAGTGTCTAATTTCCTTCCTGCTCTTATTTCTATCAGCCAGAAGCCTAACCCGTAAACAGGAATGACGGCACCATCTTGCAATAACAAATCATTGACGATGCCTTTCATTTATGCTATTTTATGGCAGAAGTGAAAGGAGGGCAGAAAAGGCTATGGCAATTGAAAAAGAAAAACTATTAGATATGTACAGGACGATGGTCCGAATTAGAATCTTTGAAGAGAAGATAGCCGAAGACTTTGCCGCTGGGAAAATCCCGGGGTTTGTCCACTTAAGCGCCGGCCAAGAGGCTAATCCTACAGGTGTGTGTGCTAATCTGAGGATTGATGACATTATTACAAGCACTCATCGCGGGCATGGGCATGTGATTGCCAAAGCTGGAAACCAGTATTCGCTGGCTCCGATGGTGGCTGAACTATATGGCAGGAAGACCGGTGTGAATAAGGGTAAAGCCGGCTCTCAGCACCTCAGCGATATGGATATTGGCGTTTTGGTTGCCGAGGGGATTCAAGGCACGGCACTAACACTGGCTGCCGGAGCTGCTCTCACCGCTAAGTTGAGGGGTACAGACCAGGTTGTTGTCAGTTTTATTGGGGATGGTACCTTGAATACCGGAAGATTTCACGAAGGAATGAACATGGCCTCAGCCTGGAAGCTCCCTTTAATCTGCTACTGTGAAAACAATGTTTGGGCTGAGTCCACTAACATTTATGACGTTACTAACCTGACCAACATTACTGATAGAGCCGTCGCCTTTAACATCCCGGGCGTATCTGTTGATGGCAATGATGTACTAGCGGTATATAAGGTAGCGGCTGAGGCGGTTGCCCGAGCCAGGAAGGGAGAGGGTCCTACCTTCATAGAGGGTAAAACATGCCGGCGTTTTGGCCACTTTCAGGGAGATACCCACCTTTACCGAAGCCAAGAGGAGAAGGACGAGTGTATGAAGAGAGACCCCATCCCGAGATTCAGAAAGAGACTGATTGAAATGAAGGTATTAACAGAAAAGGAAGCGGATAAAATTCAACAGGAAGTGCAAGAGGAAATGGATAAAGCGGTAAAGTTTGCTTTGGAAAGCCCGTTTCCCGACCCTGAGGAAGTTTTGACGGATGTCTATGCTTAAGGGGGTAAAAGTGAAGGAGATAACCTATCTCCAGGCGATAACTGAAGCCGTTGATGAAGAAATGGCGAGAGACCCAACAGTATTTCTCATGGGTGAGGATATAAGACAATGGGGGGCCCCTCTTGGTGAGTTCAAGGGTTTATTTGAAAAGTATGGCGGGGAGAGAGTACGGGACACAGCAATCTCGGAGACGGCAATGCTCGGAGCTGCTGCCGGTGCGGCAGCCACCGGGATGAGGCCAATCGTACACATAATGTTCAGTGAGTTTTTGGGTGTGTGCATGTCTGACATAAGGTGCGTGCTAACTAAAACGAGATACATGACTGGCGCGAAGACAAAATTCCCAGCGACCATTATGAGCTATAGTGGTGCCGGTGTATCTGCTGCTGGAGAGCACTCTACGTGTCCTTACGGATACATGATGGCTATCCCAGGGCTTAAGATTGTGGTGCCTTCAACTCCCTATGATGCCAAGGGCCTGATTAAATCAGCCATCAGGGAGGATAATCCGGTACAAGTTCTTTACCACCAAAAGCTGATATCTGACCGCCTAACAGGTGAGGTGCCGGAAGAAGAATATACCATACCCATTGGGAAAGCAGATATCAAGAGAGAAGGCAGCGATGTTACTGTTGTGGCCATAGGGCTTATGGTTCACCGAGCCCTCTCCGCTGCAGCCAAGCTTCAAGAAAAAGGCATAAGCATAGAGGTTGTTGACCCGCGAACCTTGGCGCCCCTAGATAAGCAGGCTATCATTGACTCGGTCAAAAAGACAGGTAGACTGGTGATTATGGACGAAGAGCCTAAGACGGAAAGCGCGTCATCCGAAATCTCAGCTATAGTAGCTGAGGAGGCACTTGACTTCCTTGATGCGCCGATAAAAAGAGTCTGCGCCCCAGATACGCCTATTCCCTTCAGTCCGGTTCTGGAGAAAGCCTGGATGCCAGATGAAGAGGACTTGCTCAAGGCTGTAAATGAGATTGTGTAGTTCAATAACTTCTACCTCATAAATACAGCAGAGACGAGGCTAAGTAGTTTAATTAGATTAATAGCAGAATAGGAGGGCAGAAAAAGCGTGGCAATAGAAAAAGAAAAACTAATAGATATGTACAGGGTGATGGTCCGAATTAGAACCTTTGAGGATAGGGTTTTTAAGGAATTTGCCGCCGGGAATATTCCCGGTTTTGTTCACCTATATGCTGGCGAAGAGGCAATAGCCGCTGGTGCCTGCGCCAATCTGAGACCTGACGACTATATCACAAGCACTCATCGTGGGCACGGGCATCTAATTGCCAAGGGTGGAAAGACGGACCGAATGATGGCTGAACTATATGGTAAGAAAACAGGCTATAACAGGGGGAAGGGAGGTTCTATGCACATCGCCGAGGTGGATATTGGCATACTGGGTGCTGACGCCATTGTAGCTGCTGGAATACCAATCGCTGGCGGGGCGGCTCTTTCAGCCCAAATGAGGGGGACAGACCAGGTTACCCTCTGCTTCTTTGGTGATGGCGCAACCAATACTACCAGGTTCCATGAGGGGGTAAATCTGGCTTCAATCTGGAAGCTTCCCATAGTCTACGTCATTGAAAACAATGTGTATGCCGAGACTACTCCGGTGAGCTACGCCATGAACATACCTAACATTGCTGATAGGGCAGTCGCATACGGTATTCCGGGCAAAACTGTTGATGGCAATGATGTGCTAGCAGTGCATGAAGTAGTTGGTGAAGCGCTTGCTAGAGCCAGGAAGGGCGAAGGTCCTACCCTTGTAGAGTGCAAAACCTGCCGATACTATGGGCACTATGAGGGAGATACCCAGACCTATCGAACTAAACAAGAGTTTGAGGAGTGCAGGAAGAGGGACCCCATCCCAAGATTTAGAAAGAAACTCATTAAAATGGGAGTATTGACAGAAAAGGATGCCGATAAAATTAACCAGGAAATGTTGGAGGAACTGGATAAAGCGGTGAAGTTTGCTGAGGAAAGCCCATTTCCAGAACCTAGGGAAACCTTGGAGGATGTCTACACTTAAGGAGTAAAAATGAAGGAGATAACCTATCAAAAGGCGATAAATGAAGCCATTGACGAAGAAATGAAGAGAGACCCAAGCATATTTATCATCGGTGAGGACATAGGGAAGCATTGGGGAGGCTCTCTTGGTGAACTCGCGGGTTTATTTGATAAGTATGGAGCTGAAAGGGTGAGAGAAACACCAATCTCGGAGACGGCAATCTTGGGAGGAGCTATAGGTGCGGCCGCCACCGGGATGAGACCAATCGCATATTTGTACTTTGATGATTTTTTGGGGGTGTGTGGGGATGAGCTTATAAACCAGCTTCAAATGAAATACATGTATGGTGGAAAGACAAAATTACCGCTAACCATCACCGCCTACATTGGTGCCGGCTTATCTGCTGCTCACCAGCACTCTAAATGCCTCTTTGGATGGTTGATGAACATCTCAGGGCTTAAGATTGTAGCACCAGCAACCGCCTATGATGCCAAGGGCTTGCTTAAGTCGGCAATCAGAGAGGATAATCCCGTGATATTTCTTGAACATAAGGTGTTGCTTTTGAGTAGGTCAACCAGCCAGATACCGAATGAGGAGTATACCATACCTCTGGGAAAGGCAGATATCAAGAGAGGAGGCAGCGAGGTTACTGTTGTGGCCATAGCGCTTATGGTTCACCGGGCCCTGGCTGCCGCAGATAAGCTTCAAGAAAAGGGCATAAGCATAGAGGTTATTGACCCTCGAACCTTGGTGCCCCTTGACAAGCAGGCTATCATTGACTCGGTTAAAAAGACGGGTAGGCTGGTGATTATGGACGAAGAACCCAAGACTGGGAGTGCGGCGGGCGAAATCGCAGCTATAGTAGCTGAGGAAGCGTTTGACTTTCTTGATGCACCGATAAAAAGAGTCTGCGCCCCTGATACGCCTATTCCCTTCAGTCCGGTTCTGGAGAAATTCTGGATGCCAGATGAGGAGGACTTAATCAAGGCTATAAATGAGATTATGTAGTTAAATTTAGCCTATGCCTCAAAAGGTAGTAGCTTGGTAGGAGTTGGAAAGAGAGGAATTATTAATACTACACACCAATATGGAGTAGGCGGAAGTACTTCCGCTTACTGAGTTCACAATCTAATGTGTGAGGAGGATACAAAACGTGGCACAGACAAGCCCGGCCAAAGTTAAGGTTAAAGGGATCAGTCAGGTGGCCCTTGTGGTTAAGGACCTGCAGAAGGCGGTGGAGAACTACTGGAATATCTTAGGTATTGGCCCATGGGATATTTATTCGTGGGAGGCTCCTCTAGTCTATGCTCGCAGATATCATGGTAAGCCAGCTTGGGCCAGAGAAAAGATAGCCCTAACCCAGGTAGGAGCGGTGCAGTTGGAGTTGTCTCAACCCATTGAGGGAGACTCTATCTATCAGGATTTCCTGATGGAGCATGGGGAAGGACTCCATCACCTGCAGTTCTTAGTTGATAATGTGGATGAGACCGCGGAAATACTGGTTAAGGAGGGTTTCCCCAGCTTACAAAGTGGACACTGCGGAGACGACGGTGCCTATCATTACATTGATATTAAACCCCTCCATGCTATCTGGGAACCGGCCCGTAACCCTACCAATGTGGGTATAGAACTTACTCACTATCCAAAAATCTAGTATAGATAGGCTCGTCTTGTGAGGCGGAAGGTAAGCCTGTCAAGGTGAATCATAACCCCGATAGCAATGAACGAATAGTAGTGGTCAAGGTAAGCAATTATCTGAGTTGGATCATTTGATGCCAGCAGAGGAGTATCAAACTTTGATGGGAGAGGAAAGCAGCAGAGACCTAGGCAAGACCTGAGTAACCAGTGGGAACAAGTGAAGATAATTGGGTTTCTGCTGTTTTAATTATAATTTTATTAAATATTACGTTTTTGGAGGTGAAAGAATGGCAGTTCAAATATTGATGCCTAAACTTGGGATGAGCACAGCGCCGCTTACATTGGTTGAATGGAAGGCGAAGGAAGGTGAATGGATTGAACAAGGCAATATCGTCTTGGTGGTAGAGACGGAGAAAATTAGGCATGATATTGAGGCTGAGGCTTCAGGCTTCCTTCACATTTTGGTTGGAGAGGGAGAGGAGGTGCCGATAGGTACAGTGGCTGGTCTTATCGCTGAAACAAAGGAGGAGCTAGAGGCACTTCAAAAAGAAAGGCCAAGGGAAGTAATTACAACTGCCGCCGAGGTTAAAGAAGCTCCTCCAGTTAAGGCAGCAGCACCTGTGACTAGGGTTAAGGAAGGAGAGCGTATTCTAATATCCCCGGTGGCTCGTAAGATGGCAGAGGAACACATGATAGATATTACGACAATAGTGGGCACCGGCCCGGGGGGAAGGATTGTAAGGGAGGATATTCAAAAGGAGATAGAAGCGAAGAAAAGGGCAGAAGTAACCCCCAGTGTTTATCAGGGTAAACGGGTGAAATCCACAATTCCCCTCAAGGGAATGAGGAAGGCAATCGCTGAGCACATGCATCGCAGTTTGTCAATCTCCGCTCAGCTTACCGTCATGGGTGAGATAGACATGACTGAGATGGTAAAGTTACGAGAAACCCTTGTGAGTCAAGAGGAGGTTATTGGGGCTAGAATCACATATACCGATCTATTCGTGTTCGCAATTGCCAAACTACTTAGAGATAACCCTATAGTCAATTCCAGTGTAATAGATGATGAGATTAAACTCTGGGAAAATATAAACATTGGGGTTGCTGTTGCCGTGGAAGAGGGGCTCATCGTCCCCGTGGTAAAGGATGCTGACAAGAAATCACTGGTGGAGATAAGTCAGACCGTAAGAACCTTAGTCCAGAAAGCAAGAGAGGGAAAACTGACGCCCGACGAGGTCACAGGTGGAACCTTCACCCTTACTAACCTGGGAGCGCTTGGTGGGGGATACCGTTTTGAGACCGTGATTATAAACCAGCCGGAGTCAGCAATTCTAGGAACTGGGAGTATCACAGACAGGGCTGTAGTCAGAGATGGGCAAATTGTGATCAGGCCTATCATGCCATATTACTTTACTTATGATCACAGGGTAATTTATGGAGCCGTGGCCGCCAAGTTTATGGCGAGTGTGACCCGGTTACTGGAAACCCCAACTCTTTCGCTGGTATGAACTGGGAGCAATAGCTATGGAAGAAAGAGACGTAGTAGTAATTGGTGGTGGTCCTGCTGGCTATGTAGCTGCGATAAGGGCTTCGCAACTCGGTGGCAAAGTGACACTGGTTGAAGAGAAGAAACTAGGCGGTATCTGCCTTAACACTGGTTGTATCCCGACAAAGTTTCTATTACATAGTGTAGAATTGTATGAGTCGATTAAAACTGCGGAGCAATGTGGCATAAGTGCAGCCAGGGTTAGCTTTGATTTAGCTAAAATGCAGGCTCACAAGAACAGGGTAATATCAACATTAGTGTCAGGTATTCAGAGCCTTTTAGCTGGGAATAATATTGAGGTTATTAGTGGGCGGGCTAAGGTTACCTCACCAAAGCAGGTAGAAGTAGATTCTGGCCAGGGAAAGAAGCAGGTTGTTCAGGCAAAGAAGGTAATTATTGCCACTGGTTCTAAACCAATAGTATTACCCATTCCCGGGGCTGATAGCCCAGATATAATGGGTACCGAGAGTATTCTCAACCTGAACTATCTTCCCAAGAGTTTGGTGATGATAGGAGGCGGAGTAGTTGGGGTAGAGATGGCTACTATTTTGGCTAAGTTGGGGTGTAAAGTAAGTATAGTGGAAATGATGCCCCATATCCTCCCCACCCAAGATGCTGAGTTAGTCTCTATCCTTGACGAGGCTCTTAAGGAAGGCGGTGTGGAGATATACTGCGGGGCACAGGTCAGCAGGATTGATGATACCAAGGGAGGCAAACTAGTAATCCTCTCTGATGGTAATAAAGCAGAAAAGAAGCTAAAGGCAGAAGCTGCCGCAGTATCTGTAGGACAGAAACCAAATATAGAAGGTCTAGGGCTAAATGAGTGTGGTGTGGTTATAAATAATGGCAGGATTCAAACCAACGAAAGAATGGAGACCAACGTGCCCAATATCTACGCTGCCGGTGATGTTGTTGGTGGAATGATGCTCGCCTATGTTGCCATAGCTGAGGGAATAGTAGCTGCTAAAAATGCTATGGGAATAAATTCAACAATTGATTATCAGGCAGTCCCACAATGTATCTTTACTTTGCCCGAAGTAGCTAGCGTAGGTCTCACCGAGGAGGAAGCAGTTGCCCAAGGATATCAGATACGAATTGGGAGATTTCCTTTCGCAGCCAATGGTATGGCAGCCATTTTAGGTGAGCAGAGAGGGCTAGTAAAGATAATCACTGAGCAAAAGTATGGTCAGATATTAGGTGTTCATATCATTGGTCCCCGAGCTACAAGCCTCATATCAGAAGCCACCCTAGCTATGAAGCTAGAGGCGACCTCCCGGGAAATTGTTGCCACCATGCATGCCCATCCTACCCTCTCTGAGGCGGTTTGGGAGGCTGCTCTAGATGTTACCGGTGAGACAATACATTCCTCATCTCGGAATAGATAGAATGGTGGTGTGACACTTTGAGCAAGGTAAGATTGATAAAGAGATGCTTTGTACTATTTATCAGCTCGGGTTAATAGGGTATAGCGAGGCCTATCATCTGCAGACAGAGCTTCTCCGTCAGAGAGTCAGTAGCGAGATAACAGATACACTACTCCTCCTGGAGCATCCGCCTACTATCACCATCGGGAAATCTGGTAAATTAGAAAACGTCCTTGCTTCTCAGGCACAATTAGCCAAAGAAGGTGTATCCCTATTCTTTGTAGACAGGGGAGGCGATGTTACCTACCACGGCCCGGGCCAACTAGTTGCTTACCCGATTATTGACCTGAGGAAGCGGGGCAGGGATGTTCACAAATACGTTCGTGACCTTGAGGAAGTAATCATAAGAACAGTAAACGACTTCGGTATAAAAGCCTGTAGAGACAGGAACCATCGTGGGGCTTGGGTGGGGGATGAGGAAATCGCGGCTATGGGGCTTAGAGTTAGAAGGTGGGTCAGTATGCACGGATTTGCCCTCAATGTAAATATGGATTTAGAGCCATTCTCACTCATAAACCCGTGTGGCTTTACCGATAGAAGGGCTACATCCATTTCCAATCTCCTTTCTCAGGACGTAGCGATGGCAGCGGTAACAGAAAGCTTGTTAGCCAATTTTTCAGAGGTATTTGATGCCCAAATGAAACAGGGCTCAGATATATTAGCAAGGAGCTGCTTATGAAAGGAAGGCTGCCGTTTTGGTTTAGCCAGAAGCCTGCAGACCCCAAAATTATGTTGACCATGGAAAGGCTTTTAGATGGATTAAGCCTGCATACCATCTGCGAAAGTGCCCTCTGTCCAAATATCGGGGAGTGTTTCTTTCGAAAGACAGCAACATTTCTAATTCTGGGAGATGTTTGCACGAGACACTGTACTTTTTGTGCGGTAGAGAATGGCCATCCTCTTCCTGTGGATGAGGAAGAGCCCCGACACTTACTTGAGGCAGCGGAGAAACTGAACCTAAGCTATATCGTCATAACCTCTGTCACCAGAGATGACCTTTTTGACGGTGGCACCTCCCAGTTTGTCAAGGCAATTAATATACTTCATGAAAATAGGGGTGGTGTTATCGTTGAGGTTCTCATTCCAGATTTTTGTGGTTCTGCTGAAGCACTTAAGGCAATAGTAGAAGCTCGTCCCGAAGTAGTAAACCATAATGTGGAAACGGTTCCCCGCCTTTATCCAAAGGTCAGGCCGGGAGCGGATTATAGCCGTTCTTTAGAACTTCTCTTTATGGTGAAAAACCTAAACCCAGAAATAGTTACCAAGTCTGGCCTAATGCTAGGCCTAGGCGAAACAAAGGAGGAAGTAGTAGAGGTTATGGAAGACTTAAGGGAAGCCAATTGTGACTTGCTTACTATTGGTCAATACCTACAGCCTTCTCCCAAGCATTATCCTGTGGTCAGGTTTGTTTCCCCCGAGGAGTTTTCCGAATACAGAGATATAGGTAAGGACATGGGATTTATTGAAGTTGCCTCCGCGCCTCTGGTAAGAAGTTCCTTCAAAGCGGCTGAACTCTACGCTAAAGTAAAAGGCGATGCGCATAGTCTTGATAGCTCATCCTTTACTTGGGTCTAAAGTCCTTGAAGCTATTCTTAAAGGAGGGGAAGGGGTGGTGGCTGTGTTTGCCCCTGGCGGTGACCCTGAGGAGCCGGGGCCTCTCAAGGAGCTGGCAGACGAGAATGGTATCCCGGTCCATCAGCCCAGGCATATGAAGGATGCTGGCGTTTATGAAAGTATTGCCAGCTATAAGCCAGACCTGGGGGTGCTGGCCTTCGTTTCTGATATAGTGCCTTTAGCTATACTGGACTGTCCCAAGCTAGGAACGATCATGTATCACCCATCGTTGTTGCCCAAGCATAGAGGCGGCAGTGCTTTGAACTGGCCTATAATTCAGGGAGAGACCAAGACCGGCTTAACCATAATCTGGCCCGATCAAGGCATCGATACTGGTCCGATACTGCTCCAGAAAGAGGTCGATATTCTCCCCGACGATACCGTGGGTTCCCTGTTCTTTAATAAATTGTATCCTATGGGCGTGGAGGCATTGGTGGAGGCAATCCAGTTAGTCAAGGAAGGAAAGGCACCTCGCATTCCTCAAGACAATAGCCAGGCAAGTTATGAGCCATTGTGCCGGGAGCAGCACGGCATCATTGACTGGACTAAGCCTGCCCAGGAGGTCTATAACCTGATCCGGGGCACTAATCCTCAGCCGGGCGCAAGCACCACCTGGCGGGGACAAAAGCTGAAAATCTTTGATTCTAAGCTTATAAAATCTGTTCCTGTAGGTGCCCCTGGCGAGGTCACTTCCCTCAGCGAGGATGGGTTTGCTGTTGCCTGTCAGGGTGGCAGCATCATGGTCAGGCGAGTCCAACCTGCTGGCTCTGGCAAGGTCAGCGTGGCTGAGTTTATTAAGAATATCAATCTAAAGAAGGGCGACCGGCTGGGATAGCCTTACTTTGGGTAAAGACCTGGGCAATTCCGCATCCCACTAGACTGGCACCAATATGGAAACAGCCTTGATATCCTCTGTTTTCATAACATTTTTCTCCCCGACTAGGAAAGTCTGCAGAACACACAAGCTCCGCCTGTTGCCATGCGGCAACCTTCTGTTTGCGATCTAATCAACTGGGCAAAGCCCAACCCTCAGCTGATCCCTTATTTTCCTCAGAACCCCTGCGCTGGATTCTATCATAACAGAAGATAACCGGTTTGAAGAAAAATTAGATCGTCGCCTAGTGGCTAACTGTAACAGGGGAACGAGAAGCTCGGGCCTTGCGTATAAAGCCCATAATACCTTGCGGTGCCAGTAACATTATGCCGACCAGTATTATGCCCTGTATGAGCAGACTGAGTCCAGCGTATCTGGCTAGCAAGAAGTGCAGAATGACAACGATAACCGTGCCCACAATCGGTCCCTCCTCAATGCCTATGCCCCCTATGACGGTGGAGAGTATTAATATCATTGTCCACCGGATAGTAAAGGTGCTCACCGGCTCAATATAACCCTGGTAAATGTAGAAGATGGCTCCAGCAATTCCGGTTACAAAGGCGCCAATGACAAAGGAGTACAACTTTAATCTGAAAACGTCTACCCCAGAACTTGCGGCAGTGTTATCATTATCGCGAATTGCCGCCAGCCCCAGCCCCAGTCTCGAACGCAAGATTACTCGCATAAGGAAAATTGATGTAATCCCGATAGCGAGAGCCATCCAGTAAAACCCCGACATGGAAATCCCGGCCAGACCTTTTACCATATAGCCGGCACCCCCACCGTGTAGCGCCCCTCCGACAGGTCTCCAAAGAAAAAACACGATCCTCAGTGCTTCAGGTACCACCAGTGTCCCGATAGCGAAATAGATGCCTCTTAGCCTGAACACAGGAATAGATATGAGTAAAGCAAATGCGGCAGCTATTATGGCTCCAGCTATTATTCCTAGATAAAAAGGTAAACCGTTCCAGGTGATTATTACTAGGGTGTACCCCGCAAGCCCAATGAATGCAGGCTGACACAGGGATATCAGGCCGGAGTAGCCAGCAAGCAAATTCCACATATTTGCCATAGCCAGGTACACAAAGAAAAGAAAGAGGTAAAGGAGCCAAGCACGGGGCACTCCTAATATTGGCAATACCACCAGTACAACTACAATTACTAGCGGTACGAGTCCTCCTCTCAATCCAGGAATGGCGACCTTCATGTCCCTCCTAACGGCCGAATATTCCTTGTGGCCTAATGGCTAGTACTACAAGCACTATGATGTACGCAATAAGCATCTGAGCAGCGGCACCGAGGAAATAGCCACCAAGAGTTTGGGCTAGTCCCAAGACTATGCCCCCTATAAATGTCCCCAGCATGCTGCCTAAACCTCCAATTATGATCACGCCAAAGGCGATGATGAGGAAGGCGATCCCTGATATCGGGGTGAACGGAAAAGTAATTCCAAGAAACACGCCGGCTACAGCCGCAGTTGCCATGGCGATACCGAAGGTGAGGGCATATATGCGGGCAGTATTTATTCCCATCAGCTGAGCTGCCCTCGTATCCTGAGAAGCGGCAACAATAGCTTTGCCCAGATAAGTCCTCCTCAGGAATTGACTAAGAAGAAGCATGACGATTAAGGCGGCAATGAAATCGAGCAGATAGGCTAGAGGGATACGAACTCCACCAACAACGAAACTTTCTAGAGCGTAGGAGGTGGTCAAACCCCTTGACAGAGGAGTCCAGATGATCTGGTTGACATTCTGAATTATCAGCGAAATTCCAAAAGCAATTATCAATGGGACTTCCATTGATATGCCAAAAGACCGGCTCATGAGATATTTTTGAATAGCGAAACCGAGGGCAAAAAGAAGGGGCATACCTATGAACAAGCTTAGAATAGGGTCTATCCCCAAAATGGTGAACGCGAAGTAAGCAAAGTAGGTACCTAATATGACTAGGTCTCCATGAGCTACGTTTATCAGCCGCATGACCCCAAAAACCAGTGAGAGACCTAGGGCGATCAACCCATATAAACCGCCTAATAAAACACCCATTACTAACGGAGTGGCTAAGTTACCTAGAGCTGTCATCTATAGCACGTCCATCAGTTTTTATAGACCGAAGTATGCTTTTTTAACCCCCTCTTCCTCCCTAAGTTCGGCTACATTCCCGCTTAAAACAATACGCCCCACTTCTATAATGTATGCTCTATCAGCCTCTTTGAGGCTTCGCCTTACATTTTGTTCAACAAACAGGATGGTAATGCCCCCTTCTCTAATTTCGCTCAAGGCTTTATACAGTTCATCAGTAACTTTAGGGGCAAGGCCAAGGGACATCTCATCGAGAAGTATAAGCCTTGGGTCTGACATTAAGCCCCGCCCTAGGGCTAACATCTGTTGCTCTCCCCCGCTAAGTGTTTTAGCCAGTTGATCCTTCCTATATTTTAATATAGGGAAGTGCTCATAAACCATTTTGAGGTTTTGTTCTCTTTTAGACCTCGCATTTCGACTGTAAGAACCTATTATCAGATTGTCTAACACAGATAGGTCTGGGAAAAGTCTTCTCCCTTCTGGAACTTGGGTGACGCCGAGAGCAACTACTTGGAAAGGATCCAAAGTGGTGATGTGCCTCCCATCAAATTCAATACTGCCCTTAGCCGGATGGATTAGACCCGATATTACGTTTAGCAGGGTTGATTTACCTGACCCATTGGAGCCGATAAGAGCTACGATTTCACCTGGTTTAACTTCTAATGACACATCCCACAGGACTTGAAGGCTTCCATGAAATACATCTATGTTGCTGACTTTCAGCAATGCTTCCTGAGGCATTTCCTGGCTAAGCTTTCCCATCTTACCCCCGAGACAGCCCTATCGGCGCCATTAACCAAAGTAGGCTTCGATTACTTTTCTATCTTCCATTATTTCCTTCGGTGTGCCTTCGGCTATTTTCACGCCGTTATCCATCACTATAATCCTATCAACTGCTTCCATCATTACTCTCATGACATGTTCAACTAATATAATGGATATGCCCATTTTGTTTATTTCTTTCAGGATGTCTAGTATCTTCGGGATTTCTGCTTCAATTAAACCTGCTGCTACTTCATCAATCATCACTAGTGCCGGCTTAGTGGCCAAGGCTCTGGCTAGTTCAAGCCTTTTGAGAGTTAACGCTGCCAAATCTTTAGCCACCACCTCTTTCTTTTCTGAAAGCTCGGTAATATCAAGTACTTTGGTAGCTTCACTTTCAGCGGCAGATTTTTCCAGACCCCTGCCAAATATTGCCGCTACCATAGTGTTCTGCAAAGCGGTTAAGTTGGTAAAGGGCCGGGGAATCTGATAAGTTCTAGCAATGCCAAGGTGGCAAATTTTATGTGGGCTGAGCCCGGCGATGTCATGCCCTTTAAATTTTACTATTCCGGAGTCTGGCTTGTATTCACCACCTATAATGTTTAATAGTGTTGACTTGCCAGCTCCGTTGGGGCCCATCAGACCTAGGATATCACCTGCCCGCACATCAAAGCTTAAGTCGTTAACAGCAACTAATCCTCCAAAACGTTTAGTTACTCCAACGACTGAAAGAATCGGCGCCTCCAATGTCACCACCTTTCCTGGGGTTAAAATCAGGTGGAAATTCCCAAGACAGAACATCGCAGCATTGATTTGGCTGTCTCCTTCCGCTGGACAAAACTTAGCGACAACCACCAATCATGTTACCCCAGAGCTTTGTTAACTTTTCTCCGTCAAATGTGCTTGCTCTTTCAGTTGCATCACCTAAGATGTGCACTGAGCAATAGCCCCATCCTATACCTTGGTTTATTCGTAAGGGATGGGAAATATCGGGTCGGCCGTTGCACGTATGAAGTCATGCTTGGAAAAGACTACAGGGCATTCCCATATCCATGGCTGGTCAGTCTTCGTCCACTGGCCAAACACGAGCGGCCCTCGACTAAAGTGGTTCTCGTCAAACTTCACGCGATGACCAATTGTCATCAAATCGGTTTCCCCTAGGGCTTCATTAACCGCATCTCCGTCAAGTGTGCCGGCTCTTTCGATGGCGTCAATTAGGACTTGGATTGAGCGATAGCCTGGTCCTATACCTCGGTTTAATTGTTTACCTGTCTCTTCAGTCCATTTTTCAGTAAGTGTTTTTGGCGTTGTGCCACCAATCCCCGGAGAATCTTCAAATGACGGGTCCCACCATATCTCTACACCGATGCCGTTGGGCAGGTCACCACCCCAAGCTGATACATCTTCATGGAAAAGTGGTGCTCTTCCAATGGAAACCATCTTAGGCTGAAAGCCCAGCACGGAGCATTGTCTCAACAGTGTCCCAGCGAAGGGGGCAGGAGCATTACCCCAGAGTATTTCGCAATTATAGTCTTTCCACTCCATTATGATAGACGTAAAGTCCGTAGTTTCCATAGGCGCTAGGCCGACTTTTCTTTCTTCACCTAAGACATCATAGCCCACTTCTTCTAGTGCTCCAGGGAACAGCGCATACCAACCAACGCCGTCCGGGTCATCGGATGCGAAGACGGCCACTCTCTTGTTGGTCTGGTCGCCGAACAAGTCCAGCATGGCCTGCCATGTATCCGTTATTGTATATCCAGGCTTAGCCCGAAAATCTCCCGGTGGAGCTGGGGTAACTATGGCAAACAGACCCGTTGCCCAGGTGTATTCCCAGTGTCCCTCAACTTCCATCCGCATGCCCAACCAGGGTTCCACAGGGCCGGTTGAAGTAACGTATGGGACCTTATACCGGTCAGCTACGGTAGATACGCCAGTGTGCATGGGCGGTGGTTCATCACCTGATGCAAAGAAGTGTACCTTATCGCGGACCACCAGGTCTTCAGCAAGAGTCCCTGCCTTTAGCGGGTCGCTCTCGCTATTGACGACTATAAGTCTGATGGGCAATTCACGTCCGTACTCTTCTACATATACTCCACCCAGTTGGTTGATATCGTCGACAGCCGCTCTCATCCCAAATACGTAGCCTTCACCAAAACCGGCATACATGCCTGTTAATGGAGCAGTGCAGCCGACACGAATCTCTTCTACAGCTGGTGGTCCCGCCTTACACCCGCTGAAAATTAATGCTCCTACTAATACAAGCACTAACGGGATTAATAGCAATTTTTTCATGGTTACTTCCTCCTTTCCTTAAGATTTCGAGCCATGTTATCCATTACCCAATTTACCTTCCTCACATAATGCCCCCCTTATTACAGTATATTGACACTAATCACTTTGTTAACTCAGAGGAAAATTTGACTGACTAATTTACAGATTACTACAATAACTCAGCATGTTCAAAATGCCAAGCTAATCTAATTTGTGGATAGCCTCCGAAAGTTGGTTATTTTTCAGCCGACCTAAAGAGATTAAAAACTTACCTGCCTCTCTCTAGTGGGATCGTTATCATATCGGTTTCCCCTAGAGCTTGGTTAATCGCAGCTCCGTCAAGCGTGACGGCTCTTCCGACTCATCAACTATGACATGCACTGAATAATAGCTCTATTCTATACCTTGATTTATTCATAAGGAATGGGGAATATCAGGTCAGCCGTCGCCGGCATGAAATCATGGGAAGAATACACTATTGGGTTTTCCCATACCCATGGTTTGTCAGTCTTCTGCCACTGGCCAAAAGCAACCGGCACTCGGCTGTATTGCTCTTCATCAAACACGACACGATGATAAATTGTGATCATATCGGTTTCGGCTAGAGCTTTGTTAATCTCAGCTCCATCAAGCGTGCCGGCTCTTTCGATGGCATCAAACAGGACCTGGGCAATAGCATAGCACCATCCCATGACCGTGTGCTTTGGTAGCCCTGTCTCCTCAACCCATCTTTCATGGAGCGACATTGGAGTTGTGTCACCAATGCCACGGCAACCTTCAATTGATGGGTGCCAGAACATCTCATTGCACACACCATTTGGTAGGTCACCGCCCCAGGCTTGTATATCGGTATAGAAAAGCCCGCCTCTGGTAGCAAAAACCTGCTTAGGATAATAGCCTAGCGTGTGAGCTTGCCTCGCAAATGCGCCATAAAACGAGGCAGGAGAATTAGACCAAAGCAATTCACAATTTGCATCTTTCCACTCCATTATGATAGACGTAAAGTCCGTTGTCTCCATAGGCACCAGCCCAAATTCTTCTTCGGTACGATAAGTCTCACAACCTATTCCTTGAGCTTGTGGAGCAAATGCGTGGTACCAACCTCTGCCGTCTGGGTCATCCGATGCCAGGAGAGCTACCTTTTTATTGGTCTCGCCAATAATGTCTTTTAGCGCGCCCAACCATACATCGAACATACTGTACCCAAGCTTACCATGCCGAAAATCTCCCTCTGCAGCTGGCGTAGCTATAGCAAAACTTATTATCCAACTATATTCCCAGGGTGGCGTAACTTCCGTCCGCATAGCCTGCCACGATTCGTAAGGACCGGGCCCACCCATGTGTGGTATCTTGTGCCGCTCAGCTACTTCAGCCATGGCAGGATTGAAATCCAGCGGACCAACATTTACGAGGAACTTTGCCTTATCACGAAGAATTAGGTCTTCAGCAAGAGTCCCTGCCTTTAGCGGATTGCTTTCATTATCAACGACTATAAGTTTGACAGGTAGTTTACTTCCATACTCTTCTATATATATTCCACCTAATTTGTTGATATCCTCGACAGCGGCTCTGTACCCAAATATACCACCTTTACCAAAACCTGCAGCCCCGCCTGTCACTGCTGCGGGAAGGCCTATAAGAATTTCTTCTGGAGCTTTTGGTGCCGCCTTACAGCCACCGAAAATCAAGCCGCTTACCAATACAATCACCAATGGAATTAAAAGAAACTTTTTCATTGTTACTCCCTCCTTTCCTTAAGATTTCCAGC
>SOKA01000090.1 GCA_004376105.1 Dehalococcoidia bacterium
TAGGTGCAGGGACACTTGGCTTTATTAACCTCAATCTGACATTCCATCGGTAAATTTTCTCCTCTCGAGGAATTGTTTATTAGGGAAGATTGATGGGGCTTGGCCCCTTCAAAACCTATACTCCCCCCTCGTGATAGGAATATATATCCATGTCATGGAGAGGGGGATAAAGGGGGGTGAGGATGATAGACAAATAAATTACATATAGCGCTTTCTTATCCTTATAGACAGCTCAGCTAGTAGCTCCAGGACTCGGGCAGCTGCCTCCTCAGTAGCCATAGAGCCTAGCCCGCAGCTCGGGGTAAGCAGCCCTTGCTCTATCAATTGCTTGAAGCGGATGCCCTTTCTGGTAAAAGGTGCCATTGCCTCCTCCAGGCGGTCATTGAGACTGGCTGCCGATTCCTTAGCTAGCAGGTCTTCATCGTTAGGAATAATCCCCCAGGCAATAGTCCCCCCTCTATCCAGAAATTTTTTTACTTCAGCGGGATAAAGGCTTAGCGACTGAGCATAGTTGTAAGTGTCAAAGCTCAGGATGTCAGCACTGGTGCCCAGCAAGACTGACCAGTCGGTATTGCCACAGCAATGGACCCCTTTCAGCCCGTTAATCCCGCCAAAGACCTCTTCTAGCAGGCTAATAACCCTTTCCTTGGACAATAAGACACCGACGGAGCCAAAGGCAGCCATATATGGCTCATCAACAAAGATAATGGTATTTTTTGAGATTTGGCTTAACTCCTTTTCTTGCCAGCTTGCCTTTAGCCTGAGCAACTTAGTAGCGGCATCACCCAGAACATCGTCATAGATTATAGCCCGGTGGTTGTCATCGGTAACAGTTAGCCCCCAGGTGACCGGTCCCGTTATCTGTCCCTTCACTGCCTGAGGTGATAGATTTTTTAAGGCGAGGAAGCTGTGAAGACCAGCCGCATAATCAAGGCTAATAGGATACTTATCAACATCGTTCTCCAGATAGGCAGTGTAGAGCTTTTCCAGTGGCTTATCTAAATCCTGGGAGCGGTCTACATAGATTCTATTCTCCTTGACTGTCACTCCGGGAAAGCCCTGGCTGAACTGGACATACATGTTTTCTAGGAAGGAACGCTTGGGTAACTGGGGCCAAGCTGGAATGTCTTTGAGGCAATGGGTAATGTCTGAGCATGCTGACTGTGGGTCGGTATGGGGCATACTGCCAATAATGGTCGGCAGGCAGCCAAATTCTATGTAGGGCATTACCTGTCTCCTTTGCGTAGATACTTCCCTATTAGCAGGTTAAGCTTTTTCTTCTGCTTGAGGGGTATCAGCTTTGGGTCAGTGACAATAGCTGTCTTCAAAGCCGTAGCACAGCCACAATTGCGCTTTTCGGGTATTCTGGTAACTGCCAGCTTAATAATCTTCTTGGCGGTATCAGTGCTCTGGCGCAGGGTGTTCAGGACAATATCTATCGTAACCGGTTGGTTTTGCTTATGCCAGCTATCATAATCACTGACGCAGGCAATAATAGCGTAGCATATCTCTGCCTCCCGTGCCAATTTGGCCTCAGGTAGTGCTGTCATACCGATAATGTCAGCCCCCCACGAGCGGTAAAGTCGTGATTCAGCTCGGGTTGAGAAGGCAGGACCTTCTGTAGCTACATAGGTGCCTTTGTAATGAACATTAGCCCCTACCTCCTGGGCGGCGTGATATAAAACTTGGCTCAGCACCGGGCAGAAGGGCTCGGCGAATGAGATATGGGCGACAATACCCTCGCCAAAAAAGGAACTGACCCGACTGCGGGTGTGGTCAATAAGCTGGTCAGGGATAATCAGGTCGCCGGGCTTAATTTCAGCCTTAAAGCTACCGGCTGAGTTAATGGCAATGATGTGTTC
>SOKA01000041.1 GCA_004376105.1 Dehalococcoidia bacterium
CTCCAAGTCCACATTGCTGGCTTGCCTTACAAATAACTAAACTCCATTATACACCACAAACCAAGTAAATAGTAAATAGACGTAATAATAAGAGGTCCTTTCCAGCCACTTAGAAAAAGTCGTAAACTATAGGATTTTACGTCATTTTCTGTTAAAATAGCCAAGGTTCTGTGAAAATAACAAAAGCCAAACCTTAAGCGTTTATAGCCTTCCCCAAGAGCTATAGGCGCTTCATTTTGAATGGCATATACGAGCCAAAGGCTAAGGAAGGAAGGTATGAAGAAGTCTCACAAGGTTATAGCGTGTCTTTTAATACTCCTCATTGTGGCACTTGGAGCCATTTCTTGTACAAGACAGCCCTCAATGAAGTTCGAAGAGACCCGCGATATGATGGGCACCTTTGTCACCATTACTGTTTACTCAGATGAGAAAACTGCAGAAGAAGCGATAAGTGCGGCCTTTGCTCGAATGGAAGAAATAGAGAGAGTAGCCTCAATATTTGATGAACAAAGCGAGGCATTCCAACTCAACCGAGATGGATATCTGGAAGCACCTTCCGATGACCTCTGGCAACTGATAACTATGTCCCTGGATTATAGCCAAATAACGGATGGGCATTTCGATATAACCATTCTACCACTATTAGACCTGTGGGCGGGTGGTCTGTGGAAGGAGAGTGAGGAGGTTCAGCAAAGCAAGATAAACGAGACGCTGGGGCTCACCGGTTGGGATAAGATAGGTATTGAGGCTAACCAGATATACTTCAAGGCAGAGGGGATAAAAATCGACTTCGGTGGCATCGCCAAAGGCTATGCGGTAGATGAAGCGTTAGAAGTCCTTGAAGGTATGGGCATTAAACACGCTCTGGTGAATGCGGGTGGGGACATGGGCACGCTAGGTTCCAAGCCAAATAGAGAGCCATGGAGCATTGCCCTGGTGAACCCAGATGACACTAGCCAGAGCCTTGCCACCTTTAGTTTCTCAGATAAATCAATAGCCACATCGGGAAACTACGAGCGATACTTTGACCCGGAGAAGAAAGCCCACCATATAATCAACCCCAGGACAGGCTTTTCAGCGATGGAGTGCATCAGCGTCACCATAATAGCCGAAAACTGCACGCAGGCTGATGCCCTGGCAACCGGGGTGTTTGTGATGGGGCCTGACGACGGCATAAAGTTGGTTGAATCGCTGGATGATGTGGAGTGTCTTATAGTAGATGCCGACAGGATAATACATCGCTCTTCTGGATTAGCTAAGTATCTAAGCGAAAGGCAGTGAGATGAATAAGTTGGGTGTGAGACTTAAAAAGAAGGGCACGCCATATGGAGTAAAAGTGCCCGAGAGCAAGCTTACCGCCAAAAGCCCAATTGAACGTGCACCGTTACCGGAAAAGGTAATCATCCCCCTGCATCAGAATATAGGGGCACCGTGTGAGGCCTTGGTCAAGAGAGGAGATAAAGTACTGACCGGCCAGAAAATAGGTGATTCAGAAAAGTATGTCAACGCTCCCGTTCACGCCACAATATCCGGTGAAATATCTGGTACCACTATAGTCGTAAATCCTCCGACGGCGCAGCCAATAGAGGCTTTGGTTGTGACCTCTGATGGGGCAGACGAATGGGTAGAACTTGACGTACCTAAGAACCCTGAGGCGCTTTCCGTGAAGGAGATTTTAGACAGGATAAGAGGGGCAGGTTTAGTGGGACTTGGAGGAGCCGCCTTTCCCACTCATGTTAAGCTGTCGCCACCTAAGGGCACAAAGATAGACACTGTTATTCTGAACGGCTGCGAGTGCGAGCCCTACATAACCTCAGACCACAGGGTAATGCTTGAATATGGGGAGAAGGTGCTCTCCGGATTAAATATCATAAGGAAGGTGCTCTCTCCTGATACTATCTATATCGCAATAGAGGATAACAAGGATGATGCCATAGACCACATGGAAGAGCTGATAGTAGCAATGGGGCTCAAAGAGGATTTCAAAATAATTCCTTTAAAATCGAAGTACCCGATGGGTGCTGAGAAAGTTCTCACAAAAATGATACTGGGTAGAGAAGTTCCCATCGGTGGGCTGCCTCTGCATATTGGTGTGGTCGTCCACAATGTGAGTACGGCCAAGGCAATTCACGATGCCGTCTTTGAAGGCAAGCCCTTTATCGAGAGAGTGGTAACCGTCACCGGTGCTGTTAAGAATCCGAAAAATCTTTTGGTGAGGTTCGGTACCCCACTAAGGAGTCTAATAGATTACTGCGGAGGGATAGAGGGAAAAGCCAATGAGGTCGTCCTTGGTGGACCTATGATGGGTTTCTCCCAGTTCGACCTTGATTTTCCTGTGATTAAGGGAACGAACGGTGTGATAGTGAAGGAAAGCACGCCAATAAGAGAGCAGGACTGTATAAGCTGTGGTAAGTGCATAGAGGTTTGTCCAATGTATCTTATGCCCACCGTGTTCCCTAGATATGTGAAGGCAGGTAGGTACGATGCCTGCAAAGAGGCTTATATCGATGACTGCTTTGAGTGCGGAGCTTGCGCATACACATGCCCGGCAAACATACCGATAGTGCAATACATAAAGGTAGCCAAGAGAGAACTGACTAAGAGGGCAGCCAACAAGTGACCACAGAGAGGGAATTCCTAATTTCACCGGGGCCACATCTCTGGCGAGGGCTCTCCGTGAGCCAGATAATGTATTTCGTGGTGATTGCCCTCATGTTTCCCACCGGAGCCGCGATTTATTTCTTCGGTTACCGTGCTCTGTCGGTGATAGGTGTGAGCGTGGCGACAGCAGTGCTAACAGAGTATGTATGCAAGAAATTAAGAGGCCAAGCATTCGTTATGGACGGGAGTGCCGTTGTCACCGGGCTTCTCCTGGGCTTAATCCTGCCGCCAACGATACCTCTGTGGATGGTGGCGATAGGTTCTATATTCTCCATTAGTATTGTCAAGGAAGCCTTTGGTGGTCTGGGGCACAACATATTTAATCCTGCTCTAGGGGCAAGGGCTTTTATGACAGTTAGCTTCTCGGCGCAGATGACGACATGGGTATTGCCAATGGGTTTCGGTGCTGATGCTGTAACCTCAGCCACCCCATTAAGTGGGGTTTCTGACTGGCAACAATTCGACCCCTCTGCATATCAAGCAATGTTTATGGGTAACACCGCCGGCTCGCTGGGGGAGACATCAGCCCTCCTTATACTAATTGGCGGCATTTTACTTCTAGGACTCGGCATAATAAACTGGAGGATTCCGGCAGTTTACATAGGAATGGTTGCGCTAATGGCCGTCGCCTTAGGCCAAGACCCTCTATTTCATATTCTAGCCGGGGGACTTATGCTCGGTGCCTTCTTTATGGCCACGGACTATGTAACCTCCCCCCTTACCAACCGGGGGAAAATAATATTTAGCGTGGCTCTTGGGGTATTAACCGTAATAATAAGACAGTTAGGGGGTATGCCCGAAGGGGTGTGCTACTCCATCCTGTTTATGAACGCCATTACCCCCCTTATCGACCGATATACCAAGGTAAGGCCATATGGCCTGGTAGAGAGGGTAGAAAGTGCCAGCTAAAGAGGCTTTGAAAAAAGCTTTCCCCGTAATCCTGCTTACGGTGGTGGTGGCTGTATCAGTTACTTTGCTTACCTTTACCGACAGGCTTACCCGGGAGAAGATTGAATACCAAAGGGAACAGAAAATACACCGCATGCTTTTCGAAATATTCCCCAATATGAGCCAATACACCCTTGAGAATGATATATACACCATATACTCTGATGGAGCTAAGGTTGGCTATGCCTTTATTGCCATAGGTAAGGGGTATGGGGGAAAGATTGATATCCTGGTTGGGCTCGAGGATGAGACGATGATAAAAGGGATAAACATAGTATCTCACCTTGAGACACCGGGGCTGGGCGCTAGAATAACTGAGAGTCCTTTCACCAATCAATTTACTGGGCTGGATATTGCTAATGTGGCTCTAAGGCAGGATGGCGGGCAGATAGATGCCATAACCGGGGCAACGAGAAGTTCCAGAGCGGTTATTGAAGCAGTTAGAACCACGGCCATGGAAAAGGTTAAGCTGCTAAAGGACAGTGAGGAAGGAGAGTAAAGATGGGTAAATTCGGGAAAGAGTTTGCCAAGGGATTAATCATCTCCAACCCAGTTTTGGTTCTTGCCCTCGGCTTATGCCCGACGTTAGCAATTACTACATCAATTGACAATGCGCTGGGCATGACCCTGGTTGTTCTTGTTGTCCTTGTGGGGTCGAGTACAATAATAGCCGCCATAAGGAACTTTGTCCCAAGCATAATGAGGATCCCCATATTCATCGTCATAATTGCTAGCCTGGTTACCGTCATGGATCTCATATTTCAGGCGAACTTTCCTGACTTGCATGTATCGCTAGGCATATTCCTCCCGCTGGTTGTGGTAAATTGTATAATACTGGCCCGAGCCGAGGTTTTTGCCTCCAAGAATCCGATATTACACTCCATTGCTGATGCCCTTGGAATTACCGTCGGTTTTATGTTAGCCCTACTCATGATATCGTCCATAAGACAGATACTCGGGACCGGCAGTCTATCGGTGTTCGGCTTCGACTTTTTCACCCTGCCCGTCCTCGGGAAGTACCCCATAGCAATGTTTATACTTCCACCCGGGGCATTCTTGATCATAGGGCTCTTGATGGCACTATTTAGATGGAGGGGGGTGATGAAGAGTGAATGAACTCATCGCCATATTCATCGGTATGGCTTTAATCAATAACATAATTCTGGTGCAATTCTTGGGTCTCTGTCCCTTCTTCGGCGTCTCTAAGAAACTAGGTAGCGCTGTCAGTATGGGGATGGCAGTTACCTTTGTAATGTCTATCGCCTCGGTTACCACCTGGCTCATTAACCACTATATCCTTATTCCTTTTGACATCGAGTATATGTATATCGTCATCTTTATCCTGGTGATAGCGACGCTAGTCCAGATTATAGAGATGTTCATAAAGAGGACAAATCTGGCGCTTTATAACGCTTTCGGAATATATTTACCGCTTATTACCACCAACTGTGCCGTGCTCGGTATCACCTTGATAATCTTATACCAGGAATATTCGTTCTTAGGAAGTGTAGTTGCCCCTCTCGGCGGTGGTCTGGGCTTTACTCTCGTTTTGGCTATGATGTCAGGCATACGGGAGAGGCTAGAACTGGCCAATGCCCCTAAGGCAATGAAGGGGCTGCCCATAGCCTTTATAATAGCGGTACTTCTTGCTCTCGCCTTCTCTGGATTTGGGGGGATGATATAATAGCTGATATAATATAAATGAAGGGTTTTAAATAATATGATTCCAATAGGTTTGCTCATAGGCATAGGATTAGCCTGCGGGTTAATAATATACCTGGTATATATTAAGGTTCCACGAAAGGTAAAAGGACTGGAAAAAACGGAGGAGATAAATGCTATCTTGCCTGGAATAAACTGTGGTGCCTGTGGTCGTCCTGGTTGTTTTGGCTATGCTCAGGCGCTGACACAGGACTCCAATTTAGTAACTAAGACACCGTGCACTATCGTGCTGCAAGACCCCGAGAGTCTAGAGCGCCTAGAGAAGGCCCTCGGTATAACCCTAGATGTGTCAGCGATGAGCAAAAAGGCTCTTGTCCATTGTAATGGGAACTCGGAGGTTATATGTAATTACTCCGGAGTTGAGACATGTAAGGCAGCCGCCCAACTTCTCAGTGGATATAAGAAATGCCCATATGCCTGCTTGGGTCTCGACGACTGCATGGAAGTGTGCCCCCAAGACGCAATATCTATAGACCGTGAGAAAAATGTGGCTATTGTAGACCCAGAGAAGTGTACCGGGTGCGGGCTTTGTGTAACTGAGTGCCCGCTGAACCTCATCGAGCTGGTCCCAGCGGGAACAAAGATTGCCTTCCTCTGTAACTACAAACCGTTAAGGGATATTCCGGGCAGGGAGAAGTGTGATTTCGGCTGCACCCACTGCCGAAAGTGCTTTAAGAGTTGTGAAGACGAGGCGATAGTGTGGAACAAGGAGAAAGCTATACCTGAAATTATTCAAGAGAAATGCACCCTTTGCCATAAATGTATAGAGGCGTGTGAACAGAATACCTTAGCTGATTTCACCAAGGCAAAAATAGAGGCCGAACTGGCTCCTGCATAATGACATCTCCATCAAGGGGCAATCTCAGGCGAAACACCCCATAGCTGCTGGTATATTAAGACGCACGATTTGATAAAGAAGTACAGGCTATAATCAACTTTTGATAATTTATCTGGTATAATATATCTAGAGCAGCCAAAAGGATTTTTCTGGTTAATTGAAGTGAGGTTGATAACCCAATCTGTGGTAAGCTACACAAAAAGCAAGCTTTAAATAAAGAATGCGAGTTATCGCAGGCAAAGCAAAAGGACACCAACTTAAAGTACCAAAGGGGACTACTACTCGTCCGGCGACAGATTTAGTACGAGGAGCGATTTTTTCTATTCTGGAAACTACTACCAGCGACTGGACGAAGGTGCTTGATTTATTCGCTGGTAGCGGAGCCTT
>SOKA01000015.1 GCA_004376105.1 Dehalococcoidia bacterium
CAGGGGGTGAGGTAGATAAGTAATCTCTTAATTAATCTCTTAATTATGGTAAAATAAGTAAAAAGGCGGTTATCTGAGGAGCTTTACCAATGATTCCCATTAAGCTAGCTGTGCGCAATTTTATGTGCTACCGGGATAACGTGCCACCACTCTCTTTTGATGGTATTCACACCGCCTGTATCTCAGGTAATAATGGCAACGGTAAGTCGGCTCTAATTGATGCTATGACCTGGGCGTTATGGGGAAGAACCAGAGCCAGAAGTGATGATGACCTCATTCACCTAGGCCAGACAGAAATGGAAGTGGAGTTCGACTTCGCCGTAGGACAGCAACCATATCGCATCATACGCAAGCACTCTAAACCCAAACGACGAGGGCGCTCAGGACAAACTATCTTAGAATTTCAGATAGCTACCGGGAATGGCTTCAGGTCAATTACTGGCAATAGTATGACCCAGACTCAGCAGAAAATTACCGATGTTCTACACATAGATTACCCCACATTTGTTAACAGTGCCCTCCTACTGCAAGGTCGCGCTGATGAGTTCACCATCAAACGTCCAGTCGAGCGTAAGCAAGTGCTAGCTGATATTCTGGGGCTTTCCTTCTACGATGAACTAGAAGAGCAAGCTAAAGACCTGGCTAAAGAACAGGAAACAGAAAAGGCACACCTAAACAGCGCTATCAAAGACATCAGTGATGAATTAACCCAAAAGCCAGTCTACGAAGCTGAGTTTGAACAAGCGCAAAGCCAACTCTTCCATATAGAAAGAGTAATAAAAGAGCAGGAATCCAGACTTAATAGCCTGCGGCAGGAAAAGGAATCCCTGGAAAATAAGAAGTTGCAACTAATTCAGCTAGAGGAGCACATGGCAGAGATGATGAGAGAGCTGGAGCGCTGGGATGACCAAGTTAAACAACACCTCTCCAGGCTCAAAGAGTATGAAGAGCTAATAGTCCAGCGTTCCACAATAGAAGAAGGTTACGCCCAATTTAGTTTAGCCAAGAAGTTAAGCGATGAACTCGACCAAAAGTTTAGACTAGTTACTACTCTAAACGAGCGTAAGCACCGGCTAGAGATGACCATTACCCAGGCCGGGCAAGCGATAGTTAAAGACCATGCTGTAGCTCAAAGCCGAATTAGTGAACTAGAAATTAGCTCACAAAAACTACCTTCACTCAAGAAAGAGTTGCAGCAAATACAGGTTCAACTACACCAGTTGGCTGAGCCTGAAGAAATATTACGCAGGAAAAGACAAAGCAGCCAAGAACTACAAACTCAGGTCAACTACCTGGAATCTAATAAAGCTCAGCTAGAGCGGGAAATAAAAGAAATAGAGGAAAAGCTTGACCTCCTGTTAACTCAAACTGGCACTAAGTGCCCGCTATGCGAGACAGAGCTGGAGGCAGAAGGCCTAAAGGTTATTGAGACAAAGTATACCACCGAGAGGCACAGCAAACTTGACTGCCTAAAGTTAAACCAAGCCGAGCTAGCTCAAAGGAAAATGGAACTCGAGCCCCTGGAAAGCGAAATAGCCCAGTTAGAAACAAAGTTAAATCAAGATAGAGCCTTGTTCCAGACTAAAGCTAGCATCTTGAGCCAAGAGATTATTGAGGCTGAGGAGGCTAGTAATAAGCTAAATGAGGAAAGAAAAAGGCTAGCTGAGATTGAAGAACACCTAGCTAGGAAGGACTTTGCCACTACTGAACAAGAAACACTACGAGAGCTTGAAGGCGAATTAGCTAAACTTGGCTACGAGCCACAGCAGTATGAACAGGCTCGCCATCGCCTAACTAACCTAGAACAGTATGAAGGTCTAAAGCGGAAGCTGGAAGAAGCTGACAGGCTCATCAGCCAAGAAAAGGAGGCTGCTTCAAGAGCTGAGGAAGCTGCTCAAGAGCTGCGCCACAGCCTAGAGGTTGATAATCAAAAACGGCAAGAGCTAAGTAAAGAACTTAATCTACTTCCACAACTAGTTAATGATTTAACACAGGCTGAAACTGAACACCAAGCGCTAGCTGCACAACAAAAGCAAGCCCAGGAGACAATATGGAGCGTGAAGGGAAAGCTACAGCGCTGCTCCGAATTGGAGATAAAAAGGAAGGAAAAGGAAAAGCTACTGGCTCAAGCTTCAAAACAGGAGAAAATCTATAGAGACCTAACTCAAGCCTTCGGCAAAAAAGGAATACAAGCCTTACTCATCGAAAGGGCACTCCCCGAAATTGAAGCTGAAGCCAACAAATTACTGGGACGCATGACCGACAATAGAATGCATATAAAAATTGAAACGCAACGGGAAACAAAGAAAGGGAATGTTATTGAAACCCTGGATATCAATATCTCTGATGAGCTAGGGACGCGAAATTATGAAATGTTTAGCGGTGGTGAAGCCTTCCGCATCAACTTCGCCATTCGTATTGCTTTATCCAAACTATTAACTAGGCGAGCTGGAGCTCCACTCCCCACTCTGGTTATTGATGAAGGCTTCGGCACTCAAGATAGTGCTGGCATAGAAAAACTTAAAGAAGCTATAAACTCAATTCAAGATGACTTTGATAAGATACTGGTTATCACTCATATTGAGGAGCTTAGAGACGCCTTTCCCACTCGCATTAATGTTATCAAAACCGCCGAAGGCTCAACGCTGTCAATAAGTTAGCTAATTTATAGACCAAGGCCATCAGCAATTCCTTGCATTGCCCTCAGCCCTAGCTCGATAAACTCGCCAAGCTCAAGTCCGATTTCACTACATAGGGAAATCTGTTCTCTATCCGCCCCAGCGGCAAAGCTCTTCTCTTTAAACCTTTTGATTACTGATTTAGCCTCAAGGCCAGCCAAATTTTTATCGGGACGAACCAAAGCAGCGGCAGTGATTAAACCAGTCAACGGGTCAACACAAAATAGAGCTTTGTCCAACTTCGTCTCCAGGGGAATACCATGCGCTTCATTGTGGCATAGGATGGCATGAGCTATAGTCTCACTAGCTCCCAACTCCCGGGCCAGGTCAGCCCCCAACTTGCTATGAGTGCTCATATCTCCTTTGGTGAGCTCCACATCTATATCATGTAAGAGACCGGTAAGCCCCCACTCCCCCCCATCCTCACCAAGGCGCTTGGCTAGAGCCCGCATTATAGCCTCGGTGGCTAACATATGCTTTACCAGATTTTTATTCTCTACATTAGCCTTAATAGAATTAAGTGCTTCCTCTCGAGTCAATTCTCCCCCTTCAATGCTAGGCAAAAAGTCTGTTGGTTAAAGCATACTCAATATTCTTAGCCAGCACTTTGCCCAGATATTGCCCAGTGAGTGAGGACTTCTTCTGAGCTATTTCCTCGGGTGTTCCTGTGGCTACAATATAGCCACCCCGGTCACCAGCCCCAGGTCCGAGGTCAATTATATAATCAGCATTCTTAATCACATCCAGATGATGCTCAATAACAATCACCGTATTACCAGCATCAACCAGACGCTGTAATACTTTCAATAAAGCAGCCACATCCTCAAAGGAAAGACCTGTAGTCGGTTCGTCAAGGAAATATAATGTCCTGCCCGTAGACCGCCGTGATAGCTCAGTGGCTAGCTTCACCCTCTGTGCCTCACCACCAGAAAGGGTAGGTGCCGGCTGACCTAAGCGAATATAGCCCAGCCCTACATCGCGCAGGGTCTCCAGCTTGCTCCTAATCCTGGGGAAATGCTCAAAGAAAGACAGGGCTTGCTCCACTGTCATATCTAACACCTCAGCGATGTTCTTGCCCTTAAATCTAATCTCCAGAGCCTCACGATTATAGCGCTTCCCCTTGCACACCTCACAGGGAACGGTGACATCAGGCAAAAACTGCATCTCAATCTGAATAAATCCTTCTCCACGACAGGCTTCACACCGCCCACCCTTGACATTAAACGAGAATCGACCCGGAGCATAGCCTCTCATTCGAGCCTCGGGAACAGTAGCGAAAAGCTCACGAACAAGGGTAAAGGTTCCGGTGTAGGTAGCTGGATTGCTACGAGGAGTACGCCCAATAGGGGACTGGTTAATATTGACTACTTTGTCAATATGCTCTACCCCGATGATACCATCACAGTTACCCGCCCTCTCCCTTGACCGATACAATATCTGTGCCAGCTTCTTATACATAATTTCATCAATAAGGGTGCTCTTACCGCTACCCGAAACCCCGGTTACACAAACAAACATGCCCAGGGGAATATGGACATCTATATTCTTCAGGTTATTCTGCTTAGCTCCCTTTATTACTAGCTCCTCGCCTGCGCCAGGCCGACGCTTCCGCGGTAAAGGAATCTGTCTCACCCCACTAAGATACTGACCGGTTATTGACTCCTTGCAATCCATAATATGGGACAAAATCCCTGTGGTCACAATCCAGCCACCATGCTCCCCAGCCCCGGGTCCCATATCAATAATATGGTCAGCAGCCCGCATCATAGCCTCATCATGCTCGACAACCAATATAGTATTACCCAGGTCCCTCAGCCTTTTCAGGGTCTCAATTAAACGAAAGTCATCGGCTGGGTGCAAACCCACTGTCGGTTCATCACAAATATAAAGCACTCCCATTAGCCCACTACCTATCTGAGTGGCTAGACGAATTCGCTGTGCCTCACCACCACTCAGAGTAGCCGAGGGGCGGTCAAGGGTAAGATAATCCAGACCTACATCTTTAAGGAAGCCCAGGCGGGCTTGAATCTCCTTGAGAATTTCATGGGCTATTATTTGCTCCCGCTCGGTAAGTATAGCCTTCTTACCATCACCGAGAGTAGCCACCCACTCTAACGCCTGGGTAACTGACATTGAGCTAACCTCAACAATATTTCTACCACTAATGGTTACGGCTAAAGACTCCGGTTTAAGCCTCTTACCCTGACAAACTGGACACGGTTTGGACACCATATAACGTTCAATCTCAGCCCGAGTACGTTCTGACTGGGTATCATGAGCTAGACGCTCCAGATAAGGAATAACCCCCTCATACCCGGTAAAATATTCCCTGACCCGACCATAGCGATTCCTATACCTTACCAGCTCCCCCTCTTCACCATAAAGTATAAGTTTAAGGTGACGCTGACTAAGCTCCTTAACCGGCGTATGAAGGGAGAAGCCATAGCGTCGGGCTAAAATTTCTAACTCGTTAGCATGCCAAGAGAACCACCACCCGGGGTGAGTCGCCCCTTGAGCTATGGAGAGTTCCTTATTAGGGATAACCAGCTCGGGGTCTATATCTAATTTAACCCCTAATCCAGTGCAAGCCGGACAAGCACCGTGAGGAGAATTAAAGCTAAATGTTCTGGGAGCAATCTCACCCAGGCTAATGCCACAATGCACGCAAGCAAAGTGTTCCGAGAACAGTAATTCCTCACCATCAATAATAGACACCAGAACTACCCCTGCCCCGAGCTTGAGGGCAGTTTCGACTGAATCAGCAATGCGACTTTGGCTTTCGCTTGGCCCAATTACCAATCTGTCTACAACCGCCTCAATAGAGTGCTTTTTATTCTTATCAAGTTGAAACTCCTCAGACAGGTCACAGATACGCCCATCAACTCGAACCCTGACGTAGCCCGCCTTGCGCAAATCATCAAACACCGTCTGATATTCACCCTTACGGTCTTTAATCAATGGTGCCAGAACCATAATGCGGCTATTTTTGGGGAGAGCCTGAATAGCATCAACAATCTGCTGCACCGTCTGCATAGCAATCTCTCGTCCACACTTGGGGCAATGGGGATGACCCACCCGGGCAAAAAGTAGCCGCAAGTAATCATAAATCTCGGTTACTGTCCCCATTGTAGACCGTGGATTCCGACTCGGACCCTTCTGGTCAATAGAAATGGCCGGGCTCAGCCCTTCAATATAATCAACCTCTGGCTTTTCCATCCTGCCCAGGAACTGGCGGGCATAAGCCGATAGGGATTCCACATAGCGGCGCTGACCCTCAGCATAAATGGTATCAAATGCCAATGAACTCTTACCCGAGCCAGAGACACCGGTAATAACTACCAGCTTATCCCGCGGGATAACTACATCTATATTCTTGAGGTTATGCTCACGAGCCCCTTTGACAATTATGGCATCTAATGGCATGCCTTCCTCCACACTGGAAGTTTATTGTAGCACTAGACGTAAAACACAACAAGAGCC
>SOKA01000089.1 GCA_004376105.1 Dehalococcoidia bacterium
TCCTAGAACATAACGATGCTAATCGTGCCCTGATGGGCTCTAATATGCAGCGGCAAGCAGTGCCTCTGCTTCGCCCTGAAGCGCCTTTGGTAGCTACCGGTATGGAGATAGAAGCCGCCAAGTATAGTGGGCAGGTGCTCCTGGCCCAAAATGCTGGAGTGGTAACCTCAGCCACCAACTCACAGGTTGTGGTTACTAAAGACAATGGCGATGAGGACATATATCCCTTGATGAAATTTGTTCGCACTAATCAGGGGACCTGCATCAATCAGCGCCCTGTAGTTGATAAAGGTGACCGAGTAGAGTCGGGACAGATTATAGCTGATAGTTCAGCTACTGAACAGGGGGAGCTGGCCCTAGGCCAGAATGTGCTGTGCGCTTTTATGAGCTGGGAAGGTTACAACTTTGAGGATGCTATCATCATTAGTAATCGCCTAGTTGAGAGGGATAAGTTTACCTCCATTCACATTTCAAAGCATGAGTTAGAAGCACGGGATACCAAGTTAGGACCCGAAGAAATCACTAGAGACATACCTAATGTGGGTGAGGAAAGTCTACGCGAGCTTGATGAAACCGGCATTATTCGAATTGGTGCTGAAGTAAGCCCGGGTGATATTTTAGTAGGTAAAATCACCCCGAAGGGAGAAACTGAGCTATCTGCTGAGGAGAAACTTTTGCGGGCTATCTTTGGCGAGAAAGCTCGAGAGGTGAAAGATACCTCTCTGCGAATGCCTCACGGTGAGTGGGGTAAGGTGATTAATGTGAAGGTCTTCTCTACTGATAAAGGTGACGACCTAGCCGCTGGAGTTAATCAGTGGGTGCAGGTCTGGGTTGCCCAGAAGCGAAAGATTTCCGTAGGGGATAAGCTAGCCGGGCGGCATGGCAATAAAGGGGTTATTTCCCTTATAGCACCCGCTGAGGATATGCCTTTCCTGCCTGATGGCACACCGGTAGATATTATCCTCAATCCCATAGGTGTCCCATCACGGATGAATATTGGTCAAGTTCTGGAAACCCATCTAGGTTGGGCTGCCCAGACACTGGGCATCAAGGTGCTCACTCCAGTCTTTGATGGTGCCGATGATATTGCTATCGAGGATGCCCTAGCCAAGGCTTGGCTAGCTCAAAAAGCGGGGGCGGTTAGCCTTGACCCCGGTAATGAGAACCACACCGTGCAACTAGAGGTGGCTAAGGTGTGGATTACTAGCCATGGTTACGATGGAGACAGGGTGTTCAGTGATGCCTACCCTGGGGAAGCAAAGGAGATTTGTCTGCGCCTATGGCTTGAAGACCTAGGCATAGCCAGCCGAGACCTCAACCAACAAGAGCTGGAGCAAGCTGTGGACAAGGTAAATACTGAGAGGAACCTCCCCCCACCTATTTTGGGCAAGGTTACACTCTGCGACGGGCGCAGTGGTGAGCCATTTGACCAGCCAGTAACAGTGGGTAACATCTATATAATGAAGCTAAACCACCTGGTTGAGGATAAAGTTCACGCCCGCTCTACTGGCCCCTACTCCTTGATTAGCCAACAACCCCTGGGCGGCAAGGCTCAATTCGGGGGTCAACGCTTTGGTGAAATGGAGGTATGGGCGTTAGAAGCCTATGGTGCTGCCCACAACCTTCAAGAAGTTCTGACTATCAAGTCAGATGATGTGACCGGTCGAGCCAAAACCTATGAGGCTATAATTAAGCGTGAAGATATTCTCCAACCTGGCGTGCCTGAATCGTTTAAGGTCCTGATTATGGAGCTACGAAGTTTAGGGCTGGCCGTTGAAGTGATTAGTGAAGAGGAAAGGGTAACCCCTGCCGAGGAAACTAAGGAAGCCCCTAAACCGGAGACAGAGCTTAAAGTTATTGAAGACTCGACTTGGAGAGAGGTGGAAAAAGATAATGCTTGAAGTTAATGATTTTGATGCTGTCCGTATCTCCCTAGCTTCACCGGAGCAGATTAGGAGCTGGTCCTATGGGGAGGTAACTAAACCAGAGACTATTAATTACCGCACCCTGAAGCCAGAAAGGGATGGACTTTTCTGTGAGAAAATCTTTGGCCCAACTAAAGACTTCGAATGCTTTTGTGGTAAGTATAAAAAGATACGCTATAAGGGAGTTATTTGCGATAAGTGTGGCGTCGAGGTAGCTCGGGCTAAAGTGCGTCGGGAACGGATGGGGCATATTGAACTGGCGTGCCCGGTAAGTCATATCTGGTTTGCCAGGGGAATACCTAGCCGACTGGGATTATTACTTGACTTGTCACCACGGAGCCTGGAACGTGTTCTATATTTCTCTCATTATATCATCACCTCTATAGATGAGAAGGCATGCCAGGAGGCAATTAAACAACTCAATGAGAATAGCTCGCAAGAAATAGCTGAGCGCCAAAGCATGCTGGAAGCCAAAATCGCGGAGATGGAGCAGAAACAGGCAACAGTAGACAAAATAAACCGGCTCCGGCAAAACTGGGCTGAGGAAAAGGCCCAGCTTGAAGAGCAACTCTCTAACGATGTGGAACAGTTAAAAGACCTCCGCCAGCGTGCACTACTCACTGAGAATCGCTATCACGAGCTTAAACAGAAATTCGGCCAAGTTTTTGAGGCTGGGATGGGAGCCGAGGCTATTCTCCAAATTCTTAAGGGTATTAACCTTGATGAAATACGTAATGCCTTACTCCAGGAAATCCGTCTCACTTCAGGTCAACGCCGCAAGAAGGCAAGCAAGCAGCTACAGATAGTGGAGGTCTTTCGTCGCAGTGGCAATAAACCAGAGTGGATGATTCTAACTGTGTTGCCTGTTTTACCCCCTGACCTTCGACCTATGGTTCAGCTAGATGGAGGTAGATTTGCTACCAGTGACCTTAATGACCTATATCGACGAGTCATTAACCGTAATAACCGATTGCGCCACTTACTGGAAATAGGGGCACCAGAAGTTATTATCCGCAACGAGAAGCGGATGCTTCAGGAAGCAAACGATTCCCTTATCGATAATGAAAAAAGGGGACGAGCTATTGCCGTCAGTGGTAATCACAAATTGAAGTCACTCTCAGATATGCTCCGGGGTAAGCAAGGACGCTTTCGCCAGAATCTACTAGGCAAACGAGTTGACTATAGTGGACGCTCGGTTATCGTTGTTGGCCCAGAGCTCAAGCTTCACCAATGTGGTTTACCCAGACGGATGGCTCTGGAGTTATTTAAACCCTTTATTGTCCGCCAATTAATGGAGCAAGGCCTTGCCTATAGTGATAAGAGTGCCCGACGGCTGGTGGCGAGAGCTAAGCCAGAGGTATACGATATACTAGAGGAAGTTGTCAAGGAACGGCCAGTGTTGCTTAACCGAGCTCCTACCCTGCACCGACTTAGCATCCAGGCTTTCGAGCCAGTGCTCATCGATGGTAGCGCTATCCAACTCCACCCCCTGGTATGTGCTGCTTTTAACGCTGATTTTGATGGTGACCAGATGGCAGTTCATATCCCGCTGTCTAAAGCTGCAGTCAAAGGGGCTAGAGAGATGATGCTCAGCATCCACAATATGCTACTACCAAGCTGTGGTGAGCCAATAGTAACCCCAACCCTGGATATGGTTCTCGGTTGCTACTACTTGACTACCATTAGACCTGGAGCCAAGGGGGAAGGCACAATCTTTGGCAGTTTGGAAAAGGCAAGGCTTGCCTACGAAGTTGGCGCTATTGACTTCAGAGCTGAGATTAAGGTCAGGGACCAGGAAAAAGGCGGGCAGAGGGTTAAAACTAGTGCTGGTCGCATCATCTTCAACGAGGTTTTGCCCCCGGAGCTAGGCTTCTACAACAAAGTAATTGATAAGTCAAGCTTAAAGCAAATAGTAACCGATTGCTATCAGCTACTAAGTAATGAAGATATGGCAGTGTTACTGGATAACCTGAAACAACTGGGCTTCCATTATGCCACCAAATCAGGGGCTACCATTGCTATGAGCGACATTGAGGTTCCTCAGAGCAAACCCAAGCTAATAGAAGAGGCAGAGGAAAGGGCTGCCATTATCGAAAACCAATATCATCGTGGCTTAATCACTGAGGACGAAAGGTATAATGGTGTGGTAGGAGTATGGACAGAGACTACCGACAGGATTACTGACACCATTTCTGAGACCCTTGACCGCTATGGTGATATTTACATGATGGCAACCTCAGGGGCAAAAGGGAACATCTCTCAGATTAGACAGCTGGCGGGTATGCGGGGCTTAATGACTAATCCTTCAGGGAAGATAATTGACTTTCCTATCAAGTCAAGCCTTCGTGAGGGGCTTAGTGTTCTGGAATACTTTATCTCCACCCATGGTGCCCGCAAAGGATTAGCCGATACCGCTCTGAGAACATCGGAGAGTGGTTACCTCACCAGACGCCTCATTGATGTTGCCCAAGATGTTATTACCCGCCAGGAGGACTGTGGTACGACAGAAGGTATATGGATATCTGAACCGCAAGAAAGGGAGCTGCTACCATCACTTGCCGAGCGAATAACCGGTCGATTGGCAGCTAGTAAAGTGGTTAACCCCAACACTGGAAAAACCATCGTTAACCGTAATAAGGAAATTGATGAGCAGAAGGTAAATAAAATTATTGCTGCCGGGTTAACTAAGGTTCATGTCAGGTCTCCTCTTAGCTGCCAATCTAGGCAGGGTGCCTGCCAGCAGTGCTACGGCAGAGACCTCACCCGTGGGCACTTGGTCGACCTCAACACAGCAGCAGGCATAATTGCTGCCCAGAGTATTGGCGAGCCAGGTACCCAGCTAACTCTACGCACCTTCCACACCGGCGGCGTGGTAGGACTTGATATTACCAGCGGTCTACCCAGGGTAGAAGAACTCTTTGAGGCAAGACAGCCTAAGGCTCAAGCCATTATCTCAGAAATAGACGGGGTGGCTGAAGTGATTAAAAATGGGGAGGAAAAAAAGATTAAAGTTACTAGTTCTGAGGTATTCCATGATGAATATTCACTGTCCCCTGGCTGGCAAGTTATGGTGGACAATGGTCAATGGGTAGATATAGGAGCAGTATTAGCCTGTCAACCTCCTGAGGCTGAAGCAACACCACAGTCAATAGCCCTAACTACTGAAATTCAACCCATCCTAGCTCGTGTCGCCGGTGAGGTAGTTATTGAAGATGGGCAGTTGTCTATTAAGTATGAGGAGAAAGAGGTGCGGGAGTATGTTGTTCCAGCTGCCACCCATATTCGTGTTAAAACTGGAGATACAATAAATGCAGGGCAACAACTTACCGATGGCTCTGTCAACCCGCAGGATATACTGCATATCTTGGGTAAGGAGGCAGTCCAGCGATACTTGGTAGACGAGATTCAAAAGGTATACCGTTCCCAGGGGGTGAACATAAACGATAAGCATATTGAAATTATCGTCCATCAGATGCTGACCAAGGTTTGTATTGATTCCTCAGGCGATACCGAGCTAGTGCCCGGAGAGCTGATAGACAGGTTCCGTTATGAAGACACTAATGCTAAGGTACTGGCTGAGGGGGGTGAGCCAGCTACCGCCCATATTGTATTACTAGGTATAACCCGAGCCTCGCTGAACACTGATAGCTGGCTAGCAGCAGCCTCCTTTCAAGAGACTACCAGAGTGCTTACTGAAGCCGCTGTCTGTGGCAAGATAGATAGACTGGTTGGGCTTAAGGAAAATGTAATTATTGGTAAGTTGATTCCAGCCCACTACCCGGCTTCTCAGGATGTGCCAGAGTTGGTAGCCGGTAAAGAAGAGGAAGAGGAGCCAGCTATCTAGGGTCTTCCCGCGGTTTGATTACTTTAATAATGGTGAGCCGCTCTATTTTAATCAGGGCGGCTCTATTCTATTGCCCCCAGCAAAGGAGCTGGCTTGAGCCAAGATGTGATATAATAAGGTCGTTTATCACGGGTAGGGGGTGAGGTTAAAATAAATCGCATTATATCAGGTAAACCCGGCACTGATGACATATCACTTGACACCAGCCTTCGACCCCGGCGCCTTGATGACTTCGTTGGGCAGGCTAGAATTAAGGACAATTTGAATATAGCTATGGCTGCTGCCAAAGGCAGGGGCGAGGCATTAGACCACATATTACTCTATGGTCCGCCTGGTCTGGGCAAAACTACTCTGGCTTATATTATAGCTGCTGAGATGGGGGTTAACACCAAGAATACCTCAGGTCCGGCGGTAGAACGCACTGGAGACCTAGCGGCTATCTTAACCAACCTCCGTAGTCAGGATGTACTCTTTATCGATGAAATCCACCGCCTCAATCGGGCAATAGAAGAGATACTATACCCGGCTATGGAAGACTTTGCTCTGGACATTATTATAGGCAAGGGCCCCGGTGCCAAGAGCCTACGAATAAACCTACCCCAATTTACCCTCATTGGTGCCACTACCCGCTTTGCCTTGCTTAGCCCACCCCTTCGAGACCGATTTGGCGCTGTCTACCGCCTCGATTTCTATGAGCAGACATCTATTGAATCAATCCTCAAACGCTCAGCTCGCATCCTTCAGGTAAAGGCTGAAGCTAAGGGGTTGCACGAGATAGCCCGCCGGGCTAGAGGCACACCTCGCGTGGCTAACCGACTACTCAAACGAGTCAGAGACTATGCCCAGGTGATGGCTGATGGCATAGCCACCCAATCAGTGGCAGTTGAGGCACTAAATAAGCTTGAAGTCGACCACATAGGCTTGGATGAGATAGACCACAAGGTACTACATACCATCATTGACAAGTTTAATGGTGGTCCGGTGGGACTGGATACCATTGCCGCCTCAATCAGCGAGGAAGCAGATACTATTATGGATGTCTACGAGCCCTATCTTTTACAATTAGGCTTCCTAGAGCGAACCCCTCGTGGCCGATTAGCCACCCCATTGGCTTATCAACACCTCGGCCTAGCCTATAATAAGGGAAAACCGCCTCAGCCAAGCCTGTGGTAAAATAAGCAGTAGAACCGGTTAGCTTCTAGCTATTATCCTTCTTCTCCTGCCCCTGTGTGGTTGCAGCTCACCACCAGAGAGGGTAAGGTACATTGGCATTGATACCCCTGAGATTCACCCTAAACTGGAAGCCTCGGCCATTATTAGGTAAAGCACTATTTTATGCTAACTCTAAATACCCTCTGCTCTAAAACCTCTTCCTCCCACGGACGCTTATGGGTCATAGTTATCTCAGTCTCACCCGCCTTCAGCGCCTTGAACCGGAAATAATCAACGCCACCAGCGCCAACCAAGCCCTGTTCAGCCTCTTTGCCCAACTCATATCTACTTTCTACCAGCTTGAGCATAGACTCATCGTAGCTTTCCTCCCAGAGATAGCCGGTGGTTCGATTAGACTCAAGAGCGATAACAAACTCCTGATTAGTGCTAACGTTTATGCTCTGCCCTGGGTCAGTATAGGTCTGAACCTTTCCCACACAACCGGCTACCAGACAGCTAGCTACCAATACCACCAATATCAAAAACTTTTTCATAAATTCCTCCTTATTTAATAGCAATATAGTCTTGTTTCTGGCTATGAACATTAACCAAACAACTATCAGCAAACTTCTCTTTAACTATTTAACCTCGTGCCCAAATTTATCTTCATTAGTCCAGAATAGCATAGGCTACCTGAAGAGTAAGGCTAATCTCCATCTCACCAGGGCTTATTGGTGGTAGTGCTGGTGCTGGTATTGGTACCTCCTCGTATACGGCCCGCGGGTAGATAGGGGGTGGAATCTGAATACCCTCAGAGATATAGGTTGGCTTGCCCAAGCTGACCCCGGCCAACCTTGCCAGTAGCTCTGCTTTAGCTTCAGCATCAGCCATCGCCTTTTGCCTCGCCTCTTCAAAATAGGCTGACGGGTCATCTATAGAAAAAGATATGTTATCTATTCGGGTGAGGTCTCCTCCAGCCACGGCTACGGCATCAATGATGGAACCAACCTTGTCTATATCCCTTATCTTAGCGGTCACCATATTGGTTACTCGGTAGCCAACTACAATCTCTTGATCTCTTGTCTCACTCCATCTTCTTACCTGGCGAATGCTGAAATACTGGGTTTGAATGTCCTTCTCAGCCACTTCATTGTCAATCAGGGCTGTCATTACCTCGTCCATAGCTTCAGCCGCTTGAGTCTGAGCCTCAGATACCGTTGCCTCCTGGGCTTCAATGCCCAACCTTAAGGTGGCGATGTCAGGAACAGCAGTCACCTTACCTTGTCCAGTGACCCAAATCCCTTCCTGCTGACCACCTAGGTTGACCGCTTCTATAGTCGTTGGACTGGCAACACTACAGCCGTACAAACCGATTATTGGTAGCACCAGTGCCAAGCCTATAGCCCACAACCACTTCTTTTTCATTTTCTACCTCCTACTAAAAATTTCCTTTCATTAAAATACAGGTTGATTAACTGGCTCTATTTGCAGTGCCCTATTTAACAACCACGGTCAAGGCAAATGTGAGCATTGGCTCCTTCTCTCCGCCTTCCCAAGGGTGGGTATATACCATAGATATGGTGCTGGTGCCTTTCTCGAGAGCCTTGAAAGTCCACACTTCTTGACCAGGAGTACCAGGAACAGGAGGCGTTTCAGGTTTGGGCATCACCAATTTGTGGTCTGTCTGCTGTAATACAGTTTGGTCACTAATTTGTGCCTCTGACCACTGGCGTCCCTCCGACGGGCAAGAGTACATGCTTAATGTCAGCGAGCCGTCAACAGCCACTTCGACTTCTTGGCTAATATGCTGCTCCTTCATAAAGTCATCCCAGGAAACATTTACAGATACTTGCTTTGAGGCGGGTAAACAAGCCAAGAGGTAGAGCGAGATGGCAGCCATAGTACACATTAGGATTAGCTTTGATTTTATTTTTTGTCCCTCCCGCTCAAAAACTTTCCTTTCACTAAGTATAACAAAAAGGTCACCACTTGGTTAGTGTTAGCTTGAAGTAATTCTAAAAAAGGTTTTATGGAAATGGCGATTAGAGGGTGGTATAGTGCAGATGTTGGTAAGGCGAGGGAGTTATTGAAGCGTATGCTTCGCAGGGTAGGTTAAGGTAGTGAATGAGGTGTTGGAAGGTTGAAGCTCTAATTAAAAGTTAGTAGTAAAAAATTAATATTATTAACTGGCTAACTTTATTTATGATAAACATAAGGTTTATAATAGCTAAAAAACAAATCAATACCAATATTTGATTTACCCGAGTAAGGAGGTATGACAAATGCCAATTAACTATCAAGTAAGAAAAATAAAAGTAACAGATTTATTGCTGGATGCACAGAACCCTAGATTTGTTAGTTTAACAGAGAAGGATCAATGTGCGATTATATCATATCTCCTCGAATATGAGGACGTTATTGATTTGGCTAGATCAATCTCTTCCTATGGTGGGCTTATGCCTGGTGAATTTCCAATCGTTTACATTGAGAATGGTAATAATTATGTTGTAGAGGGAAATCGCAGAGTCTGCTCATGTAAAATGCTTTTGGATCCCAGTTTGGCTCCGGCCGAATACAGGGCTTCAATTCCTACAATAACAAAACTCACTAGAGACGCTGTTAAAAAGATCCGAGTACATATCGTTAGTTCGAGAGAAGAGGCTCAAATTGTTCTCGGAACGAGACATATTCAAGGAGTAAAAAGATGGCCGTCTATTTCTAAATTTATGTTTTTTGCTAAGCATTTGGAAGCCGGGAAGTCTATCAGTGAAATAGAGTTACTGACGGGAGTAAGTAAAGGCGTAATTACAAGATCCTTAAAGAAACATTATTTCCTACAACATATATTATCATTAGACTGCTGGACTGACTTGGAAAAACAGAATCGCGTTAATTATGCGTCATTACACCAAATCGGTGTCGATAGAATACTGAGGATATTTAGCACAGATGGCAGTAAAGAATTAAAACTTTCATATGATGCCCAGTACAAGCCGGTTTCTGAGCTTCCGGATTTCGGTAAAATTGTTGAACACATAGTTAGGAGGGTGTTAAACATATTACCAGGAAAATCACCGATAACAACTCGTACTTCTTTTTCAAGAATTAGGGACGATGTGAAAGATTGGTTGCCAACAACTACTACTCGTGGACCTAGACCTTCTGGACAAACTGAATTCTATCTTGAAAACCTTACATATAATATTCCTCCGACCACTGACGATGACCGTGCATTAATTGCGATGTGTGAAGAGATTAAGAAGGCATCAAGGGGAGGGGCTTATCGTCAATATCCCCTAGCCACTTCTTATCTGACAAGAGCTGTAATTGAGCAATCCTGCAAGCGATATCTTAAGATTAATGATAATGCTGCTCATGGAAGATTATGTCCTCAAAACAGAGATTCTTCTCTAACGAAAATACTTCAACATTTCTGCAATAACCCTGTATTGTTTTCTGACAATAATTATCATAGGCTTTTCATCGGTCTTTTCCCTAATGGAAAGGGTATTAAAGACATAATGGATTTAAACATGCATCACCCAGGTTTATCTTTGCCAACTGGTCCACTTCTGGAAAGTTGGGTTTCGGCGGGACTAAAAAGGCTACTTGAGTATTTACTTAAATAGTTGTGGCCAAAGTAACCTCTACGTATTATAATCTTGACATGAGGTGAAAATGGTAGTTAGTTCAAAGTATTGGTCTCCACTTAGATATCCAGGAGGGAAAGCCTGCTTAACAAAACAAATAAAGAGTATCATCATTCTCAATGAAATAAGAGGAATTGATTATGCTGAGCCCTTCGCCGGTGGAGGTGGATTGGCATTATCTCTGCTAGCCGATGGATATGTTTCCCATGTGCATCTCAACGACCTTGATTCGGCAATATTCGCTTTTTGGTCCAGTGTTTTAGAAGAAACTTCCGAAATGTGTAGGCTTATTATGGACACACCTGTAACAATAGAACAATGGCATCATCAAAAAGACGTACTATCAAATCCATCTAAATATTCGTTATTGGAATTGGGCTTTACAACCTTTTTCTTAAATCGTACGAATCGTTCTGGGATAATTGAGGGTGGTGTTATTGGAGGATTGCAGCAGAATGGCAATTACAAAATTGATTGTCGATTTAATAAAAATGATTTGATTCAACGAATTGAATTTATAGCATCTCGTAAGAACTATATTTCATTAACACGCTTCGATGCTTGTGAATTCATAAAAAATGTAATTAACAAAAACCCAAAAGATTGCCTTACATTTCTCGATCCCCCATATTATGAAAAAGGAAATCAGTTATACTTTAATGCCTTTAATCATAAAGATCATTTGGAGCTATCTAAAGTAATACAGAAGAAGTTAAAAGAACCATGGATTGTAACGTATGGCGATGTCCCTGCAATAAATGCCATGTATTCTTTGTCCTCTAATATTCGTTATCAAATAAATTATACTGTCTCAACGAAGAAAAAAGGATCTGAGATTATGTATTATTCCCCTAACTTAAAGGTGTCTCACAAATGAAAGTTGGGCGAAGCCTTTATTCTGGGGGATTAGTGGAGAGGAAAAGATGGATTACATAAGAAAAAAGATAGCATATTGGGAGATAAAATATGGGCAAATTGCGATAACTGGAAGCGATTATCAAGTTGCTAAGAAACTGTTCGAGGGTTATTTTGGTAGAACTTTTGAATTGGCAACATTCAAAGGGGACTTTCCTAATAGGCATTTTATACATGAAGGTAATAGAAATTCATTGAGATTAGCGTGTGCGCCGTTTTTTGGGACGTTAAGGGAAGGCGATGTTGTATACATTCAACCGTTGGGCACGGATAAAATAAAAATCTTGGAAAATGAGCCGATTGAGAAGATTGAGGAAATTAGAAGTTTGGAGGAGAAAGAGATTATTCCTCCGGGAACTAGTGCTGATATTACCAAACTAATCATAGATATAGTAAAAGAAAATAGAAGGTTAAGAGAAGAAAATGAAGAACTGCTTATATATAAAGATAGGTTAGAAAAGTATCAAAAACTGGAATACATTTTTGAAGATGAAAAGTTTATGGAAGATTGGCTGGAGAGGAATATACATAAAGCACTTGCGAATCTAGAGGTTATAGACCGTCAACCTGTCGTTACATGGAATGAGATGTTCATGAGAAATAAACCGGATTTCTTTTGTTTGGACAAAACCACCAGAGAGTTAGTTATAGTCGAAAATAAGGTGCGAGGTAGGCATAGGAAGGTAGAGACACAGTTCTTGACTTACAGAGCTTGGGTTAATAGGAACATAGATAAGATTAATGAGAAGTACAAGAGTAAGAACTTGAAAGCGACTGAGAACTTTAAGTTTGTAATAATTACGGATACAACTGATGAGCGATTAGAAGCAATCTGTGAGGATAATATGATTGCTTTGGTTCTTATTGATGGTGGTGTTGTTTTTGAGGAAATAGTACCATATTAATGAGAAAGCCTAGATTTTAGAATAAATGAAAGCAGTCAAGAACGACTGAAAGTCGGGCAAAGCCTTTATTCTTGACGGCTGGCGGAGTAGTCAGATAATGAGAACCGGGGGAGCTGAAATAGCTCCCCTTATTAGTTACAGTGCGTCTGGTAAGGCAAAGAGAGTAGGCGGAGGTGGCAAGGTTTTAGCCTAATCCAAAGCGGCGAGGGCTCTTTCATAGCCGGTTTCCGATACGTCAATTGCCCGGCGCAGGGCAGGCTTTGCCGATTCTGGGGCTCCCCTTAGCCCAGCGCGGAGAGCAGCTGGGTGATTGGCAGCATAATGCGCTACGGTCATCCTCAGTTTAGCTCGGTCATTACCCTCGACAACGGCACCTCCTCTACCCCTCGCCTTCTCAGATGGCGCAGGTGGTGCTAGCTCCTCTGTCGGCGCCCCGGGGACACTCTCTACTGCCGGAACCTCCAGTTTCTCGACTGAAACTAATCTCGCCAGCAGTGCCAGACGCTTATCCAGGCGCTGGGCGACGACATCTACTTGCTGGGCGTTGCCTTTGCTTGCCATATAGATTATTTCAGCTACTCTTCTATCGGCCAGCATGGCACACAGTCTTGCCTTACCCATATCGGAGGGGGTTAGTGTCAACTGTACTTGCTCAGTGGCTAGCTTCACCGGGTAGAGAGGGCTATCGGGCATACTGTTACTGGCTGCCGCTGCTGTGCCCCCTCCGGCTAATAGGAGAATACTAACTATCATTACCGCCATTACCCGCCGCGGTCTCAAGCCAAACAAGGGTAGCCTTCTCTTAGTCGCTGTTTGAATTGCCGAGCGGAATTCATATCTGGCTCTGGCTTTAAACTCGGAGCGGGGTAAGATAGCTGACGCCTTTCTGACAACCTGAGCCGTCCGAAGCAGGGGCTCAAGCTGGGCCGCCTGCTCAGGGTAGCTCTGAAGACACTGCTCTACACCCTCGCCCTTAGCCAGTCTCTCCAGACATTCATCCAGGATATTTTCAAACTCACTATTCTTCTTCATTTATCTCATACCACCGATAGTGCTTTGCGCAAGGCTACTATAGCGCTATGCTGTAACGCCTTTACCGCCCCTTCACTCTTGCCCATAATCTTAGCTACCTGGGCAATAGACAGCTCACCAGCAAAACGAAGAGAAATCACCTCCTGCTGCGCCGGTGTCAGTTTTCTAGCTGCTGAGAGTAGCCTCTCGATATCTAGCCTCTGCCCGGCTATTAGTTGTGGGTCATCATCGCTGGCCACTAGAGACTCATCAAGGGGAGCAGTAGCTGCCTTTGCTTTCCTTCTCAGGTAGTCAACTACCCGGTTGTGGGCAATACGAAACAGCCAGGCAGAAAAGGGGATACCTCTCCACTTGAAAGAAGAGATAGCCTGGATTGCGTTGAGAAAGACCTGCTGAGTTATATCCTCTGCCTCCATCCTATCTCCTATCCTGAGAGCTACATAGCGATAAATCTTATCGAAATACTCCTCATATAGTTGAGCAAAAGCCGCCTGGTCACGCTGCTTTGCTCGTCGGACAAGGCTCTCCTCATCTTGCACCTGACAACTCCTTGCTACCTAACCGGTAATTATGGTGTTATCCTGTGCATATAGTATAACGAAGGGAACGCTAAAAAGATAGGTTATTAGTCTAAGTTAAGCGGGAAGTAGAGATTATGTATCCACCTCACCCTCCTTAATCTACCAAAAAATTAAGTTTTGGGACACTTTAACGGACGACCTCAGGTATGTCGTCGATAGAATGTGTTATAATAATTCTAAAACTAAAACTTTCTTCAAGGGATAAAAACTTGTCTTATTATGTGCGTCTGGCGCACAAGGAAGACATTGCCCAGGTCACTGAGATTGACCGTGAAGCCTTCCCTACCCTGTGGCCCCCGGTGGACTACGAGCATGAGCTACAAAGCTGGTTAGCCCATTATATTGTAGCTTATGATGATAGCGAAATGGGTGAGGAGGCCGAGGTAACAGTTGCCCCAGAGAAGAGCCTCTCCAGGCTGACATCTAGGGTAAGGCAGTTGTTTAACGACGAGCACTTCTTCAGCAGTGAACTGCCTCCACCAGGTAGACAATACATTATCGGGTTTGCCGGCTTCTGGATTATGGCTGACGAAGCTCATATAACTAACATTGCCGTGCGGAAAATTCATCGTCGCCGGGGGATAGGGGAGCTGCTACTTATATCCATTATAGACCTGGCTACGGAGCTAAATGCCCGTAACCTTACCCTAGAAGTACGTGCTTCTAACACTGCTGCCCAGAGTCTTTACTACAAGTATGGTTTTAGCCAAGTAGGTCTACGCCGTGGCTACTACACAGATAATAAAGAAGATGCTGTATTGATGTCCGCTGAAAATATCACCTCGGCCTCATTCCAGTCACGCCTAAACCAGTTAAAGAAAGCTCACTCCCAAAAATGGGGGATAGCCCTCTACCAGGTTGTCCGCTAGATACTAACCTCACTGGAGTTTTACAATAACAAGCCTCCGCCAAACTCTTGACATTAGGCTAAATGTATTTTATAGTTACGAACATGTAACAGGCTGGTGCGCTTTCTTAAAAAGCCTCGTTTCAAATAGCTAGGATTTGTAGATGCAAAATGTCACCTATAAGTTTTGAGCAACTAGTTGTCGGTTATGAGTTTCCATCGACCAGTTACCAGTTGAGTGAGTCAGTTATTTCCAAGTATCTGGAAGCGGTGGGCGGGCAGCAGCATTTCCTAACATCGGGGATTGTTCCCCCTCTAGCTATAGCCGCATACGCTATGACCGCATTGTCTCAGTCATTCTCAGTACCACCGGGCTCTATACATGCCTCCCAGGAGCTTGAATTCCTCAAGCTAGTACCCATCGGGACCACCATAAGCTGTGGCGGCAAGATAGCCCAAAAAGTACAGCGTGGTAAATTACAGCTGGTAGTGCTTGAAATCAACGCCCTGAACCAAGACAAGGAAAAGGTCTTGTCAGGAAAAGCCACCATAGTCGTGCCAAGTTAGGAATTTGGGAGGGAAATACCTGCTTTGACCCAGGAACTGAAACTCTCAGACATACATCAAGGGGACAGCTTACCTTCGGTGGTAAAGCACATTACTCAGAGGGAGATTAACCTGTATGCCGAGGCAAGTGGAGATTTTAACCCCATCCATATAGATGAGTCCTTTGCCGCTCAAACTCCCCTTGGTGGCACTATAGCCCATGGTATGCTTATTCTAGCCTATGTGTCGGAAGTGATGACACAAGCTTTTGGTAAAAGCTGGCTCTCAGGGGGCAAGCTTTCGGTGCGGTTTAAAGCACCAGCCCGCCCCAAAGATACTATAACCACCAGTGGCAAGATTGATTCCATTGAGTATAAAGAGGGTGTCCCATACGTCAATTGCAGCTTAGAGAGTCGTAATCAAAAGGGAGAAACAGTGATTACGGGTGGGGCAGTGGTCAAACTTTAGCCAATACTCCGGGGAAGGAGACTTCTCATGACAAAGGCCGAGCAGAGAGTAAGGGTAGCAATAGATGCTATGGGTGGTGATTATGCTCCTGATGAGATAGTTAAAGGTGCGGTGGCGGCTGCCGAGAAGGGTGATGTAGAGGTTATCTTAGTTGGTCCTATCGATACTGTAGAAGCAGAGTTAGCCAAATATAATATCTCCGGTTTACCTATTCATTGTGTCAAGGCTGACGACTTTATCAAAGAGGAGGAGCATCCTGCCCTGGCTGTTCGCCGCAAACCTAACTCCTCTATAGCTGTAGCCACCAAGATGGTGAAGACAGGAGAGGCAGATGGACTGCTTGGGGCTACCGCTACTGGAGCACTGGTTACCAGTGCCATACAGTTTCTGGGTATGGTAGAGGGGATAGACCGACCTGTACTTGGCGGGGTTCTCTCTGGCACTGCCCCAAATACAGTAATATTCGACCTAGGGGTAAATATGGATTGCAAGCCGCAGCATCTACTGACCTTTGCCATTATAGGTACTGTTTATGCTAGAATATTCCTGAATATTGCTAATCCCACGGTGGCTCTGCTAAGTATTGGCAAAGAAGAGGGTAAGGGTAATCAATTAGCTCGGGAAACCTACCCTCTTCTACAAAAGAGCGGTTTGAACTTTATTGGCAATGTAGAAGGTAACGGAATCCTTACCGGGCAAGCTAATGTCATTGTCTGTGATGCTTTTGTGGGTAACGTCATTTTTAAGTTTAGTGAGAGTGGAGCCGAAATTATTGGTAACTACTTCAAAAGTAAGATGAAAAGTTATCCAATGATAAGTCACCTCTTAAAGGACAAGGTTAAGGATTTGGTGGCATCACTCTCCTTGCCTGATAGTGTAGGTGGTGGTCTTATCTGGGGGGTTGACGGCATCGTGCTGAAAATGCATGGGCATAGTCGAGCTCCAGATGTAACCAAGAAAATAGCTCAAGTCAAGATGGCGGTGGAGAGCGATATAGTAGGTTGCCTAAAATCAGAGCTAGCCACAATTAGAAAAAAACTCAATTTGTGAAAGGAGTTATTATGTCTGCTACCGAGGAAACCATTAAAGATATTATTGTCAAGATTGTGCATTGCGACCGAGAAGTTCTTACCCCTACTTCTACCTTCGAAGATATGAAAGCCGATTCCCTAGATATGGTTCAAGTGCTGGTAGCTTTAGAAGACGAATTTGATATTGAAATTCCTGATGAGGACGCTCAAAAATTCCAGAATTTTGGTGATTTTGCTGCCTACGTTGAAGCTCGTGTAGCTGAGAAAGGCAATGCTTAAAGGTAAGGTAGCTCTAGTAACTGGTAGTTCTCGTGGCATCGGTAGAGCTATAGCCTTGAAACTGGCTGAGCAGGGAGCCGATGTTATTATAAATTTCTTTCGTCGACGCCAAGCTGCGGAACAAACGGCTAAGGATGTTGAGAGCCTAGGGGTAACGGCTAAGGTTATCAAGGCTAATGTGGGCGACCCGGAAAAGATTGATGAGATGTTTGACATTATCGGCAGCAGCTTCGGTCGGCTAGATATATTCATAAATAACGCCGCCTCCGGCCTGCCTCGCTCTGCCCTAGACCTGGATACTAAAGGCTGGGAATGGACTATGGACATTAATGCCAGGGCTTTTCTACTTTGCACCCAGCGAGCAGTTAGGCTTATGGAGGGGAGGGGTGGTAAAATAGTTACTATCTCCAGCTTAGGCTCGTCCCTAGTATTGCCAGGTTATGTGGCCATAGGAGTATCTAAGGCTGCCCTTGAAGCCTTGACTCGCTATCTAGCCATAGAGCTAGCCCCTAAAGGCATCTGTGTTAACACTGTGGCGGCTTCACTTGTCCCAACCGAAACCGGCATGCTTTACGCCAGGGGAGGACAACAAGGGGAAGGTTCTTCATGGCAAACGACTCCGGCAGGTAGACTGGTAAGCGCTGAAGATATAGCCAATGTAGTAGCTTTTTTGTGCAGTGAGGAGGCTTTTATGATAAGAGGACAGATAATTATCATTGATGGAGGTACTTCACTAGCACCTTTTAGTCTTGTGAGTAAAGGAGGAGGACATTGAATAAGCAGCGAGTAGTGGTTACTGGGATGGGTGTTATTTGCCCTCTGGGCTTAAACATGGATGAGTTCTGGGCAGGTTTGGTAGCTGGAAAATCAGGCATTGATTATATTACACATTTTGATGCTAGTAACTACCCAGTAAAAGTAGCCGCTGAGGTAAATGGCTTCGACCCGACAAAATACATGGATATAAAAACAGTTGAACGCACTCGGAGGGCTATTCACTTCGCTATAGCTGCAGTTAAGGAAGCAGTAAAATCGGCTAGGCTAGATATGACCAAGGAGCAGACAGAGCGAGTAGGCATCATCTGCTCTAATATGATAGAACATAAGTGCATCGCCGAAGGGTGGGAGACGCTCCAGAAACGGGGTCCAAGAAGGGTTGACCCGCTGTTTTTTACCAAGTCAGCACCTAGTATGGTATCCATACAAATAGCAATGTTACTCGGGGCTAGGGGACCCAACACCAGTGTGAACAGCCTCTGTGCCAGTGGCTCTGATACTATAGGGACTTGCCTAAATTTCATCCGCTTAGACTATGCCGATGTAATGATAGCCGTTGCATCTGATGCTTCGCTAGATGAAATGACCATAGCCGCTATGAGTAGGCTGGGGGCTCTATCCCCAGAGCCAGACCCTAATAAGGCTTGCCGACCTTTTGACCTCAACCGCAACGGTTTTGTCTATGGGGAAGGGTCAGGGGTAGTAATATTAGAAACCTACGAGCATGCCAAGAGGCGAGAGGCACCGATTCTAGCTGAGCTGGCTGGAGCAGCCTGGACATATGATGCCTATGATATGACCGCTCCCCAACCTGAAACCGAAGCTATAGCTATGAGAATCGCTCTCCAAAACGCTGGAGTAAAACCTGAAGAGGTTGATTATATCAACGCCCACGGCACCAGTACCAAGCTGAATGACATCAGTGAAACTAAAGCCATCAAAATGGTTTTCGGAGACAGGGCTTACCAAATCCCCATAAGCACTCATAAGTCTATGTTTGGTCACCTGATAACCGCCGGTGGTGCTGTTGAGTCTATTGGTGTGGTATTAACCGTAAATAATGGGATTATTCCACCAACTATACATTATGAAACCCCCGACCCAGAATGTGATTTAGACTATGTGCCTAATGTGGCTCGCCAAGCGCAGGTAAATGTCTGCCTGAAAAATAGTTTTGGTCTTGGTGGGCAAAATTGCTGCCTCGTTTTCAAACGATTTAAGGAGATTTAAGGATGAATAAGACATCTTTAGAATTAGAGGGCAAGGTATCACTAGTAACCGGTGCTGCCCGTGGCATAGGTAGGGCTATAGCCCTTAAGCTTTCAAGCCTAGGGTCTAAAGTGGCAATTAACGACCTATCAAAAGAGACTGCTGGTAGCGTAGTTGACACCATAATAAGTCAGGGTGGAGAAGCTATGGCCGTGGAAGCAGATATAAGAGATGGGGAAGCAGTAAAAGTCATGGTGCAGGAAGTGACTGACAGGTGGGATAAGATTGATATTTTAGTAAATAATGCCGGCATTACCAGGGATACTCTCTTATTGAGGATGTCTGATAAAGCCTGGGATGATGTACTCGATACTAATTTACGGGGAGTATATTTGTGCACTAAGTTTGCCCTGCGTTCTATGATGAAGCAGCGGTGGGGACGTATCATCAGTATTGCCTCTATTGCTGGAATAATAGGCAATGTAGGGCAAACTAATTATGCTGCCTCTAAAGGGGGAATCATTGCCTTTACTAAGAGCATAGCTAGAGAGACAGGCTCACTGAACATAACTGCTAATGCTATAGCCCCGGGCTTCATTCTCACCGATATGACTGAGAAGCTACCCCAAGAAAGGAAGGAACTTATCCTATCGATGATTTCACTCCAGCGCTTTGGCAAGCCAGAAGAAGTAGCCGAGCTGGTAGCTTTCTTAGCCAGCGACCGAGCTAGCTATATTAATGGGCAGGTTATTGGTATAGATGGGGGAATATAGCCCAGCTAATTCAGAATAAGGTAGACATATTTCAGCCGCCAAAGCCGCCACCCAAGCAACCACGGCGCCCGGCATCGGGTCCCATTTGTTGCATATTTGCCTTAAGCCAGTCTTCAAGCCCCTGTTTACTCTTGGTTAGCGGCTTTTCTAGCTTATCCACATTGATAGCCGATAGGTAGGTAGTTGATTTATACTTCTTGGCCGCCTCTATCTCCTGGTTGAAATCTTCGGCCAGGCCAAAGGCATCAGCTAGGGCACTCCGTAGCGACGCCTCTAGAAAATCCACCTTAGCACTATTCCTATTCCAGCTACCGGTCTTAAATTTCCTGGGGCGCCCCCGAAAGCTGAAGCTTTCCACAAGCTTCAGGTTCTCATTTACGTCAAAAAACAGACTGCCAGCTATCTCCACCTCTGTCCTTTCGGCTTTGCGCCGCCTAAAGAGAAAAGAGAATACTATAAGAACAATTATTGGTATTAGAATCATCCATTGAGTGCCTTCACCAAAAAAATTTTCAGGCATATGTTACCCCCTAACTCCGCATTATAATAATTTATTAAACCAAATTATCAGCAATATGTCTATAGGATATATCAAAGAGGGGCATTTATATTAAGGTAGGATTACTTTGTTCTAGTTACTCCTCCTCACCAACAGGCATATATTTCTGGAGAAGGTCTTGAGCGGATAGTGGTAGGAGCTTTCGGGAAAGGATTTGAGCACCTTAAAGCCAGCCCTCCTTACCAGCTTCTCCAGCTCGGAGTAAGAGAACAGGTAATAGTAGCGATACAGGATCTTACCCTTTGTCCGCCAGGGCACAGCTACCTCTTTTGGCTTAAACCAGAACCTGGGTTGCCAACGGTTCCATACGGTGATAAAGGCTTCACCACCCGGCTTTAATACTCGCCCCAGCTCGTCTAGGGCAGCTTGCTTCTCCTTCTTGCCTTTTATATGGTGGTAGGTAGCTACTGAGATTGCCCAGTCAAAGGTCTGGTCAGAATAGGGAAGACAGCTAACATCAGCCACCGATAAGTTCACGGTGAGGTTGAATTTTTGGGAGTATTTTCGGGCAAACCTTAACATCTCAGTAGAAAAGTCCAGACCATATAATTCAAAGCTCTGGTTGAAGGGTAGAAAGTCAGGACCGTGAGCACAACCAATGTTAAGTAGCTTGCCCTTCTGCCACCGTTGTGCCAACGCTTCTAGCTCGTTACGGAATATAGACCAATGCCTGAAGTTATACCAGCCTGGGGCTATCTGATTAAATACATTTGTTGTCATAAGCTAAAATCTGCTAAACTGTTTATGAGTATACTATGAAAAAATCCACCAGGACAATATCCGGGGTTACACCAGTAGCAGTGATGACCCTGCCTCTGAAGTGCCCAGGACAATGCATCTATTGCCCTACCTACTTGGCTACACCTCAGAGCTATACCCCTGAGTCGCCAGCAGTGTTACGAGCTAGAAAATGTGGCTATGATGCCAAGAAACAGATTAAGCTAAGATTAAAAGTTTTATCAGAAATGGGACACCCCACAGATAAGATTGAGCTGATAGTAATGGGCGGCACCTTCCTAGCCCAGCCTAAGGACTACCAATACCAGTTTATTAAGGATTGCTTTGATGCCTTGAATGGTGAGGAATCTGCCACATTAGAGGAAGCAAAGAGACTTAACCAAACGGCTAACCATCGTTGCATCGGGCTATGCATAGAGACCAGGCCTGATTGGTGTGGGCAGGAGGAGATAGATAGGATGCTCGAGTTCGGCACCACCAGGGTTGAACTCGGCGTCCAGACCTTAGACGATGAAATCTACCGAGTGGTAAGAAGAGGGCACAAGGTAGAAGATGTAGTTAAAGCCACCACATTGCTCAAGGAGCATGGCTTTAAGGTGCATTACCACTGGATGCCGGGACTACCTGGCTCAACCCCGGAAGAGGACCTAGAGCTATCCAAAAGGCTATTTGATGATGCTCGGTTTAAACCGGATGGCTTGAAGCTATATCCTACCATGGTAGTGGCGGGCACTGAGCTGGAGAAATGGTATCGGGATGGGCGCTATCAGCCATACGATGATGAGACAATGATTAACCTGATTGCTGAGATTAAGTCTATTGTGCCCAAGTATGTCAGAATCTCAAGGGTGCTGCGTGACATCCCGCCCAAGTTTATTGTCGGTGGTTTAAAGGATTCGCTACGGGATGTAGTTAAACAGCGAATGAAGCAGCAAGCTATTGAATGTAGGTGCATCAGGTGTCGGG
>SOKA01000076.1 GCA_004376105.1 Dehalococcoidia bacterium
TTAAGGAGTGCTTAGAGTAATAGTATTATCATAATTGCATATCACTGGCAAATTTGGAAAAGCTTAATTACGCTGATTTCGTTTGTTTTAAGCCCCATCCCCTTTAGATTTTTATTAGGTAACCCTATCCCCTGTATCCCCTTCCCCTTATTAAGGGGAAGGGGAATTAGTTATATAAGAGAGGCTTCGCCTCTCTTCAACTTTCCTTTAAATAGGAGGGTTCTGTTCTAGATAATCTTTTAGATACTCAGCTAAAGCTTGCACTTCACTGCGGTCTAAAGGTGTTTCAGCCCAATATCCCTTTTATAATCAGTAACCTTGATGAACAGTTCTAACTTCTCCTCCTCTAACTCACCGCCTTGCTTATACCAATCTTCGTACACCAATAAATTTTTCCCAAAGTTTTTCGTTTCCATTTGACTCTCCTTCAAACGTCGGGTCTCCTCTTGTGCCAGTCGGTTGCCTGCTGGTAGGCGTGGGCGATGTTGAGGATGGTTTCCTCACTAAAGGGCTTGCCTATAATCTGCATCCCAATTGGCAGTCCATCGGCAAAGCCAGCCGGGATAGAAATAGCTGGTAAGCCAGCAATATTTATCGGTAGGGTGCAGACATCAGATAAATACATTTGAAGTGGGTCATCTATCTTCTCGCCGATTTTGAAGGGGACAGTAGGCGAGGTTGGGGTTACCAGGGCATCAAATTTGTCAAAGGCTTGGTCAAATTCTCGCCGTATCAAAGTGCGAACCTTCTGGGCTTTGAGGTACCAGGCGTCATAATAACCGGCTGACAGGGCATAGGTTCCCAGCATAATACGCCTTTTTACCTCAGCGCCAAAGCCATACTGGCGGGTCTTTTCCATAGCCTCCCACATACTGTCGGCGTCTGAATAGGAGAAGCCATACTTTACTCCATCGTAGCGAGCTAGGTTAGCTGAAGCCTCTGAGGGGGCAATAATATAGTATGCCGCCAGGGCATAGGGGGTGTGGGGCAGTGATACCTCGTAATCTATAGTTGCCCCAAGCTCCTCAAGCTTGCGGATAGCGGCTTTTATAGCTATTTCCACCTCAGCTTGCATTCCTTCAACAAAATACTCTTTGGGGACGCCGATACGAAGCCTATTGAGGTCAGTAGTCAAACACTGAGTATAATCAGGCGTGGGATAAGGAACTGAGGTAGAATCTCTGGCGTCGTAGCCAGCGATGACATTTAGCACCAAGGCACAATCGGTAACATCCTGGGTTAAAGGCCCAATTTGGTCAAGGGAGCTGGCAAAGGCAACCAAACCATAGCGGCTTACCCTACCGTAGGTAGGTTTTAAGCCGGTAACGCTGCAGAAGCCAGCCGGCTGACGAATACTTCCCCCAGTATCTGAGCCTAAGGCATAGACGGCTTCACCAGCGGCTACAGCCACGGCTGAGCCTCCGCTACTCCCCCCGGGGACACGAGATAAATCCCAGGGGTTATGGGTAGTAAATAAGGCAGAGTGCTCAGTAGATGAACCCATAGCAAATTCATCCATATTTGCCTTGCCCGCAACTACTACACCACAGCCATTTAGTTTTTCTACCACCATAGCATCATAAGGTGGCACAAAGTTTTCTAACATTCGTGACGAGCAGGTGGTTGGTATTCCTTTAGTGCACATATTGTCTTTAATTACCACTGGGATACCGGTAAGGGGATTGGTATTACCAGTAGCCATAAGCTCATCAGCCTTTCGGGCTTGAGATAGGGCTAGCTCATTGGTAACAGTAACCAAGGCACGAACCTTTGGCTCTACCTGGCAGATACGCTCCAGGCAAGCTTTGGTTAGTTCGACTGAAGATAGCTCTTTAGCCTTAAGCAGCCTATGTGCCTCATGAATGGTCAGTTGGTTGATTATCAACCTCACCCCCTCATCCCGGTAAGTATATTATTCTAGCACGGCTCGCACCCTAAAGAAGTTTTCCTTTCTTTGGGGGGCATTGGCTAGAATCTGGCTTTGTGGCAGGGAACAGGCTACTTCGTCATCGCGCCTCATTACATTCTGGAGGGGAATGGATTGGGCTGTAGGTGGGATGTCAGTGGTATCTACCTGCTGTAGTACCTCGAAGTTCTCTAGGATATTAGATAATTGCTCTCTAAGCCTGTTCACCTCAGTCTCGGTCAAGCCCAATCGCGCCAAGAGGACAATATGTAACACTTCTTCACGGGATAGCTTCATTATTGGTTAATTATAGCACCTATATCTGAGTATCGGCAATAGGGGCACTCTTGCTATAATAGAGTGATGAGGAAAATGACTATCAAGCTCATGTTGACTATTTTGGCTACTTTGCTGGAGGAGATAGCCATAGTAATAATTGTGCTTTTGGTTTTGCCCAGGTTTGGGATTCACATCCCCTTGCCTGGCTTTATTGCCTTGATGGCAGGATTGGGTGTCTATGCTGTAATCTCTTACCGATTTGCTAGTCGAGCCCTGAGGAAAAAGCCGATGGTTGGTTTGCCAGCTATGGTTGGCAGCAAGGGTAAGGTAGTAAGCCCATTAGTCCCGGCGGGTCTCATCAAAATTGGGGATGAGCTTTGGGAGGCTACATCAGCTGGTCGGAGAATAGACACTGGTGAGGAAGTTATTGTGGTGGAGCAGGATGGGCTTAAGCTCGTGGTGCGTAAGAGTACCACCGGTGATTTAAAGGAGATTGAATGATACATATTGATGGGTCTCAGAAATCGGGGAGTGGCACTATAGTTCGTTTTGCCGTGGGCTTAGCCGCTCTGCTTGGCGAGGAACTCTATCTTACCAATATCCGAGCCAAAAGGGAAAAACCGGGATTAAGACCTCAGCATCTTAAATCAATACAGGCATTGCAGCAGATATGCCGGGGCACTCTGAGTGGCGGTGAAATTGGTTCTAATGAGATAAGGTTTAAACCTGGAGGAGAGGTTAAAGGTGGCTACTATGAATGGGATATAGGAACCGCTGGGTCTACTACCTTGCTGGCTATGACCCTTTTACCTGCTGCCTGTTTCTCCACGGGAGCTATGAGCTTTAAAATATCTGGTGGGCTGTTTCAAGACTTTGCCCCTTCCGCCTACCATGTGCAGTATGTCTTCTTCTCGGTGCTAAACAAGATGGGTATAAATGCCAAACTTAGTATTATTCGTCCTGGCTATGTCCCCCGTGGGGGTGGGGTTATAGAGGTGACGGTGGAACCGGTAATAGGGAAAATAAAGCCAATCAGGTTGCTTAGCCGAGGGGATGTGGTCAGGATTGAAGGGGTTGCCCTTTCCTCTCATCTCAAGGAGAGGAGGGTGAGTGAGCGAATGGTTAAGAAATGTAATGAAGTGCTTAAATCAAATGGATACCGGGCACAAATAGAGGTTATCTATGATACCCTAGCCCTTCAGAGGGGGGCGGCTCTTACTCTATATGCTAAAACTAGTTCCGGAGTTATTATTGGTGCTGATAGGGCCGGCGAACCAAGGCGAACCTCAGAGGACATTGCCAGATATGTAGCTAGGAATCTGGTAGAGGCTCTGGCAACTGGAGCTACAGTTGACCAGCATTTAGCCGACCAGCTTATTTTTTACGCTGCTTTAGCTGATGGGGTTAGTGAGTATAGGATACCAAGGCTAACAGAGCATGTGGAGACCAATTTATGGCTTGTGGAGACTATACTAGGAGCCAAGACCGAGGTTAACCAGAATTTGGTAAGAATTCAGGGCATAGGTTATTATAACAGGTAACCTTACTATTTGAACCCCAAGGCGTGGCAAATCCCTCAGTCATCAGCGCCATGGCTTTAGGTCTAGGTTATTGCTTTTTTATGATATAGAGGGTAATTTAGATGGCAAAAGACCCTGTTTGCGGGGTGGAGGTAGATAAGGAAAAAAGCGGCAAAGAGTGAATACAAGGGAAGAATTTATGGGCAAAAAAGACTATTATGAAATCCTTGGTGTTAGCCGGGATGCAGACGAAAAAACCATTAAGAAGGCATACCGAAAGCTGGCAATGAAATATCATCCCGACCGTAATCCGGGAAAAGAGAAGGAAGCCAACGAAAAATTTAAGGAAATAAATGAGGCTTACGCAGTTCTTGGTGACCCGGAAAAGAGAAGGCAATATGACCAGGTTGGCACTGTGGGCAATATTGGTGATATCTTTAGTAGTCCTTTTACCCGAACCACTTTTGAAGACCTGATGAGAGACTTCGGCGGGTCTGGCCTTAGATTTGACTTCTTGGATGATATCTTTGGTGACTTGCTGCAGGGTAGAGGTTTTTCCTTCAGGACATTCAGCCGGGGATTTGGTGGTCCAAGGGGAGTGAGATTTGAAGTTCCCCGGGGAATTAACCTGGAAGAGATATTCGGTCAGGCTCAACGTCCTCCACGCCAGGATGTTCACTATGAAATAACTATTACCAAGGAACAGGCAGCTCGGGGACTAGAAAAAGACCTAACTCGAAGGGGCAAAAGGCTAAGGGTGAAAATCCCTGCCAGAGTAAAAACCGGCGCCAAAGTAAGACTCCGAAATGCCCGTCAAATAACTGATGGTCAGCCAGGAGATATTATGATTTTAGTTAAAATTAAATAAAAGCTATCAAATTATTGAAAACAGGTTAGACAAAGGCACACAACTTGAAGCAACCCAGTGGGGGGCGAGGCTGAAAGACTAATCTCTCATCACCAAATAAGTTCCAGATATAAAAGGCGCTAGCTCTGTGAGGCTAGCGCCTATGAAATTTCTGGTGGAGACTGCATCTATATCAAAATATCCGTTTCGTCCCGCGGAGAAATGACATCTGGGTCAGAAGCCAGGAGACCCATTGTTGAATTCCTTGCCCGGTAGCACAAGAGATTTGGAAAATTTCTATCTTTGCGTTTATCCTTTTGATTGCCTGAGAAAAGGCCTCGGTATCAAACTTTAGGTAAGGCGAAAGGTCGGTTTTATTTATTAGCACGACATCTGCTATATGGAACATTAAGGGATACTTGAATGGCTTATCATCCCCTTCGGGAACGCTTGAAATTATGACCTTTCTATGCTCACCAAGAGCAAATGAAGCCGGGCAGATCAAATTGCCTACGTTTTCGATAAGGAGTAGTTCGATATCCTGTAAGGGCATGTTGCCGAGGGCATTCGAAATCATATTAGCGTCGAGATGACAGGCTCCACCGGTATTTATCTGGACGACAGGCACACCCTCTTTGCCTACCATTTCGGCATCTAAGCTTGAGCTCACATCTCCTTCAATAACACCGATTTTGGTTTTCCCCTTCAGCCTCTTTATTGTTGCCAAAATAAGGCTAGTCTTGCCAGCGCCCGGCGAGGACATCAGGTTCACAGCAAATACATTATTGCTACCAAGTAACTGTCGGTTTCTCTCCGCTATCTGCTCATTAGCGCCAAGAATGTCTTTAAGAACCTTTACTTCCATTTATTCCACCTCAATACTTTCTACAAAAAGTTCTTTACCAGATATAATCTCCATATTATTACTCTGACAATAGGGGCAAGTCCAATCAAACTCTTTAATTTCAAAGAGCTTACCGCAGCCCTGGCACCGAGCCGTTACAGGAACCATTTTAAAGGAAAGAGCAGCCCCCTCAGCGATGGTTCCTTGGCCAAGGAAGTCGAAGTAGAACTGAACACACTCTTCAACAACCCCAGTCATTTCCCCGATAACCAGGTTGATTTTTACAACCTCTTTGGCTCCAGCCCTTTCGGCTTGTTCCAGGACGAGGTCAAGCATGCTTTTGGTAATGGCAAGTTCGTGCATTTATAGTTTGACAAAGTAGCTAAGAATATCTTCTATTTTTGCCCATAATTACGGGTAACGTCTCGCCTGTTTGCCAACCTCTTGATTAGGCACTCAAGATTTGCTTAATGTCTTCTTCTGGGTTGCCTATGACTCGCAAATCATAGTTTTCTCTCAATACTTTCAGAATGTCGTCATTCACCCAGGCAGGTAGGATGGGACCCAAATATATGCCCTTAATCCCGAGTGCAAGCAGACTCCAAAGGATAGCCACTGCCTTTTGCTCCATCCAGCTCAAGACCAGGGTCAGTGGAAGTTCATTGATTCCTACGCCAAAAATCTCAGCAAGAGCAGTGGCTATGTCAATGGCAACGATAGAGTCATTGCACTGTCCCAGGTCAATCAGTCTGGGAATACCATCTATATCACCAAGATTTAGGTCGTTGATCCTGAACTTACCACAGGCAAGAGTTAAGACAACTGTATCTTGTGGCAACTTTTGGACAAACTCCCGATAGTACTCTGCCTTCTTGAGCGGTGAATCACAGCTTCCTACAAGGAAGAAGTGGCGAATTTTGCCAGCTTCCACCAGTTGCTTGATCTTGTCTGTCAGGGACAGAACTACAGATTTGGAAAACCCTGTCGTGAGTATAATGTCGCCAGGCTTCTCCTCGAGTTCCGGCAACGATTTCGCTTTCTCTATCACCGGTGTATAGTCGTATCCAGCGAGGTGTTGCACGCCAGGCAGCCGCGCAGGCCCGGTGGTAAACATTCTGTCTCTATACTCTTCCTTGGGGATCGAGACACAGTTTGAGGTTCCAAGGATCGCTACGGGATACTTGGAAAATAATATTTTCTGATCAAACCACGCTTTCCCCAGATTGCCAACCAGATGCTCATACTTCTTTAGACCAGGATATCCATGTGCGGGCAAAAGTTCTGAATGGGTGTACACATTTATCCCAGTCCCCTCAGTCTGTTTGAGCAGCTCATCAAGTACCTTGAGGCTGTGGCCGGTAGCAATGATGCCACTCCCCTTGACCGTTCCTGTTTGTACCTCAGTGGGCTCTGGCTCTCCATAGGTTTCGATATGAGCCTTTTTGAGAAGCCGCATAGTCCTCACATTCATCTCACCAGCCTCAATAGCCAGTCGCACGAGGTCTTCCGCGTCAAAGTTGACATTGGTGAATGTTGCGTAAAAGGCTCGCTCCAAAAATGCATCTATTTCGGTATCGGTATATCCGAGTTCCCTCGCATGGTAGAGATAGGCAGCCATACCTTTTGTGGCAAGTAACAGGTTATCCAGCAAACGGGCGACCGTAGCCTCCTTCCCGCATACCCCTTTTACAGTACAACCTGTCCCCCTTGCAGTCTGGGAGCATTGGTAGCAAAACATATCTAATCTTTCTTTTTCAGCTATTTTCATACCCCCTTATCATTTGCTCCAAATTTCACTCTGCTCCTTGGCAATATGGCGCATGAAAGCTTTCAATGCAGTTTAACAAATTCGGGGTAGTAAGTCTCCGACTAACATGTCAATTATTCGGGAAGTTCCCAGACAGGTTTTCATTACCACCCGGCCGGGATGTTCTGCCCCCACCTCACCGATGATGGCCGCACCTTTTCCATAATGATTTCCTCGCATTGCTTTGAGAACCTTGTCGGCACCTTCGGCTGGGACTATAGCCACCAGCTTGCCTTCGTTGGCTACATAGAGGGGGTCAAAGCCCAACATCTCACAAGCAGCGAGAACCTCTTCCCTCACCGGGAGCTTTTCCTCTTCAATTCTTATACTTACCTTTGATTGCTTTGCCAGTTCATTTAAGGAAGTAGCCAACCCTCCTCTGGTAGGGTCTCGTAAGCAATGGATATTTGGGCTGGCTTTTAACATTTCAGCCACTAAGCTATCAAGTGGGGCACAATCACTTTTAAGTTGTGTGGAAAAGCTCAATCCTTCCCGTTGGCTAAGCACAGCAATACCATGGTCGCCTATAGCCCCGCTTAGAATTACCTTATCTCCTGGTCTTGCGTTGCCACCAGAGATATCGACCCCTTCCGGTATTATGCCTACACCGGCAGTGTTGATAAAGAGCTTATCGGCGCTACCTTGATGTACTACCTTGGTGTCTCCAGTGACGATTTTCACTCCTGCTTCTTGAGCTGCCTTCTGGGCAGAATCTACGATTTCGTTCAGTTCACCTTGGGGAAGCCCCTCCTCAATAATGAAGGAAAGAGATAAATAAAGCGGTTTAGCCCCGGACATAGCTAAGTCATTCACTGTGCCGCAGACAGCAAGCTTGCCAATATCTCCACCGGGGAAGAAGATAGGGCTCACTACATAGCTATCGGTGGTGAAAGCTAATCTTCCACTGAGGTCAAAGACGGCTGAGTCATCCAATTTAGCTAAAAAGGGATTAGCGAAAGCTTTAAGAAAGCTTTTCTCCACCAACTCGTGGGCTTGCTTTCCTCCACTGCCATGGGCTAGCAGGATTTTATCCTTCAAAACCCCCTCCATAGAGGTAATGGGCAGAGCAACTGCCCTCTGAAGAGACCATGCATGGTCCTACAGGATGTCCTGGGGTGCAAAGTTTACCAAAGAGTCGACAATCAATAGGCGTTTTAACCCCCCTCAGGATGTCGCCACAGACGCAGCCCTTGGGTTCATAGGTAGGTCCGGGGTCGATATCAAAAGCGAGTTCGGCATCAAAGTGCTGATACTCTTCCCTCAACTTTAAGCCGCTATTGAGAACCTCCCCTATCCCTCGCCACTGAGCAGGACAAGGCTCAAACACCTGTTCCATGAGTTTTAGAGCCTGTTGGTTGCCTTCAGGACGCACTCCTCGTCGGTAAGCAATTTCAACCTTAGACTCACCGTTTTCAATCTGAGCTACCAGCATATCAACACCTTGCAGGATATCTAAGGGTTCGAAACCGGAGACTACACAAGGGATGCCGTAATCTCGGGCAATGAATTCCCAAGGATGGGAGCCGATAATAGCACTTACATGTCCGGGGCATATAAGTCCATCAAGCTTGACCTCACCTGAATCAAGAATGGCTCGGAGCACCGGTGGGCAAAGCTTATGCAAGGAAAGAACATAATAATTACTTATCTTCTTCTCTGCCTGGAGGATAGAAGCGGCGATGGTTGGGGCGGTGGTCTCAAATCCAATTCCAAGGAAGACTACGGACTTAGTAGGATTCCTCTCAGCTATTTTAAGGGCGTCCATAGTGGAATATACTATACGCACATCAGCGCCGTCAGCCTTGACTTTTTGTAAGCTGGAGTGGCTCCCGGGCACTTTAAGCATATCGCCGAAGGTAGTGATGATTACATCTGGGATTTGAGCTAAGGTAATTGCTTTGTCCAAGTCGGCATTTGCCGTAACACAAATAGGGCAACCTGGGCCGGAGACCATTTCAATAGTTGATGGTAAAACTTGGCGGATGCCATATCTAAAAATAGTTACCGTATGACCACCGCAGAACTCCATGAACTTCACCGAGGTCTTGGACTGGCGATGGATTTGGGAGATTAACCCCTCGGCCAGTTCAGAGCGCCGAAATTCAGTAATAAATTTCAACCTTCCTCCTCAGCCATCCCTGCTATTTCCTCTAAGAGCCTTAAAGTTTCCTCAGCCTCTTCTTGATCCAAGACATTTATGGCATAGCCGGTGTGAACCAGCGCATAGTCTCCCACTTTAGCTTCCGGGGTGAGCCACAGGCTAATCCTGCGAGTTATACCTCCTATCTCAACCTCAGCCTCTTTACCCTCTATGGACTTAATGAGTGCCGGTATGGCAAGACACATGTTCCGTGCCTCCTGGTGAAATACTAGCAAAATGGGCGATTACCGCTTGTCCTAAGGAAATCCCACCGTCATTACAGGGCACTAGATGATGAGTAAGCACTATGAAGCCTTCTCCTTGTAAAGCAGCGGTGGCTAGCTTCAGCAGTAGCCGATTTTGAAAGACACCGCCGCTTAGCGCCACTTTATTTACGCCACTTTCTTTGGCGATGGTTTTACACATTTCAGCGATTATTTGAGCCATTGTGCGATGAAACTTGAGCGAGATTATAGGGATAGGAACCTGATTTTTAACATCTTGAACTATCTTGGAGAATAGTTCTTCCAACTTTACGACTCTCATTCCATGATGCTCAACAATGGAGAAAGGATAGGATTTCCATTCGGACTTATCTGTTTCGTCTGAAGCCAGCATCTCAAGCTCGATGGCTGCCTGAGCTTCATAATCAATTTCCCCTCTCACTCCTAGTAAGGCTGAGACGGCATCAAAGAGTCGCCCACCACTTGAAGTTAAAGGACAGTTTATCCTTCGCTTTAGCTGCTGTTTTATTAACTCAAGTTCAGCTGGCTTGAGCTTGCTGAGGGGGAGACCTTCTAAGGAGAAGTCTTCTCCCAGCAATGTATAGAGATAGCTCAAAGCCATACGATAGGGCTTCTTTATGGCTGCTTCACCTCCGAGTAGGGGTACATATTCTAGGTGTCCCAACCTTTGGAAGCTGTGCCAATCAGCGAGCAGAAATTCCCCTCCCCAGATTGTACCATCGGTGCCATATCCTGTGCCGTCGAAGGCCACACCGATAACAGGACCTTCGAACTTATTCTCCGCCAGGCAACTTATAATATGGGCGTGATGGTGTTGGACCGGGATAAGACTTAATCCCTCCTCTGAGCCAGCTTGAAGGGCGTATTTTGTGGAAAGATATTCTGGGTGCATATCATAGGCCACAATTTCGGGCTTGATGCGAAATAGCTTTTTATAGAGCTCAATAGTATTTTCAAAGTGTTCTAGAGTCTCCTCGTTCTCCATATCACCGATGTGCTGACTCAAGAAGGCATGCTCGTCTTTAGTAAGACAAAAGGTATTCTTTAGCTCCGCCCCGCTGGCGAGGATTTGCTTCGACTTAAAAGGAAGGAAAATAGGGTATGGGGCATAGCCTCGCGCCCGCCTTATAGCCTGAGGCATTCCCTCCACCATGTAGACGCTATCATCATATCGAGCAAAAATATCCCGGTTGTGAAGCAGGAAATAATCAGCAATTCCTCTGAGCCTTGTTAAAGCTTCGTCATTATCTTTGGCAATAGGTTCCTCACTAAGGTTGCCGCTGGTCATGACCAGAGGAAAACCTGTCTCCCTTAATAGAATGTGATGCAAAGGGGTATAAGGGAGCATGATGCCGAGGTACCTTAGATTTGGGGCTACTGCTGGGGAGATATTAGATGAGCTATGCTTCCACCTCAGGAGCACAATTGGGCATTGTGGAGATTGAAGGAGTTTTCTCTCTTCAGGAGATACCAAGCAGTGTTTTTCAATATCTTCCAAAGTGCCGGCCATAACCGCCAAAGGTTTGAAGAAGCGCCTTTTTCTGGTTCTTAAAAGATTTATCGCTTTCTCATTGGTGGCGTCACAAGCAAGGTGAAATCCGCCTAGACCTCTAAGAGCCAAGATTTTCCCTGCTTTTAGGAGAGCGCTTGCCGCCTTAATGGCATCATTGCATTCAATAGGGTTACCATTACTATCAACTATCTCCAAACTGGGACCACATTCGGGACAGGCATTGGGCTGGGCATGAAAGCGTCGATCTAAGGGGTTATCGTATTCTTGCTGACACTCAGGGCACATTTCAAACTTACGCATGGTAGTCTTGGGGCGGTCGTAAGGGATGTCCTCGATGATAGTAAATCGAGGACCGCAATTAGTGCAGTTAGTAAAGGGGTAGCGGAAGCGGCGGTCGGTAGGAGAGAAAATCTCCCTCTTGCAGTCCTCACAGGTAGCGATATCCGGTGACACTAACTGGTATTTCCCCTCTTGGCTCAGGCTTTGGCAAATTTCGAACCCGGTATAACCCTTCAGGGGATAGAAAGCGGTTTCAACCTTCTCAATGCGTGCCATGGGAGGGGTTTTAGCTTCAAGGTCGCTCAGGAAATTGTCTAAGGTCTCCTTATCTCCTTCTACCTCAATCTCTACATTTCCCGAGGTGTTGCGCACCCAGCCCTTCAAATTGTGCTCCTGAGCCAGCCGATAAACAAAGGGTCTGAAGCCAACCCCCTGCACCACCCCCCGCACGCCTATTTTAACCAGCTTCTTTACTCCTACCAGCACTGTTCACCTCTACCCCGGCTCTATCTGTTATGTGGACACCTTCCAGCCCGTTAGCTGGTAATCCCTCGGGGGGCGAAATTCCTTAAGAAGGTCTAGCTTGCCTTTTTTCTTGAGTTGCTCATATATCAGAATCCAGCCACAGTCCCTTTCCGGGTTGAGTTCACACTTGCCATCTTTGCTGCCGCCACAAGCACCATTAAGTAATCCCTTGGTACATCTAGCAATTGGGCAAATGCCACCGGTCAGAGCTAGAAGGCAATCTCCGCAGCCGGCACACCTTTCTTCCAAAATAGCCCCTTCCCTTTCCTCCGCCCCCATGAAATGAGTATTTTGCGCTGGAAAGACAGGAATCTCAGGGAAAAGTTCAGCTAAGGTTTGCACCCCTATCCCGCAGGCTAAAGAGAGCACTGCCTCCACACCTTCTAGTTGGGGCTTAAGCATGGAAGCTACTAAGTAATAATCACACTGCTTAGCTATTGTAGTTGTTTTAAATGAGAAGTTTTTGTTTCTCAGCTTTCCACCAAGTTCTAGCAATTGACTCAAGGTCTTAGCCTCTCTTAAGCCTCTCGGCGGCTGGGTGCAGCCATCACAACCAGCGATCAAGATATTGCTGTAGGTGGAGATAAAATCTAAGAGCTCATCCAGGGGCTTTTGAGTTGTTACTATCATTTGCTCACCTTTGAATAGATAGCTTCTCTTCTTTGGCTAAACTGCTCTAATTCCCTATCGAACTCCTCGGGGTATCTTGGAGCTACAGTGCAGAAGTGAAGCCTATCCTGAAGGCCTATTTGTCCCAGCCTTTCCTTCAGTTTTGCTACTGAGTGCTGCGCCTTCCCGCTTGCCTTTTCCTGTTTGCAATCTTCCTCAGAGCAAGCCGCTATGAAAACGCTATCTATACCCTTCTGAAAAGCGTCCAAGATATGGAAGTTATCAACCCTGGCTGCACAAGGCAAGTCTATGGAGCGAATATTTGGCGCTAATTCCTCATCCAATGGGGGGAAAACAGCCCATTGACAGCGAAATACCAAAATCTTTGGCTGTTCCATTTCCGATGATAACTTGGAGATTAACGTTGAGATGCTCTCTCCCTCCCAATTCTCCAGCTCCAGGGCTATAGCCGGACACATAGCGACGCACAGGCCACAGCCTCGACAGGCAGTTAAATCAAAGTTAATCCCCCCCGGACTTTCCAGCTTAGCGGCGTCATAAGGACAGTAAAAGACACAATTGCCGCAGGCAATGCACAGGTCTTTATCCGCTTTTACCTTCAGACTATTCCGTTTTAGGGCTATAGCTTCTTTGCCATAGCCAAGTTGCTCCAATAAAAGATTGAGGGCCAGGATTTTGCGCCCGGTGACTGGACTTCCTCTATCGTATCGGCAGTAATCCTCATCACAGGCGAGGACATAAATTTCCTTTATCCCCATAAGTATGGCGTTAAGATATATTTCCTCTGGAATGCGACCAACACAGGGAACAGATAGAGGGATGAACTTTGCCACCCCAAATAGCTCCTCTATCCCGGCAAAATTGGGGGCGCTTCCTCTACACATAATAACCAATGTATCACAGTCATATTCCTGTTTTGCCCTCGCTAGATACTTAATTAAAGAATTAAGGTCGTAATAGATGATGTCGATGGCTTTAGCCGGACAAGTAGAGTAGCAGATTCCGCACACCTGGCACTTTTCTATCTCCAGAAAGGTCTTACCAGTTTCGGTATCTCTTTTTATCGCCTCAAAGGGACAAAGGGAGGAACAAATAGAGCAGTTGCTACAATAATCCTCATTTAGTTTAAGTGACACTCCCGCCTCAGCAACTTGCTCGCTCAATTTAACCTCGTTTTTTTACTTAGTGTAAGAGGACCAAACTCTGTGACTTCATCAATAAACTCATTTACTACGGACTGGAATTTTAGTGCCTCAGACGCAGAAATCCATTCTAGCCTTAATCTCTCAGGTTCTACCCCGAGTTGTGGCAGCATGTTTTTGAGCAGCATTATCCTTCGAATTGCCTTATAATTACCGCTCATATAGTGACAATCTCCCGGATGGCATCCTGCTACCATCACTCCATCGGCTCCTTTAGCGAAGGCCTGTAAAATAAAGCTTGGTTCTATCCTTCCTGAACACATGGTTCGAATTATCCTGAAATAGGGCTTAATCTTTAATCTTGAAGTGCCGGCAAGGTCTGCCCCAGCATATGAACACCAGTTGCAGCAGAAAACTATGATTTTAGGCTCAAAATCCTTTATAGCTTCTCCTTGTCTATTATTTGCTTTGTAATGAATGGCATCCTTTCCTCTACCTCTTGGGTACACTTCTCGCCAAAGGTTGTATTATCCCTTATCTCCACAGCATACAGGCTAATATACTTGGGCATCCTGTATCCCAGCCTTTGCCCAAGCTCGAGTGCGGTGGCAATATCTATGCCATGAGATGAGGAGAAATCCATAGCCGGCTTCAAATCTTCCAGCCCAAGCTTATAGACCTGCCCCGGTTTCCCCTGCTCAGTTTTTATAGAATCGATGATAATGAGCTTATCATAGCCCGCTATAAGGTCAAGGAGGGCGATTCCGGCTTCGCTCGTCTCTACCACTTCTAATTCAGGGTTTTCCTCCTTGAGCTTCTGGGCAATTTTGATTCCAACTCCATCGTCGGTGAGAATTGGATTCCCGACCCCTAAGATAAGCGTGTTCATCTTTATCTTAGGATCCCTTTTACGATAATCTTGACCGCTTCCTCTTCATCCAATCCTCTAGCCATCAATGTCTGCATCTGCTTTTTATCAATACTACCTATAGCAGCTTCGTGGGTAACCTTTGCCTGTTTATCGTTCACATATACAACCGGTATTGCCCTTGCTATTACTCCTTCCCCATTCACAATCTCAACACAATCGACATGTCCCCGAGCCAAAGGGGCATTGCCATATGTTTCACCCCTAACTATCGCTTTGGCATTATCATTTAATACCAGGCGACTTTTGGCTAGACCCCTGGCTTCTTTGCCATCCAGATGGATTTTCTCTGTAATCTTTATGTCGTCTTCTTTTTTGCCATAGACTTTAACTATAAGCTCGCTAATGCTTTTTTCCTCGCCAAAAATCTCAAAATCGTAATCCAACGTGCCCACGCAGCCGTCGATTAAGCTAAAGGTGCTCTCCCAGACACCTTTCTTGCCCACCCTGATTTTTGCCTTTGGAATCACCTTAACCCCACCGAATTCCCCATGATAGTGAGTTTCATGGTAATAAAACTTAGCATTATTTCCTATTTTTATATCGGCATCCATCTTATGTATTACATTAACAGCATTGGGGAAAATACAGTGGGCAATCACATTTACCTCGCTGTCGGCTTGTGCCTCTACTCTCAATATGATTTCCTGCAGCCCCTCCTTTGGCAAAACGCCAAAGCATAAATGAACGGGATATGTGATTTTCTTTCCTTCCTCTACTGTCAGCTCAACCCTAACCCCTTTGTCCTTTTGTTCCCATTTCACTCTTATTCCTTCAGCCTGATTAGCACTTAAAACCCGGCTTTCATGAATTACAAGGCTTGCTACCTCTCTGCTTTTGAGGGCTTCCTTATTCCCGCCGGCTTTTCCGTAGGCTTCAACAATCTCTTCGTATTCTTCTTTGGTAGTAATCATCTTTTAAACCGTCTTTAGTCTGGTACATTAATGTGGTCACATACTCGGCAATTCTCCCTAAACCATTGACACATTTCCTTTGGAGCTCCCGTCTTAAATATCTTTCCAGCACACATCACAGATACTTTATCTGCTATTTCTACAGCGACTTCACTATGAGTGATTAAAAGGACAGAGGAGCCAAGACTTTTCATTTTAGCTATGCCATTTACGATATGGGGCAGTGAGACCACATCTATTCCAGAGTCGACCTCGTCTAAAATGGCAAGTTTTGGTTTCATAGTTAAAACAGAGGCAAGCTCCACCCTCCTTCTCTCTCCCCCGCTTAAACTCACATCAACTGCCCGGTTCAAAAATTGTGACGGTGGAAGCCCGACTGCCCAAAGACAATTTTCGATCTCTTCTATTTTCAATCCATTTCCTAAGCCCAGGTATTCTCTTATGCTCAGTCCCTCAAATCTGGCTGGTTCTTGCCAAGCAAGGGTTATTCCCATTTTTGCCCTTTGAGAAATTGGGTACCTGGTAACATCCTCGCCTTCAAATATTATTTTTCCATCATCGGGCAAGTAATTCACTCCCATTATCAGATAAGCCAGGGTTGTTTTCCCTGTTCCATTTACTCCCAATACAGCATGGATTTCCCCTTTTTCTACATGTAGGCTCAAATCGTTGATTATGAGTTTGCCATCCAATATCAATTTCAGGTTCTTTATTTGTAACATATTTGCACCGCTTATTTTTTATCCTCTTTAAAGGATTCTAGAAATACCTCAGGGACTCTGGGTATCTGGGTATCTACCCAGGACTTAAGGCAACTAAAGGAGCAGAAGTTATAGTGCTCGACGGAGCCTAAACCTTTCCAGTGAGAAACAGTCAGCCAGCCTTTGAGCACCTCGCAGGGTAGCTTTCCAGGAGAACATTCTACCCCTTTACCACAAGAATGACAGGTAAAGACCGTTCTCTGGTTTCTCATTTATAATCCCCTTACCCTGATAAAGGACAAGAACTACAAGTATAGGAAGAGCAACTGTTGCATGCACTGCTTCCCTCGGAAGCAGGTGACCCTTCAGAACTTCTGGAGAATAATGAAAGCACTCGCTGAGCACTACTTCTGCAACTTGGGCAGAGAGCACTCTCGCTTGACTGGCTCATTGTTCTAAGCAGTTCAAACTTAAGTTTACAATTTGAACAAAGATACTCATATATAGGCATCATCCCTTCTTCTATTCTGATGTCAGCCTTTAGTATACCCCTTTATCCTCCAAGTAAAAAACAATCCATCTACCTCGTCAGTTTAACTTTTCACGCCTTCACATACTTGGTTAGCTGACTACATAGCAATCACTTCTTTAACCTCAGGTATTTGCTCTTTAAGGACTCGCTCAATCCCGTGTCGCAGGGTCATAGTTGCCATAGGGCAACCGCCGCAGGCACCTGTGAGTTTTAGCCTAACCACTCCTTGGCTCACATCTACCAGCTCGACATCACCCCCATCTGACTGCAAAGCTGGTCTTATTTGAGCCAGAACTGCTTCTACCTTCTCACGCATGGTTTACCTCCTCATTCATTTCTTTTCAGCTTCCTCACTAAATCTCCCTTGTGGTTATACACATTCACCTCAAGCGGCATTCTTCCCGGGAGTGAGTGGGTGGCGCAGGCATGACAGGGGTCATAGGCTCTAAATGCCATCTCAATCATATTGAGAATCCCATCGGGAACCTCTCCCTTCTTTATGAGCGACTTGGCTGCTTTCTCCACCGACATATTAATGGCCGCCGAGTTATTCTGGGTGGCGACAATTAAATTGACTTTAGTGAGAATTCCTCTATCATCAGTTTGGTAGTGATGAATTAGAGTTCCTCTTGGCGCTTCGACTACACCTATTCCCTCTTTCGGAGTCTCGGTAGGTAAATTTACTATATCGGGAGAGGTAAGTTCAGGGTCACGGGCAAGCTCCAATGCCCGTTCCGAGGCATAAAGCGCCTCAATGAGTCGAGCCCAGTGGAAAGCTAGTGTACTGTGAACCGGTTTCCCTCCCAATACTTCATACATTCTTTCATAGGCTTCTTGAGCCAGTGGCGTTGCCATTCCATCGGCTACATTTAACCGAGCTAATGGCGCCACCCTGAAAACACCGCTCTCCTCCCCATCAACAAACCCCTTCCAGCCTACATTCTTGAGATAGGAGAACCTCACGTAAGTCCAGGGCTCAGCATGCTCCCTGATGTGGTCAAGATATTCCTGAGCCCTAAACTTGGCAAACTCTTTACCATTGGGGTCAACCACTCTTAGACGTCCATCGTAGAAGTTTACCTTGTTATTCTCATCCACCAGCCCCATATAATATGTCCTATGCTTGTAGATATCTCCGGTAACGAGGTCAACATATTCTTTATTTTTAAGCACTACATCGTCAAAAAGCCCGAGGGCAAATTTACAGAAGTCCACCGCATATTCCTCCGAGTCTATAATTGTCTCCCTTTCTTCCTCGGTAATTTGTTTTGATACCCCTCCGGGCAAGCCACAGGTAGGCATAACCGGCTTGCCGCCGATTATTCTCAGCACATTCCTGAGCCTTTTCCTCATTTCTATTACTTTTCCTCCGACTTCTAACCCCACCTTGGCAATAACTCCCAAGACATTTCTCTCTCCGGCGGGTGCTGTTGGACCAACCACAAAGTCAGGACCGCCGAGGAAGATAAAATGCAATATATGGTCTTCTGCCTGGAAAGCATTGTACATAAGCTCTCTTATCTTTTTCGCCGCCGAGGTTGGCTCCACCTTCCAAAGGTCATCAAGGGCTTTAGTTGATGCCATGTGATGGGCTGTAGGGCATACCCCACAGATCATGGTTGTTATTCTTGGCATCTCCTCGGCAGGTCTTCCCTCGGAGAACTTCTCAAAGCCTCGAAGCTCCGGAATCTGAAGACAAGCCCGCTCACAATTGCCTTCATCATCGAGGAATATCTCTATCTTTCCATGCCCTTCAAGCCTGGTTATAGGGTCTATCGTTATCTTTCTCATTCTGTCCTCCTATTCCATTCTCCTTCTTCTGAGGAGAGAAGCAGCTAGGCTAAATCTGTAAAATGTCCCTGCTGGGTCTACAATCCCATTGACTAATTTTTCTACATCTTCCTTTGCCATCTTCTCTTCGTCTTCAAGCCCTAATAAAGATACAAACATGGAAAGGGCTTTGGCGCCTTGGTCCACGACTCCATCCACAGGGCCAAAACAACCTCGGCATGGCATATTAGCATTAATGCATGTTTCCCCGCACCCCGAGCGAGTGGCCGGACCGTAACAAAATAGTCCTTGCTCAAGGAAACATTTCTCAGGGTCAATTTTGATCTCATACGGCCTTTTTATTTCTTTTATTGATATTTTCTCCGGCTTTGTCTCTGCCCTGGGGCACGTATCACACAGGGCTTTGTCAGGAGCAAGTACCGCTCCTTTCTCCGGTAGTTCGCCTGCTAGAATGGCATTTACTGCGTTCAGTATTAAATCAGGTGGTGGCGGACACCCGGGGAGGTAGTAATCTACAGAGATGGTTTGATCCAAAGTCTTTACCGTATCGTAGAATTCTGGCAGGGTGAGTTCACCAACATCAAAAACAACCTTTTCCTGTGGAGTAGTTCCATCGGGATTTTCAATAGTTGGGACTTCCTTATAAACCCTTTGGAAAATCGTATCCCTTGTCCAGAAGTTCCCCAGCCCTGGTATCCCTCCCAGATGGGCACAGGCGCCAAAGGCGACTACAAGACCAGATTTTTTCCTCAACAGCTTTACCATCTCCTCCTGCTCTTCCAACCTTACTGCCCCATTTATAAAGCTCACCGCTATCTCACCATCACCTAAAGCCTCAACATCCTTCCTCTTAAAATCCAATGCCACAGGCCATAGGACAATATCCACAGCATCCGCTACTTTCAGTAGATCTTCATTAAGGTCAACCACTGTCTCCTCACATCCACCGCATGAGGCGCACCAATAAAAAGCAACCTTTGGCTTAGCCATCTTTACCCCCTTTCTTAAACGGAGGAGTTCAGTTTTCTCATTTCCTCAGCGAAATCAGTAATTGCCTGAACACACCTTGGCACTTCGACCATCGAGAGCCATTCCAATCTATTCTTTCTGGTTCTATACCAAGGCAGGAAAGTCTAAATCTTAGGACAAGCTACATAATATAATATCAAGATATAATATTATGTGCCATAGTTCCCACTGTGATGAGGGCAAGCCTTGGAGTAATAGGGGCAAGCAGCAATGGACACCCCATCGGCACTCTTGGCAAAAGCCTCCAAAATAGAGTCAGGTTGGATAATACCAGAGCCGGTCACCGGGAGGAGACAAAGATTGACCGGATATCGAGTTTCGCTTGTACCTGCTTGCTTAATACCTGAACATGCTATCCAATTGCAGCAGAACCCTAGGATTCTAGGTTCAAAATTTTTCACAGGACTGATGTCAGCTCTTTTGCGCAGCAGCTATCTCCGTCGTAATTCTAGCATTGTAGCTTGGAGTTGTCAATCTTGGGTGGTCTGTCAGTTTGTCAGGAGTCGGCGAGCGCTGCAGTAGGTTTCCTAAAGTAGTCTTCAGGAGCCCGAGCCAATTTCTATTATTATGATAGGAGTTTCAGTAAAAAAATCTATTCCTTTTTGTGTGATAAGATTTTCTCCTTCCAATACTTCCAATTTTTTGGGTTTATTGTAATTGAATTCATTAAAGATTAAGCTGAATTTCGCTTTGCCAGCATTATCTGATACGAACGTTTTCCCGTCAATTTTAATTAAAGCTCCTTCAATCGGATTACCACTTTCATCCCTAACTATCACATCATATTCTCTTGTTACTTGGGCATCTTTCCACCGTAAATTTTCTCTAACTGTTCTATCAATCTTTAAACTTCCTCTAATAGTGAAATTATTCTCCATTGAGTGATATGGTGTACCTCCAATTATTTCTCCGGCACAAGTCCATGTCCCATTTTCAAAAATCATTGTTCCAAAGAAGTCTCTTGGAATAAATTCAACCATATGCGAATTAACTAAAGAAATAGTCGATTGCCCCGTTGGCTGCAAAAAAAGATAATCAGAATTACTTATAGTTACATTTGAGTCTGTTACACTAAACGGCCATTGACCCATTATGGTAATATCTTTTAACTCAATATCTCGATACGTAAGGCTGGAAGGAATCCCTACTCTCAGATTTTCAAATTTCACGTCTTCATTTTGCAAATCAATAAATACTTTCCTTAGTTCAGAGTCGGATATCCTGACGTGAGCATTTGGGTCAAGGAAGAACAGCCAACCCCTTTCGTAAGGCCCGTGTTTAAGTTCACCTGTGAAATCATCTTTTAGAATACGTGTCTTTTCTAAAACAAGAGTATAATCAGCCTCTGGAATCATGTCATGAACATCCCATGATTCAAGATAAACTCCTGATTTAAGGCCACTTATATCCAGGTGTGCATTCGCAGGAACCGTTAACGCGAGTGCGCCAATGGTTGAATTAATAATTCTGGTATCTCCACCCTCTATTTGTATAAGCCCTCCAATAGGCCCCACCACCTCCGAATCTGTAATTATTACCTTAGCACCTTCATTAATGCTTAATAAGTGGATTTCAGTGGGAGAATTTGTAATGTTTACTTTTCCGCTGGTTCCTATTACTACCAAACCATCTCCCGGGAAAACAGTAGAATTCTCTATCTCTAGCGAGGCTTTATCGCCAACAAATATGTAGCAATGTACTGTTGGTACTACTTCGCCTGGCCCAATCATTAATTGAGAATTTCTGACTACAAGTTTGGCCTCATCATTGACGTATATATTGCCTTGCTGGAAGTATTTTACGTCCTCTATTATCTTGGTTTCCTTCCCCTCTATCACTAAGTGTCCAGAATGTGTAATATCGGGGACAAAGGAAATTCCAGAAATTTGCTCAGGTGTTGGCTCACTAACAATACCTTCTACGCTGCTTTTTCTGATTTCCACATCATCTATTAAGAGAACGGATTCTTCCAAAGTCTCAAAAGCGATGCCTCCAGCCAGTATAGGGCTCTCGTCTTTATATGCAACATAAAGCTTACCATCTAGGCGAATATTTATAATGTCCTCGTATCCTCTAATTTCTATTTCATGCCATTGATTTTCTAAGTTGATACGCATGTTTGCAAGTATATGTATGTTGGCCAGGCTGTAAAACTTATCTCCAATTTGCTTGTTTAAAGAAAGCTCATTTCTATTAATCCCGATAAAATATCGATGATGTCCAGCCGACACACTACGCCGATAATTAAAATGGATAGTTCCTTGAATTAGCTTAAATCTGGCTTTAAAGGCATAATTATCCCAACCTCTATTTCCCAGTGTAGCCCATTTATGGCCTTCTCCCTTCAGGACAGTGTTGTTATTTATTCTTTCAAGATGCCAGCCTTCTTCTAAACTCCAATTCTCGGTCCCGCTTTCAAAATTTTCAGAGAAGAATTTTTCTGCGTCTGCAGGGCTAGGCGCGGGTGTTTCCACCGGTGGCTGGACACAACTGGAGACAATAAAGAGGGCTAAAATTAATAGGTTAAGAAATCTTGGCTTCATATTTGCCTTCTATTAGTTATTCTAACCTTTGCTGTATCGGGCTTCAAGCGAGAGTTTAAGCACTTGCAATTGT
>SOKA01000067.1 GCA_004376105.1 Dehalococcoidia bacterium
GAAAGGGAAGACAGGGGTTTAAAATGCCCAACAATTAGCGCCAAAAACCTTGCCAGCCAAAATGCCCACTGGTATTATTAGGGTAAAATTTGGACAATTGTCTACATCAAAAAAATTTTCTAACAACCAGCCACTTTATATCTATAAGGTAAATATTAGATAAACGAACAAGTCTGACAGACCTTGAAAGGGAAGACAGGGGTTTAAAATGCCCAACAATTAGCGCCAAAAACCTTGCCATCAAAGACGCTTGGTATTACGCTAACAACATCCCCCTTAATTCCTCCCCCGTGCCCCCATCCAAGCCCCCACAATTCCCAGCCACCTGGGACAAAATGGTGCTTGAACTTAACGAAAGGAGTTTAATGGAAGCTGGGTCGGCGCAACAAATCTGGGAAACTGCCTTGGGTGAACTGCAAATCCAGGTCAATAAGCCAAACTACCGGACGTGGCTAGAAAAAACTGTAGGTTTAAGCTATCAAGATAATCAGTTTGTTGTCGGTGTACCCAATACCTTCGCCGCCGAATATTTAGATAAGAATCAGCGCTCTTTGATTAAGAAAACACTTATTGGTCTTACCGGCCGTGATATCAAAGTCCTCTTCCAAGTAGATGCCAGACATCAAAATTCATCAGGTAGCTATAGTGCCCGAGAAGAAGTCTCCCCAAGGTTCAACCCAAAATACACCTTTGATTCCTTCGTTACAGGTAGCTGTAATCGTTTAGCCTATGCCGCTGCTCTGGGAGTAGCCGAAAACCCAGGACATAGCTATAATCCACTATTTATATACGGAGGGCCGGGTTTAGGTAAGACACATTTGCTGCAGGCGATTGGTCACGCAGCTCTAGCCAACCATATTCAAGTGCTTTATGTTAGCGGTGAGCAGTTTACCAATGAGTTTATAAACGCTATTCAAGAGAGAAAAACAGAGGAGTTCCGTAATAAATATAGAAGCGTTGATATGTTGTTGATTGATGATATCCACTTCATCACCGGTAAGGAGCAGACAGAAGAGTGCTTCTTCCATACCTTTAATGAGCTACATAACAATAACCGCCAGATTGCTATCACCAGTGACCGCTCCCCGAAAGCTATGCCTCTATTAGAGGAGAGACTATGTTCCCGTTTTGAGTGGGGGTTAATTGTTGATATCCAACCACCTGACTTTGAAACACGCCTAGCTATTCTACAGGCTAAGGCTAAGCAGAGGGGGCAGAATGTCGCTTTAGATGTGCTGGAGTTTATTGCTCAGCGGATTGAGCAAAACATAAGGGAGCTAGAAGGTAGTCTAAACCGGGTTATTGCTTACGCCAAGTTGCTTAGAGCCTTAATTACTCCAGAGTTAGCCGCCCAAGCGCTTGAGGATATAGCCACTAAACATGCCAAAGGTGCTTCTATCACCCCGGCTCTAGTGATAGAAGCGGTAGCCAACAGTTTCCAGCTAGCTCTCGTAGACTTAAAGAGCCGGAAAAGGGACAAAGAAACCGCTTTAGCTCGACAGGTAGCAATGTATCTTATCAGGCAGGAAACCAATGGCTCACTGGCTCAAATTGGTAAGGAGCTGGGGAACAGAAATCCGGCAACTGTTAGTCACGCTTGTGAGAAAATAGCCAGTGATATCAATGCTAGCCCTTACTTAATGCGTAAAATCTCGGACATCAAAGAAAAGGTTCACCACAAGCCAAAGGGCAGGAATAATTAATAACTTTTGGTTCCACGTAAGGTTTAAAAGTAGTAGGAATTTTGCAAAACCACCACCACTCTTTTAATAAGTCACCAAAGTTGTTGATAACTTTAAGCAGCATCCAAAGTACTTTTTAGTCTAAAATCTGCCCAAACCATCCTTTATTGCTATGCTACTGGTTGATGTGTCATATTATTATTTATAATTACTAAATAATAAACTAAAGTTTTATAATGAGTTAAATTTATAAAATGTTTGACAGAGCAGAGATAACGGTAAAAGCAGGTAAGGGGGGAGACGGAGTAGTAAGCTTCAGACAGGAGAAATTTGTTCCCTTTGGTGGCCCTGATGGTGGTGATGGTGGTGATGGTGGCGACGTAATTATTATGGCTGATCGTGGTGTTACTAGTCTGCGCGCATTCACGCGAAAAAGATTCTATAGAGCAGCTGATGGTGAGAGTGGTAAGGGTAAAAAGAAACACGGCAAGAAAGGGAAAAACCTGATATTAACCGTTCCAGTAGGGACTGTGGTCTTATATAAGACACAGGTAGGTAGTGATGCCCTTATAGCTGATTTGGAGCAGCCTGGCCAGCAGGCGGTGATAGTTAGGGGTGGGAAAGGAGGGTTGGGCAATACTCATTTCACTTCAGCTACTAATCAAGCTCCACGGATTGCTCAGAAGGGGGAGGCTGGGGAGGAGAATTCGGTAATATTAGAATTGAGGCTTATCGCTGATGTTGGTATTATTGGTTATCCCAATGTAGGCAAGTCTACCTTACTAGCCGCCTCTTCAGCGGCCAAGCCTAAAATAGCTAGTTATCCATTCACCACCCGTGAGCCCATTCTAGGTTTGGTTGAAGTTGACCAGCGAAGCTTGGTATTGGCTGAGATTCCAGGGTTAATAGATGGTGCCCACCTTGGTCGAGGCCTGGGGCACGATTTCCTGCGCCATATTGCACGTACCAAGATACTTATTCACTTGATAGACGGTAGCTCGGCGTCTCCAGTAGAAGATATGATACGGGTAAATGCGGAGCTTGGCTTATATGATTCGGCTCTGGCACAGAAGCCCCAGCTTGTGGTAGTGAATAAGATTGATTTGCCCCAGGTTCAGGCTCAATTGGCTGAGATTAAGGATGCCTTTAGTGCTGTTGGAGCCGCGCCTCTTTTCATTTCAGCAGCAACGGGTGAGGGTGTTTCCCAGCTTATGGCTGAAGCGATGAAGATGGTGAGTCAGGTTAGTGTTGAGAGAGGAGCTGGAGAAAGGATTGCCAGGAAGGTTTTCCATCCTCAGCCCCGGGTTGCTGGTGTTAGTGTGCACAAGGAAGGCGATACCTTTGTCGTTGTAGCTCCCGAGTTGGAGCGCATTGTGGCTAGGACAGATGTGTCTAGCCCTGAAGTGCGTTGGCAGATTAGAGGACAACTGACTCGGCTGGGGGTCAGCAAGGCTTTGGAGAAGGCTGGGGTTAAGCTGGGCGATAAAGTCCGCTGTGGGAATTTAGAATGGGACTGGTAGTAGGATGAATATAGGTGTGCTGGGGGGGACCTTTGACCCAATCCATATGGGGCACCTTATTGTTGCCGAGGAGACAAAACTTCGGCTAAATTTGGCTGAGATTCTGTTTGTGCCTGCTGGTCTGCCCTGGCTAAGGGTGAATAGCCCTATTTCGGCTGCGGAACATCGTGTCCAGATGGTGCGCCTGGCTATTGGCGATAAGCCTTACTTCAAACTGTCTACTATAGAGGTAAAGCGGGCTGGTCCCTCTTATACTGTTGATACCATTGCTGAACTAAAGGGTCGGCTTGGTGTTAGGGATGAGCTGTTTTTCATTTTAGGTTGGGATAGTTTGGCTGAGCTCCCTGAGTGGCGGGAGCCATCCCGGCTGATTAAAATGTGTCACTTGGTGGCAGTCCCCAGAGTAGGCTATTCACTTCCTGACCTTAACGGGCTAGAAGCAGCCATCCCTGGATTAGCTCAGAGGGTTATTTTATTCGACACACCGGAGATAGATATCAGTGCCTCGGTAATTAGACAGCGGGTGGCTCAAGGTCTGCCCATTGACCACCTTGTCCCTGAGCCGGTAGATAGGTATATTCGGGAACAGGGGCTATATACTACAGCATAGACCTAGTAGGAGGTTGCATTATGGAGACAAATTCGACTTTGGAGTTGGGGTTGAACACAGAGAGGGCTAAGAGGATTTTGGAAATCGCCCGTGAGGTGGGTGCATTGCTAACGGGTGAATTTATGCTTACCTCGGGAAAGAAAAGTAATTATTACTTTGACGGTAAAAGGCTAACCCTCTCCCCAGAAGGTGCCTACCAGGTGGGGAAGGCAGTATTTGACGAATTGGCAGAGATTGGGGTTGATGCTGTCGGTGGGGTGGCAACAGGGGCTTACCCTATTGTAACTGCAGTAGCCTTGGTTAGCCACCTAGAGGGGAAGCCGATTCCATCTTTTATAGTCAGGGAGGTACCCAAGGAGCATGGAACGATGAGGAAGATTGAAGGGCATCTTAAGCAAGGCTCTAGAGTAGCTATAGTTGATGATGTTCTTACCACCGGGGGCTCAGTGAGCAGAGCCATAGAGGCTGTGGAAGCGGCGAACTGCAAGGTGGTGAAGGTTATAGTGGTTGTTGACCGACATGAGGGGGGAAGCGATAAACTGAAGAAAGAGGGATACGATTTTACTGCTATCTTGAGTATCGTGCACTAAATATCCAAGTTCCTGACGCTTCTGGCGTGGGCTTGGATGAAGGCTTTGCGGGGTGGGACTTCTTCACCCATTAGTACATGGAATATGTGGTCGGCGCTGGCGGCATCATCTACACTGACGGCAAGTAGGGTGCGGCTAGTTGGATTCATAGTCGTTTCCCACAGTTGCTCAGCACTCATCTCCCCCAGACCCTTATACCGCTGAACCTCCACCTTTTTAGCCTCTTTTAGCTTATGCATTACCTCTTCCTTTTCTTGTTCAGAGTAAACCCAGTGCTCAAGCTTGCTCGCTTTGATCCGGTATAGGGGCGGTTGGGCAATGAACAGGTGCTCACGGTTAATCAGCTCCACCATATGGCGGAAGAAGAAGGTTAGCAGCAGGGTGCGGATGTGAGAGCCATCAACATCAGCGTCAGTCATAATGATAACCCGATGATAACGGAGCTTTGATAGGTCAAATTCATCGTCTATGCCAGCGCCAAGAGCAGTAATGATGGCGCGGATTTCTTCATGAGCTAGCATCTTATCTAAGCGCGCCTTTTCCACATTGAGGATCTTGCCCCGCAGTGGCAAGATAGCCTGAAAGCGACGATTCCTTCCCTGCTTGGCTGAACCACCGGCTGAGTCTCCCTCCACTAGGTATAGTTCACGGTAAGATGGGTCTTTCTCTGAGCAATCAGCCAGTTTGCCGGGCAGGGTGGCTGTATCCAGACTGCTCCTCTTGACAATTAAATCACGAGCCTTTCGGGCGGCTTCTCTGGCTCTGGCAGCGGTGAGGCACTTATCTATAATTCTTTTGGCATCATCGGGGTGTTCCTCAAGGTAGAGGGATAGACCCTCGCCTACTGCGCTCTCCACCAGGCTTTTGATCTCAGGATTGCCCAGCCTGGCTTTAATCTGGCCTTCAAACTGTGGTTCGGCAAGCTTAACACTAATAATGGCGGTAAGCCCTTCTCTGACATCATCACCTATCAGGTTGGGCTCGTCCTCTTTGATAAACTTGTTCTTGCGGGCATAGTCATTAAGCACTCGGGTTAGTGCTGTGCGGAAGCCGGTAAGGTGAGTACCTCCATCCACGGTATTAACACAGTTAGCGAAGCTAAAGGTGGACTCGGCAAAGCCATCATTATACTGAAGGGCGGCCTCAACTATAGTGCTATTTATCAGTTTAGACATATAGAGAGGTTGGCGGTGGCGGACTTCCCGGTTTCGGTTAAGGTAGCGAATGAAGCTAGTAATTCCACCCTCAAAGTAGAAGGTCGTCTCGCTATCTTTCTTTTCATCCTTGAGACATATTTCCAGCCCCTTATTCAGGTAGGCCATTTCTCGTATTCGCTGGCTCAGGGTATTAAAATCATAGCTGACCTTGCCGAATATCCCCTCATCGGCGAGGAAGGTAATGGTAGTGCCGGTATCACTGGCTTCACCAACCTGTGTCACCTCTCCTTGGGGTATGCCTTGCCTATACTCCTGTTGATAGAGCTTGCCATCGCGCCTGACATTGACCTTGAGGCAGGAGCAAAGGGCATTTACTACTGAAGCCCCTACCCCATGTAGCCCACCTGATACCTGGTAGGTCTTACCGCCAAATTTTGCCCCAGCGTGCAGTGTGGTCATTACTGTCTCCAGGGCTGATGCATTGGTGGCGGGGTGAATTTCTACGGGAATGCCGCGCCCATTATCTTCAACTCTGACGTTATTATCTTGTTGAATGACGACCACAATTTT
>SOKA01000057.1 GCA_004376105.1 Dehalococcoidia bacterium
CAGGCAAAACAAGTAAGCCTCGGGTCTGGTGTGGTGGCGATATGGCTACCGGTGCCGCTACGGTGATTAGCGCTATGGGCGCTGCCAAACGCGCCGCCACCAACATAGATGCGTATCTAAGGGGGTAATATTCATATATTTACATATTTGCGCAAATACTTGATATCCACATTGTATCTTTTCAATAACTCTAGAGAGCTACTACTTAAGGCTTGCCAATCCTTACGCCAACTAACCTCAAAATACCTCTTGAGACCACTTATCATTAATATGACTCGCATAATGCCAGAAAAATTGCTCTGCAGTCCCAAGCCCAGCATATTATCCTGAAAATCTTGAGGAATAACCTTATCCAATTGATAAAGTTTTGATATACCAAACAGCTGCGCCTCTTCAACTATTACCTTACCGCCGACGTCACCTTCACCAAACTCTTTGCGTAACAGACCTTGTTCAATCAACTTATTGAATTTACCAGATAAGTATTCTTTCAATGACGCCGTATTTATGTCAATATCGAGGTCACCCTTTCTTAGTTCTTCAACTACAGTGTTTTTATATTTGTCTATTTCCTCACCTATCGCTACAAATTCACGGTCTGCACATTCTAGCATACCAGCAACTAAGTAAAATCTTCTTTCTAATTGAGTGGGTAACTTGCCACTGAATTTGTAGTTTCTGTCGTGTTCTATCTCCGCCCACGCATGCTGTAATATACTTCTAACTTGAATTTCGAATGGTAAATCCTCATATTTCTTATATTCAGGCAATTTACACCTACTTTTAGTAAATTTAGCAACGTAATGGACTGACCTGTATCCTAACTTATCACTACCAAGCAGCTGAGATTGATCAATACTATTAGTTTTGTCAATGTCAAATAACTTTTCTATAACTTCAACCACTTTCTGAACATCAGTCTCAAGGTAAGTTATAACTCTGATGCCTGCCATGTCCTTTATTTCATTTGTTGGATCACTATATTTTTCACTTTTTGCTTTATTGGTAAAGCTTTCTAAACTCTTGCCTCTACTGGTAACGCTGTGATATTGTATACCACTTTGCTCAAGGTTTTCCTTGATTATATCCGCGACTTTACTTGACAGAGATGTATATAGCGATTGGTTCTCTTTGTACCACTTAACAGCTGAATCAATATCTTTCACCATGACTTCTCACAAACCTTCTTTAAATATTATACCACCTATACCACCCTTAGATAAGTCTAAGAGGGGCGAAGCCCCTCTTTTTTAATATCTTCCCCCTCATGATAGGAAGATATTCATATCCGTGTCATGGAGAGGGGGATTAAGGGGGTGAGGTAGACCCCGAAATGGCTTGTTTCGGGGTAGATAAACGCCTCTTTCTTTTTAGCCCGAAATTCTAGTAGAATAAACTGATGACGAGAGAAGGTTCAACCCCTATTAGACAGCAATACCTCAGGATAAAGCGGAAGTATCCCCAGGCTATTGTCTTTTTCCGCCTGGGAGATTTCTACGAGACCTTTGACGAGGATGCTAAGCTTGCCTCTCGAGAGCTGGATATTGTCCTGACCTCCAGAGAGATGGGCAAGGGGTATCGTGTGCCTATGGCCGGCATCCCCTATCATGCCCTTGATAACTATCTGGCGAGACTTATCAATAGAGGTTATAGGGTTGCTATCTGTGAGCAAATAACTCAGCCGGGTCAGACCAAAGGCTTAGTCCAGCGCGAAGTTATCCGCTTGGTAACACCGGGCACGGTAGTTGAGCCTAGCCTTCTTGATAGCAAGAAAAATAACTATTTAGTTAGCCTGGTTTTAGGTGACGGGGGTGTGGGCATAGCCTACGTTGATATAACCACTAGCGAATTTGCCGTTACCCAAGTGGCACTTGAGCGGGCTACTGCTGAACTGGAACGACTCAAACCCCCGGAGATTATTACGGCTAACAGTGCCGAATTATCCGATTTAGAATTAACGACTCCGGTAACTCGCCTTGAGGATTATTGGTTTGAGCTGGAGATAGCCCGCCAAACAGTGCTTGACCATTTTGGTGTAGCTACCCTTGATGGCTACGGCTGTGCTCAACTACCCCTGGCGATAATGGCTGCTGGCTCTATCATTCACTATATTTACGAAACGCAGAAAGGGGTTCTGGGGCAACTAACGCGGCTTTCCACTTACTCCACTGATTCATTTATGGCGCTGGATGTACAGACCCAGAAAAACCTGGAGCTATTCCACAGCAGTCGCTTGGGAACAGCCGGGGGCTCATTACTGTCGGTTATTGACCTGACCAAGACAGCTATGGGGAGCAGATTGTTAAAACGGTGGCTGGGTCAGCCCCTTCTTGATATAACGGAACTGGCTAAGAGGCAGGATGCCACTGGTTGGTTCGGTGATAATACCCTGGCTCGTAACCAGGCGATTTCTTGGCTCGGTGAGGTGGCTGACCTTGAGCGATTGATTAATAGGGTGAGGGGTAACGTTGCTGTCCCTCGCGAGCTAATAAGCCTAAAACATGGCCTGGAAGTTATTCCTAAGCTTATAGAGGTAATTGAAGCTGGCAAGAGCAACAGTCCCATCACCTGGCTCAAAGAGGAACTCAAGCCCCGCCAAGATGTCATTGATTTGATTTCCGAGGCAATAGAAGAACCGCCTTCATCAGCTTTGGGTGAGGGTGGCGTAGTCAGGCGAGGTTTTTCTGAGGAACTGGATAGCCTTCGTTTGGCATCTAAGAGTGCCAAGCAATATCTGGCTAATCTGGAACGCCAGGAACGAGAAAAAACCGGGATTAAATCGCTGAAGATAGGCTTCAATAAGGTTTTTGGTTACTATATTGAGGTATCTAAATCCAATCTCAATCAAGTGCCTCAGGACTATATTAGAAAGCAGACATTGGTCGGTGGTGAGCGCTTCTTCACCCCCGAGCTAAAAGAGTATGAGTCGCTGATTTTGAATGCTCGGGACAGGATTAGTGAGCTTGAGTCTGATATCTTTCATCGGGTATGCCGTCAGGTAGCCACTGCCAGCGAGCGCATTTTAGCTGTCGCCAATGCTTTGGCTAATATAGATGTCTTGTCTAGCTTGGCTGAGGTAGCCGTGCGCTATGGCTATGTCCGACCTAAGTTAACCACCGATAATGAAATAATTATTACTCAGGGACGCCACCCGGTAGTAGAGAGAAGTTTGATTGACAGCAGCTTTGTGCCTAATGATACCTACCTGTCCAATGATGATGCTCAGCTTGTTGTTCTCACTGGTCCCAATATGTCAGGCAAATCAACCTACCTGAGGCAGGTAGCCTTAATTGTGCTTTTGGCGCAGATAGGCAGCTTTGTCCCCGCCGATTCAGCTACTATTAGCTTGGTTGACCGCATTTTTACCAGAATTGGTGCCAGGGAGGACCTGACCGCCGGTCAATCTACCTTTATGGTGGAGATGGTGGAGACAGCCAATATCTTGAATAACGCTACCCCACGCTCATTAATCATCCTTGATGAGATTGGGCGGGGCACCAGCACCTATGACGGGCTGTCTATTGCCCGAGCTGTTGCCGAGTATATCCATAACTATTCAGGGCTTGGAGCCAAGACTCTGTTTGCTACCCATTATCATGAGCTAGTAGAGCTGGCTAGTTTCCTGCCTCGGGTGAAAAACTTCAATGTTGCCGTAGCCGAGGAGGGTGGCAAGGTTATCTTCTTATACAAGATTGTGCCCGGCGGTGTTGATAAGAGTTATGGTATCCATGTGGCTCAACTAGCTGGGCTGCCTAAATCAGTGGTGCACCGTGCCCGGGAGGTGTTAGCCGAGCTGGAGGGGGTTAGTAGCCCAAGGGCGGGGGCTAAGCCCTCAGCCAAGAGACGCCGTAAAGAGGTAGTAGCTCAGCAGCTATCATTCTTTGGGCCAAAATCACCAGTAGTAGAAGAGCTTGAGAAGCTGGACATTACTTCCCTGACCCCGCTGGAAGCCATCACCAAACTCTACGAACTGCAAAAGAAGGCGAGGGAGGGGTGAAGGGCAGCAGTATTCAATGCTATTTAGGATTTTCTATTACTTTTTAGGAGGTGAAGGTGAAATTCCAACGAATTTTGGAGCACCTTCCTTTTCGACAAAAGTGACACAATCTTGAAGAGTATCTCTTTTGAAAATATGCCTTATACCTTCTACAATCTGTGGTTTAATGCTTACAAGGTTAAGGTTAATAATAGTAGGCAAGTCTGTGATAAGTGCACCAAGAGGCTCGCCATTTGAAGAAAGAACTTGAATAGAAATTTTAATGTCGGGCTCAACATATGGGATAATGCGATGCAGAAATATTACAAGTTGGTCTATAATCCTCTTTTCTTCATACCACATAGGTATTTTGAAAAGTCTGACATGGTTTTCGTAACCCAACATTAATTTAGATTCTTGGTTGATACCCTTTGATTTTGTTGAAAGTGTTAAGGAGATGAAGTTAGGGGATACCTTAATATCTTTCAAATAGAAGCCAAGTTTATCTACTATGGAATCTATTGTATTCTTCAATTCCCCCTCTCGTAGCGGAGGAGGTTTTGCCGGTGAAACCCAACCTCGCTCGGCCACGATTTGGCGGTTGTTTACGTCATACAAAACAAGTGCACAGGTTATTCCTAGTGAATTGACCCACAATTCGTCGCAAAGAGTTATTAGTTGTTGTAGTGTCCATATTTCTGGCCCCCAAGTTAGCTTTCGAGTATTGGGGTTAATATCCCACAGTTCGACGCGAGCACCGTCAAGAATTTTGTAATTCTCATGTGCATAAGCATTTCGGATATGGCTGTTGATACCGATTGCTAGTCTGTTCTCGGGATAATGAAGTAACTTTTCCATCTTATCAATTGCTTTCAAACTAACTTTCCCATCATTCATAGGTATAAATGCTTTTTCCTTAGAATTTTTAGAAATTCCAAATGCATAGATTATCGTGGAACATATTATTGGAAGTAATCTTTCATACATAACTTTATAGAATTCAAGGTATTTTTTGATTCGAGAGTCGGGGTTTGACTCTGGCTCTTGGGAAGCTTCACTTCCAGCTTTAGCACTATCGTTAGAAGCAGGTATGATTTTATCTATTACTAGAGCGAATTGCTGAGCGATATCTTTATGTTTTACCTTATTGCCTTGCTCTAAAAAACTATAGGAAGCACGGGCAGTTCTTTCAAAATTTTGATAGTCTTGTTTAGTACGACCAAACCAAGTGATGCGTTCGAATAATCCCTCGATAAGTGAACGGGTAAAATCTGATATTAAGGCTCGAACACTGAGTAAATCGCCAAAGCTCTGGTGGAAATAACTTAAAGATAATTTAACAAGAGGAGAGTGTTCTTTTGGTGACATGTCCTAGTATGTCTCCTTAAGGAAAAGCTAATAAAATATTGATTGTACTTAAATTTTCCTACTTATATTATATCATATTGCCCTTTTAGATTGACATAATACTATAAAACCCCTCCCCCTTCTCTTCTTATCTTTTCCCACCCGCCGCCCTCGCATCATTTTCTGCTTATCCCGTAGTTTTATCTCCCCACCCTACAGGGTAAAAGGGGTATGAGCCCCTTAAAAAACAACTTCCCCCCCTCATGCAAGGAATATATATCCATATCAAGGAGAGGGGGATTAAGCGGGTTCCCAGGAAAATCGAAGATCTTTCTGGGTGCTTTAAGGGGGTGAGGTTACCACTTTATTAAAGACGGGGTTTGCACAGAATCTCTTTAACCTTGAGGTCAAAAAAGTTGCGGGTGTTGACCGGTCTGAGCACCACCGCAGTATCGGCGCCCCGGCCGGTTCCAGCTATGGAGATAACATCCTCATCAGTGCGTACCAATCCGGCATCAGCCGCCATCAGGGCTATCTCACAGGCGACCTTCATCCCCTGACCAAAAATACGTAGCGTATCGGCAATTATCATTCCCAGGACATAGGTGTTAT
>SOKA01000066.1 GCA_004376105.1 Dehalococcoidia bacterium
GGAAGGACAAAGCAGGCTGACAGTTGCCCTAACTCCCTCCCAGCATTCATTAGGGTGGGGGAGTTAGGCAGGAACTCTAGATTAGCCATCAATCGGTAGAATTCCTCTTCCCTACTCTTGACATCTGCCTTGGGGTCATAGATGAGTTCAGCAGAGGCGATAGCCTCTGCCACACGACGGAACATCTCCTCGGGTGTCTCGATAACCTCCCCATGCGTATCTTTCTTCAAATACCTTCTTTCCAGAACACGAAGGGCATTTTCAGTAAGATTGGCCACGCCAGTAGGCTTAGCCTTTGGCTTAACCCTTGTAACCTCCATTTTAGGTTCGACCTCCTTTTCCTTAACTGATTCTTTTCCTTTACTCGCCAGGATCTCTTCCACTATAGCCTGGATTTCAGACCCACTGGGGAGTTGTTGCTGACTTCGCTGGGACTTGGGCACCAGGTCTTCCATTCCGGGCAGGGGCTGTTTCGCTTCGGGTAGAGGCTTTGATTTTTCCAGACGTTTAATTACTTGTGCAGTGAGTTGCTCCACTAGCTTTCTATCTGCCATGCCCATAGACTCAGCCGCAGCGAAGACAGCCCTAGCAATCTGGGTGCGATTGAGTAATTGTTTGTTTTCTGACTCATTAGCTGTGTTCATTTCCGACCCCTTCTATGGCTCTTAGCTAGTTCCTTTAATTTGTCATCAGGGAGTAGGGGTAGTTGACTAGCCGGTTGAGATGCTTCAGCACTGAGTAGGGTATCTACTTCTTGTTTTAAGGCGGTGATATCAGTAAACTCCCGGTAAACGCTGGCAAAACGGATATAGGCAATGTAGTCCAGGCTCTTTAACCTTTCCATTACCACATCACCAATAACAGCACTGGGTATCTCTGGCTTACCCAGGTGGTAAAGCTCAGCTTCTATATCATCGACGAGCTTATCAATAGCGCCGGTAGGTAGTGGTCGTTTTTCACAAGCCTTGCGAATACCGGTTAACAGCTTACCCCGACTAAACTCCTCACGCCTCTCGTCTTTCTTAATCACGAACAGGCTGGCTGGTAGCACTCGCTCATAGGTTGTGAAACGAGACCCACAAGATAAGCACTGACGCCGACGGCGTATGCCCTCATTTACATCACGAGAGTCTATAACCTTGGAATCAGCGTATCCGCAATAAGGACAATTCACACGAAAACTCCATTATATAGTATAATGAAATCATAATACCACAATATATAGTGTTTGTCAAGCTTTTTTGCTCGTTAATATGATTAGTTAATGTTGCACTTTTGGGAAAAGAATACTAGAATGGCAAAAACTATAAAAGAGCAAGACAGTATTATCAGGAGGTGAATAATCCCGTGAAGTTACCCCTTTGGGAACCATCAGCGGAGCGCAAAAAGAATGCCAGCATGACCAGATTTATAGGTCTGGTTAATGAGCGATACGGGAAGAATTTTGATTCCTACGATGAACTGTATGACTGGTCTATAAACAATCTGGCTGATTTCTGGGCCTCAGTATGGGAGTTTGGTGAGGTTAAGGCTTCAAAAGCCTACGATACTATTATGACCCCTGCCAAGCGGATGATGGACACTAAATGGTTTCAGGGTGCCCGCCTCAATCTTGCCGAAAATCTGCTTCGCTACCGTGATAATCGAACAGCTCTCATCTTCAAGAGTGAGGCTCTAGAAACAGCGAGGAAAATTACCTACGCCCAGCTTTATGAGCAAGTAGCCCGTTTGGCAAAATCTTTACGGGAATTGGGGGTCAAGGCAGGTGACCGGGTGGCAGGATTCATGCCTAATATAATGGAAACTGTTATTGCTATGCTGGCTAGCACTAGTATCGGTGCCATCTGGTCATCCTGCTCACCAGACTTCGGCATTAAAGGGGTCCTGGACCGCTTTGGGCAGACAGAACCTAAGGTTCTCTTCACCGCTGATGGCTATTTTTACAACGGGAAGACATTTGATTCTTTGGAACGAGTTGCTGGCATCTTGAAGGAGCTACCTTCTATTCAGAAGGTAGTGGTTGTCCCTTATGTTGAAAAGAAGCCAGATATTAGCCAAGTCCCCAATTCGATTCACTATAAGGATTTATTATCTAAGGAAGCTGGGCTTGAAATCCAGTTTGAGCAACTCCCCTCTGACCACCCCTTATACATCATGTTCACTTCAGGGACTACCGGCCTGCCCAAGTGTATAGTTCAAGGAGCCGCCGGGATTCTCGCCGTACATTTAAAGGAATTGAAGCTTCATACTGATGTTAAACCGGAAGACATTATCTTCTACTTTACTACCACCAGTTGGATGATGTGGACCTGGCTGGTGAGCAGCTTGGCATTAGGTGCCACCGTGGTACTCTATGATGGTTCGCCTTTCTATCCTGACCCTGGAGCACTCTGGAAGTTAGTCCAGGATGAAAAGATAACAATATTCGGAACTAGTGCCAGATATCTTGCTGAGCTTGAAAAGCGTGGGGTTAAGCCAGGTAAGGAATATGATTTGGGCAGCTTGAAGACGGTCCTCTCCACAGGCTCTCCTCTTTCTATGGAGAGTTTCGAGTTTGTTTATCGAGATATTAAGCAGGATGTGCTCCTCTCGTCTATTTCTGGAGGCACTGACATCAACGGGTGCTTTCTGATGGGGAATCCCATTGGCCCAGTCTATGCTGGGGAACTCCAGGTTCGAAGCTTGGGGGTGAACCTACAAGCCTTCGACCCCCAAGGGAAACCAGTGGTCAATCAAAAGGGCGAGCTTATCGTCACTACCCCCTACCCCTCCATGCCTCTCTACTTCTGGAATGACCCGAACAAAGAGAAATACCAAAGCGCCTATTTCGATGTGTACCCTAATGTTTGGACTCACGGAGACTATATTGAAATTACTGATACCGGGATTATCATCTACGGACGCTCCGATACTGTCCTTAAGCCAGGAGGGGTGAGGATTGGCACAGCTGAGATTTACCGTCAGGTGGAGACCCTGGACGAGGTTGCAGATAGCATTGTAGTGGGGCAAGATTGGGAGGGCGATGTTCGAGTTATCTTGTTTGTAAAGCTAGCCAAGGGCGTAGAACTAACTGAAGACTTGGTTAATAAGATAAAAACCACAATCAGGAAAAACACCACCCCCCGTCATGTCCCAGCCAAGATTATAGCCGTTGATGGTATCCCCTATACCATTAATATGAAAAAGGTTGAAAAGGCAGTAAGAAATGTGATTCACAACGAGCCTGTTCCCAATATAGATGCGTTGGCCAACCCAGAATCGCTCGAACTCTATAAGAACCTCAAAGAACTCCAATCGTAATACTTAAGGAATACTAGAATGTAAAAAATGATGGGGGCTAAGTTACGGAGAACCAGGCTATAGAAGTTACTATTAACCAGGTAAAGTTGCACATAATTCAAGGTGACATTACCGAGCAGGGCACCGATGCCATAGTTAATGCCGCCAATCCCAGCCTTATGGGTGGTGGTGGAGTAGATGGAGCCATCCACAGGGCAGGAGGTCCCGCCATTTTAGACGAGTGTAAGCAGGTTGTATCCAGACAAGGGCGATTGCCAACAGGTAAGGCGGTAATGACAACCGGAGGCAATCTTAAGGCAAAATATGTCATCCATACCGTTGGTCCTATCTGGCATGGTGGTAATAAGGGAGAACCTGAATTGCTAGTCAGTGCTTATCAAGAGAGCTTGAAACTAGCTGCGGAGAACAACCTCAATAGCATTTCTTTCCCCTCAATAAGCACCGGCGCCTATGGCTATCCGGTTAGCAAGGCTTCAAAGGTAGCCATCGACGCCGTTATCACCTTTCTCAGCCACACCATTACCTCTCTCAGGGAAATGGTGTTCGTGCTGTTTGATTCTCAAACCTTTGGAGTTTACTCATCAGCTCTCCAAGAGATAGCAGAAAAGAGGGGATTGCGCCTCTCTTAGTTACTAGCTGGAAAGAAAATTTTAGCCCTCTGCTTAATTAACACCTCTCTGACATTAATTTGGGGTAGCAATTTTTCCACATCGGCTCTATGGCACAGTTCAGTGCCTGGTGTTAACACAGCGGCAGTTCCCATAGCTACCGCCAATCGACAGGCTTCTATTAATGACCCTCCCCAAGCTAGCTTTAAGGCAAGCCCGGCTATAGTGCAATCACCAGCGCCCACAGCACTTCGTACCTTTACTGGGGGTGGAACTGCCCTAAAAACACCACCCTTGGTGGCAGCAATGACCCCATCCTTTCCCCTGGAGATGACTGCTATTTTAATACCCATTGCAACCAGGTTAAGAGCTGCCTCGATGATTGCTTCTTCAGTAGGGAGCTCTGTCTTAAGCAGCTCCTCAGCCTCATGGACATTAGGCTTGATGAGATAGGGTTTAGCTTTTATTCCCTCGTCTAACCACCGACCTGCAGAATCCAGGATGGTTCTTACTCTATAACCTTTAGCTCCCTGGACTATGGTGTAATAAATATCAACCGGAATACCGGGTGGAACACTGCCGCTGGCTACCATTAACGCAGGGCTAGGATGAATTCCTCTCAATTTCTTAAGGAATCTCTCCAGTTCCCTTTTTGAGATATGTGGACCTGGGGCATTAATTATTGTCTGCTGGAAGGTTTTGGTATCAGAAATAATAAAATTGATACGTGTTTCCTGCCCAATCGGGGTGAAGCTAAATGGCACCCCCTCCTCATCAAGCAATATTTCCAAGGTTCTACCTTCATGACCACCTATAAATCCATAGGCTATAGTTTGGCCACCCATCTCGTGAATAGCCCGCGACACATCTATACCCTTGCCCCCGGCATAATAACGTAAACTGGTCCATCGGTTACTCTCCCCCACCTTTACTCCAGGGACAGTAATAGTCCTATCCAGACTGGGATTGAGGGTAATAGTGGCAATCATAGCCCCCTCCTGATTTTAGTATTCTTCATACCACCTTTCTGATGTATGCGCCAGCTCATGGGCGGTCACTCCCAACTTCCTATACCAGGGCACAGCGTATTTGTTAGCTATCTCAGTTAGTCGCTTTAGCCTATCTGCCCCTACAGTTGATAGATATTGAACCCTTTCTCGGGCATCATCAATATACATAGCCTCCTGCCAGATAGCACGACCACCTAGAAAGCCTGAGGCTCCTGCCTGGCAGGCGATTTCCACCTGCTGGCAAAATAGCTCGAAGTCGACGCCGGCGCTCAAGATAACCCACGGAACCTGGGATGACTTGTCTAAATTATGACAGAGATTGATAAGCTCAGCCTTATCCTTTTTATAGTGCAGGTCAGCGGGGAACTCAGCCTTTAGCACATCTATGGGCAGGGCAGTGATAGCCTGGGCAGTTTTAATCACTAATTCTTCTTTCAGGACAGCGAACCCCTGAGGATTACTAATTTCGTTGCCTATAGGATAACTCTTTGGTTCTACCAAGAAAGGGAGGTCATATTTTATACATTCCTTGGCCACCATATTAACTGTGTTCAATTGTCGGCTTGCCAACTGTTCTAAATCTGGCCGGTAATAGACCAGAATCTTTACTGCCGAGGCACCCATTCGCTTAATTTTCTCAACGCTCCACCCATCCAGTAATTCGGTCAAGCGGTGTTCTTTTCCGCCACTATAGCCAGAGGCTTCTATACTAACCAGAAGCCCAGTATTATTAGGCAAGGCACTATGAGTAATGCATTGAGCAGCGCCAAATATGGGGTCAAGTAACACGGCACTGGCGTATTTAGCCAGGCTAGAGCACAGCTCCAGCTTGCGCTCAACCATCTCTTCATAGTTGACTTCTCCCGGGTGCTCATCATCAATCATGCTGCGTAAGGAGCCACGGTGGTCCATAGCGCATATAATAAAGATACCCTCTGGATTAGCAATCTGTTGCAGGCCTCTTATTTTACCAATGCTTAACCTTTTCATACTTTG
>SOKA01000055.1 GCA_004376105.1 Dehalococcoidia bacterium
TTTGTGGTATGCTCAAAGACAAGGCTGGCCTGATGATGTCAGACTCCTCAATGAATGGCAAGTCAAGGAATTCTTAGGTTATGTAGCGACTGAAACAGTTCGCTGGGGACTTAAAGGCAATGGCTCTGAAACTTCCCAGCGCAAGGCTTCCCCCGAGCTTCCATTAGCGAGATACCAGTCCTATTAATCCGAGAATATCGTATATAGTGCCCCCTACTTCCTCCGTTAGTTGCGCTGCGGCTACCCTACCATTATAATTGTGCTATCTGCAAAGCAAGCAACTAGGTGGCAATATTTAGCGGGAAGGTTATGAATGTTGTGTTAGCTTCAAAGATTGGGACTCAAATAGAGAAGTCGCCAGGCAGGGATTGCTGTGGGTAAAACATTAGCTGAAAAGATATTGAGTGTCAAGTCGGGGAGTGAAGCTAAGTCGGGAGACATTGTTATTGCTAAGGTAGACCTGATTTTTGTTCAGGATACTACCGGGCCATTAAGCGTGAAGCAATTCCAAGCCGCGGGATTTGAGCGTCTGGCTAATTCTGTTAAAGCTGTCCTGTTCCTTGACCATGCTGCCCCCAGTCCGGGTCATGAGCTGTCCAACGACCATATGCTCCTGCGCGACTTTGCCCGGGAGACCAGCAGTTTCCTTTATGATGTTGGCGAAGGTGTCTGCCACCAAATAGTCGCTGAATCTTTAGCTAAGCCAGGTGATTTAATTGTTGGCGCTGACTCCCATACGGTAACCGCTGGGGGGCTAGGGGCTTTTGCTTGCGGCATGGGCTCCACAGACGTAGCTGTTGCCCTCGGACTAGGTAAAACTTGGTTCCGGGCACCGGAAAGTATTAAGGTAGCACTCTCAGGCAGGTTCCCTGATGGTGTCTATGCCAAAGACCTTGTTCTTCATCTCATTGGGCGGATTGGAGTTGATGGCGCTACCTATAAAGCCCTTGAATTCAGCGGTGATGCCATAAGCAATATAAGTATCCCAGAACGCCTTACCGTAGCTAACATGGCTGTTGAAGCTGGGGCTAAGGTCGGACTTTTCCCTGCTGACGAGGTAACAAGGGATTATCTCTCGACACAAGGGCGGAAAAGCCACTACCAGCCACTCTTTCCTGACGACGACGCCATCTATGAACAAACCATTAATATTAGTTTGGCTGAGCTTCAGCCTACAGTAGCTAAACCCCACACCGTGGATAACATTGCTCTGGCTAGAGAACTTAAGGGGACTAAAATCCATCAGGTATTTATCGGTACCTGCACCAATGGCCGTTTGGATGACCTAGCAGTAGCAGCTAGGATTCTAAAGAGGAAGAAGATTCACCCCGAGACTAGGCTAGTAATTGCCCCAGCATCACGAGGGGTACTGATGGCGGCTATGGGGGCAGGCTATATCCAGACCCTGCTTGAAGCTGGAGCTATTATCTTGCCACCAGGGTGTGGGCCTTGCCTCGGCCTGCACCAGGGAGTGCTGGGAGCTGGAGAGGCTTGCCTGTCCACAGCTAATCGAAATTTTAAGGGTCGAATGGGTAATCCCGAGGCATTTATATATCTGGGCAGTCCAGCTACGGCTGCGGCTACTGCCCTTAAGGGCGAAATCACTGACCCAAGGGAGGTAATGTAAATGCTCAAGGGTAGAGCCTTCAAGTTTGGCGATAACATCGCTACTGACCACATCATACCGGGCAGGTTTGCTCATCTGAGAAGCAATCTCTCTGAGCTGGCTAAGCATGTTATGGAGGATGCTGCCCCAACCTTCGCGGCCAGAGTGAAGCCAGGAGATTTTGTAGTTGCTGGCACTAACTTCGGACTTGGTTCCAGCCGAGAACATGCTCCTCTGGTGATTAAGATAGCCGGGGTAAGTGCGATATTGGCTAAATCAGTGGCCCGGATATTCTTCAGGAATGCCATTAACCTTGGACTTCCAGTGCTCCTATGCGAGACCGATAGTATTAATGATGGTGATGAGCTGGAGGTAGACCTTAAAGCCAGTACTATCTGGGATATGACCAATGGTAACCAGTTCACGTTTAGCAAAATCCCTGAGATAATGCTCCGTATCCTTGATGAAGGTGGGCTTTTGCCTTATATTCAGAAGTATGGTAGCTTTAAATTATAAACTGGCATATGACTGGGGAGAGAGTTAGAAGGAGATATGTTCGATGGTTTATCAGATTACGCTTATCCCTGGCGATGGCGTAGGACCTGAGGTTACCGAAGCTACCAGGAGAGTCTTAGAAGCCACCGGCGTCAGTTTTCACTGGGATCTAGCCTATGTGGGGAGCAGTGCTCAAAACACACTGGGCACACCACTCCCCGACTCTGTACTTGAATCCGTTAGAAGAAACAAGGTCGCCCTTAAAGGACCGGTTACCACTCCGGTGGGCTCGGGCTTTAGAAGCGTTAATGTCGCCCTGCGTAGGGAATTGGGGCTTTATGCCTGCCTGCGTCCATGTAAGACCTACCCCGGGGCCCCTTCACTCTATAAAGATGTAGACATCATTATTGTCAGAGAAAATATGGAGGACCTCTATAGTGGTATTGAGTTTGAAAGGGGAACCCCTGAGGCAGCGAGATTAATAGAGCTTATCTCAGAAACTAAAGGTGAGACTGTAAGACAGGACTCTGGATTAAGCATGAAGGTAATCTCTGAGATGGGCAGCAGAAGAATTGTCAAATTCGCCTTTGAATATGCTCGGACCCACCACCGAAAAAAGGTAACGGCAGTGCACAAAGCCAACATTATGAAATTCTCCGATGGACTGTTTCTGTCTGCAGCCCGAGAGGTAGCCAAAGAATACCCTGATATTGAATTTGAGGATAGAATCGTGGATAACATGAGCATGCAGCTCGTACAAAAGCCACACCAATTTGATGTAGTGGTAGCGCCCAACCTTTACGGTGACCTGCTTTCTGACCTGTGTGCCGGCCTAATCGGGGGACTGGGACTGGCCCCCGGAGCTAGCTTGAGCGACGAAATAGCTGTATTTGAAGCCACACATGGCAGCGCCCCCAAATATGCTGGGCTAAACAAAGTTAACCCTATGGCCATGATACTCTCTGGCGTAATGATGCTCCGCCACCTTGGAGAAGAGAAAAGTGCTGATAGATTAGAAAAAGCAGTAGCCGAGGTTATCGCCGAAGGTAATAATGTTACCTATGACCTTAAACCAGAGGCACCCGATACTGCAGTAGGCACCTCGCAGGTGGCTGATGCTGTGATAGAAAGGCTTAGCAGCAACTAGATTACCAGCCAAAGTTCGTTGTATAATAAATTTGAAGAATCTGAAGGGGCTGTCCCACAATTAGTCAAAACCACCTAGAAAGTTATGACGAGTAGCTACCGTTGTTTACTGCACTGCCGATAAATTGCATATTGGTATTAAGGGATTTGTGATGGGACAATCTTTCAAGTTTAGTACTATTGAAAATTTGGGGGAATTTGATGGGTAAGATTTATATCATCGATGTAACCAATCGAGACGGTGTTCAGACAGCAAAGCTCGGTTTATCCAAGCTAGAAAAGACTTTAATAAACATTTGCTTGAATGAGACGGGTGTCTTTCAGTCTGAGTTTGGCTTTCCTACTACCCGACACGAGTCGCTTTACCTTCAGGCTAATCTTGAATTAGCTCAGATGGGAGTGCTGCACCCCATTCGTTTGGGAGGTTGGATAAGAGCCGTAGCTCAGGATGTGGAAACTGCTTTTAAGTTGGTCCCAGATATCAGGCACCTCAATCTCTCTATTTCCACATCAGACCAGATGATCAAAGGCAAATTTTTGGGCAAAAAAACTAGAGAAGATATACTAATGGTGATGGTGGAAGCTGTTGATGCAGCTAAATCTTACGGGGCTGAAAGTATAGGGGTAAATGCTGAGGACGCTTCACGGACAGACTTGGACTTCCTCATCAAATTCGGTTTAGCAGCCAAAGAGCACGGGGCTGACAGGCTAAGATACTGCGACACGCTTGGCTATGATAATCCCTTCACTAGTTATGAAACGGTGAAAAAGCTGGCGGAGAACACAGGGATGCCAATCGAGCTTCACGGCCACGGTGACCTAGGAATGGCGGTAGCCAATTCTATTGCCGGGGCTAAAGGAGCTATAGACGGTGGGCAAGACGCTTATATTAACACCACGATCAATGGGATTGGGGAAAGAGCTGGCAATGCTGACCTGTTGGCGGTCATTTTGGCGGCCACCAAGTCAAAGGGTTTTGCCGAAGAATATCAATTTGGGAGTAAGATTGATTTATCAAAATCATGGAAAACAGCTAAGTTCGCCAGTTACGCGTTTGGAGTCCCCATTCCCGTAAATCAGCCGGGCGTTGGCGCTAATGCCTTCGCTCATGCCTCAGGCATCCATGCTGATGGCGTCTTAAAAGACGCCACCACTTATGAACTATACAGCTTCACAGAGCTAGGTAGAGGTGAGCCGGAACTTGTCGAAACCGGAAGAGAAATATGTACCGGGCAATACAGTGGTATATCCGGTTTTAGGCATGTAATGGGTCAGATAATGGGCGATATGGCACTATCGTTCCATGATGATAAAGAAGCCCAAGAGATTCTGGAACTGGTAAGATATGCTAATGTAGAAGCCCAGAAGCCGCTTGTCGAGGACGAACTGATGTTTATCGCCAAATACCCAGCAATTGCCAAGAAACTCCTAACCCTAAAGCCTCTAGATTACAAATATTACTAATTCCGAGTGTAAGTATCACAATTCATCGGAATGTGTGATAAAGGTTCACCTCGGGAAATTCAGCGTCTCTATACTATGCCCCCTGTTTTCCGAGGCATGCCTTCTTACTGGGAGCGAACCTACTTATTGCTGTTGCTCAACTTGGTTTAGCCCCCTGACCCCGATTTGTTCTTTACAAAGCCGGCTAATGCTCAACTTGTTTAATCTGGTAGCGTAGCTTGCCGGCTGGTGCTGTTACCTCTACTACCTCTCCTTGACCTCGACCAATAACGGCTTTACCTATAGGTGAGGCACTAGAGATCTTGCCCCTGGTCGGGTCTACCTCCTTGGGACTGACCAGCATATAGCGCAGTTCATCACCAGAAGCCAGGTCGCGCAGGATAATACTATCACCAACACTTACCTTGGAGGTGCTCCCTTGTTTCTCATCAATAGCAGTGGCTAACTTCAGTGTCTCTTCTAGCTCTCTAATCCGCCCCTCTAATTGCCCGCGTTGCTCCCTAGCCGCCCCCAGAGGTGCATTATCACGGAAGTCCTTATCTGCCGCTGCTCTACGCATTTCATCAATAGCCTGGGGGCGCTTATCCTTAAGGGCAGCAAGCTCGGCCTCCAGTTCAGCATATCCCTGCTGAGTTAAATAGATAGTTTCTGGCAGACCCCGCCTGGGTAAAGACCGAAGTGAGGGTTTCCCCTTCTTAGTCTTAAGGTGAATGGCAAGATTACTCTTACTCCACCCTTCCTTTTTAGCATAAATGAGGAAGGCTCGTATTAGTTCAAGCTTTTTTGTGTAGTCAGTATCCGATAGTGATAACCGTTCAGCATAGTTAGCTATGTCAGGAGCAGTAAGCTCAGCAAAAGGTCGTTCCCACCCATACCAGCGAGTAAATCTATATACCTCCTGCTGGCTTATTTCCCTTGTGTCAGGTGATAAGCTAACCAAAAAACGACTGGCTGCCTCGCCCAAGCTCAGACTCTGGCTTCCATCACCCACTTCTAGGATACCCCATATAAATAATTAC
>SOKA01000051.1 GCA_004376105.1 Dehalococcoidia bacterium
TCTCTGGCAGGCTCCTTTCAACTTTCTTAGATTGATATAACCTACACATCTGGTTCTACTATTATCTTAATCTCATCATGACTTGGCGAAGTGAGTACATCAAATCCCCTTTTGACAATATCGCTCAACTTAATCTTAGATGTTATTATTTCTGTAACTGGCAAAAGGCGTCTTTTCAAGAATTCCATGACCATGGGAAATTCATCGTGGTAGTAGCAAAAGCTACCTTGTAAACTGTATTCACCAAGAGTAAAAAGTGAGGGAACAATCGGGACTTCATGTACAAGAAGCCCAACAACAATGATTTGACCTCTGGGTCGAAGAAAGCCAGGCGCACTTTGAAAAGCCTGGGGTGTTCCAGAACACTCAAATACGACATCAACTCCCACTCCATCGGTCAGCTCGAACACTTTTTCTTTCAAGTCTGGAACCTCTGCGGGACTAAACACATAGTCAGCCCCGAGCTTCATTGCCACTTCACCTCGTTTTTTATTCTTCCCCCTAGTAGCAATAATTAATCCCGCGCCAGCATTCTTTAGGTGGGTTATAGCCCCAAGACCTATCATGCCACAGCCTAACACCATTACTCTATCTCTGGGCTTAAAAATTGACATCCTAACCGCATGTAGTGAAACAGCAAGGGGTTCAACCAGCGTTCCCTCCTCAAAGGACAGTTCGTCCGGAAGAGAATATAACCTATAATCCGGATAGCGAACTCTTACAAACTTGGCAAAGCCTCCGGCATTCTCCAAGCCGGGACGGCAACCTATCTCTTCCTCCAAGCAGTGCGGGCAAGCCGACGGAAACGCATGCTTACAGGCATAGCACTCACCACACTCGTATAACTCGTTGCATACTACCCTGTCCCCCACCTTCCAACCCTTCACATTCTTACCCACTTTGGCCAGAACCCCGGAAAACTCATGCCCCAAATAGGTTCCTGGTTGTATAAGGTCACGAGTTCTATATGAACCCACATCACTTCCACAAATTCCGCAGTATCTAACCTCTACTAGCACCTCATCATCAGAGATTTCAGGGACCGGTACTTCTTCAAGAACAAGCTCTTTGACTCCTTTTAATAGTGCTGCTTTCAAGTTTTCACCTCCTGAAGGTATACTAAATTTTCTGTATCTTTGCTAAACGAGGATAGCATAACATTCCCTTCCTGAAAATCGTCGCAAAAATGGCAAAGTCTTCAGAATACCCCGGTCATTTCCTTTAGTCCAAACGATTCTACTATATTCCTAAGCCTCTCCATTTGTTCATCGGTAGGCGGTCTGGTATCTTTGAGTTCGTATTCCATACCTAATTGTCTATATTTAGATGATCCGAGCCCATGATAAGGCAGAAGCTCCATCATTTTGCCGCCCGATTCAGCCACAAACCTCGCTGTGGCTTCTATGTTATCTTCAGAATCATTGCTACCCGGAATTATTGCGGTGCGTACTATAACTTCACAGTTCACCTCGCCAGAGAGAACCCTCCTAGCGTTACTCAAAATCAGCTCGTTTGAGACTCCGGTGAGTTCCTTATGCCTCGCAGGGTCCATGTGCTTGATGTCGTAATACATCAAGTCTACATATTCTGAGATTTGTTTCAGGTGTTCCCCCGGCGCATGTCCACACGTCTCTAAAGCGGTATGTAAAAACCGCTCTTTACATCTCTTGAGGAGCTGCAAAACAAACTCAAATTGCATCAAGGGCTCACCACCGCCCACGGTAATCCCCCCACCCGACCTATTGTAAAAGAGCCTATCTTTTTCGACCTCGTCCAACACCTCTTCTACTGTCATTCTCTTCCCAAGGATAGTTCGAGCCCCATATAGGCAAGCTTCGGCACACTTCCCACAATTCGCGCAAAGCTTCCTGTCTGTCTGGGCTTTACCTTCTTCTGATAAGGTAATTGCTCCCTCGGGACAAGCTTCTACACATGGAGCCCTACACTTGTCGGCACCGACGCACTTAACACTTATGAAGCGAAGCTGGGGATAAGATTTTTGTCCTTCTGGATTGCAACACCATTTACATGCCAGTGAGCATCCTTGCATAAAGACGAGGGTTCTGATCCCAGGTCCATCGTGAATGGAAAATCTCTGTATATTGAATACCAATCCCGTAGTTTCCTTAGGCTCATTTAGAACATCTCCATTTCGCACCTACTGTATGTCCCCCTCTAGGAATAATCCGGAAACAAATATAACCCCCAGCGCCTATATATGTGCTGGGGGTTATGTTAGGCTTAACCCCTGTCACATGCTATGCTCTGTCCTCATAATGATATCCTCTTGGACGGCGGGATCCAGTGAGACGAACAGGGCGCTATATCCGGCTACTCTTACCATTAGATCGGCATACTTTTCCGGGTACTTTTGTGCCTCCCTCAGGGTCTCAACAGATACCACATTGAACTGGATATGCATCCCCTTAAGGTCAAAGTATGTCTTGATAAGCGCTGCCAGCTTTCTTAGCCCAGATATATCTTTGAGGATAATGGGGTTAAACTTCTGGTTGAGCAACGTTCCATTATCACCTAAGACATGGTCCAGCTTGGCTACCGACTTTACGGCCGCCGTCGGACCCTTAACATCAGTACCCCGTGTTGGTGAACAACCCTCAGCAGTTGGTACATTAGCCTTTCTTCCGTCTGGAGTGGCTCCAATTATTTCCCCCATGGGGACGTTCTGTGACACTGGGAGTAAGGCAAACCCTCCTCTTCCCCCAGTCCAACTGGTGTAGCCACGCACATCCCTCATTGCGTGACCGGTTGGCTCTTTCACCAGGAGATCAACATAATCATCATCGTTTCCGTATTTTGGTGCCGCCAGAAGCATCTGTTGTATCTCTGGTCCGGTTGGCGTCGTAGAGGTATCCTCAAAGTTTGTCTCCAGGGCATGCATAATCTGGGCACCGGTAAGCTTCTTCTCTTCAAACACGAGCTTCTTGATGGCGGCCAGGGAGTTTCCTACATTAGCCATTCCCACACCTCGTAAAAAGGTGGTATTATAGTGAGCTCCACCCCACTCAATATCCTTACCCGTCTGGATGCAGTCATCCATCAATGCTGACGCATATGGTGTTGGCGTCATCTCGGCATAGGCTTTATCGGTGCATATCAGCCCTATGATTCCCTGCCGGTCATAGTATTCTAGCTGATGTTTAACCGCCGCCATCAATTCGTCAAATGATTCAAATGTAGACAGGTCTTTGTTTCCTGGGTTAGGACACAGTTGAATCCCAGTCCGTGGGTCTCTACCATTAAATAGGGTTACCTCCAAAACCTTTTGCATATTGTAGCCAGCAGAAACACCTTCTCTTCGAGAATTTCCCGGCTCAGTTGGTGAAACACAACCGTCAATAGCATAATCGTAGGAATCCTCTAGGCTTATGCCCACGCCCATTTGCGATGGGATTATGAGTTCATCATTGTACATTGCTGGTTGGCCACCGCGGTGGATATTGATGACCTCACAGCATTTCAATAGAAAGTCATCAGGGCACTCATTCCACCAGCGCACTGATACCGAGGGCTGTATAACTTTCTGGTTGGCCGTCGCCTCCAGTACCAACCATGAGAGGTCATTGATGGCCGATTTCCCATCTATTGTTTGTCCGCCAACTGTTAGTTGTTGGAACATGGGGTAGCCCATCACCACTCGGGTAGCGGCCCAATCTCTTACTTTATTTATCTCGGTGGTCTTAATCCATAGGCACTCCAGCAGTTCTACCACTTCTTCCGGGGTAATCCTCCCCGCATCAATATCTTTCTGGTAAAACGGATACATGAACTGGTCAAATCTGCCATAGCCCATAGAATGTCCGTTAGATTCAATTTGAACAATTAGGTGGGCAAACCATAAAGATTGCATTGCTTCCCAGAATGTTCGCGGTGGGTTACCCGGCACCCGTTCACAATGCTCGGCAATCTTAATCAACTCAGCTTTACGCTTTGAATCTGTCTCCTTATCAGCCATCTTTCTGGCCAATACCGCATACCTTTGGGCAAAGTTGATAGCTGCCTTCAGTGCAATAACCACCGCTTTTAAGAAATCTCTCTGCTCAATAGCCCCACGCTCCCACATCTTCAAGTCCTTAATCCTATCCTCTGCCTCCTTGACTATCCCGTACATGCCTTTGTTGAGAACTTTCGGGTAATCTACAATAAAGTGTCCTGAGCCACCACCCTCACCAAATGTGTAAAGCTCAAGGGCTTCAACTTCATAGTACGCCTTATATGTCTCCTCAGGGAAGAGGCTATGCTTATACTCAACCATCGTTTTTCCCTTCCACCACTCTCCTACTTGCCTCAGAACCTTCTCATCCGCTTCGCTTACCCGGAATGGGTCTCCCGGTCGTTCCTCAAACCTATATGGCTTGCCGTCCAGCTCGTCTAGAATGAACTGGGTATAGAATTCAGGGAACACGGGAGCGGCTCGCACATCACTGGCCTGGTTGCCCACAAGAAGCTCACCGGGACGGATGAATATACTCATTCCGTCCAGTATCTTTTCTAGGGCCTTCGCCCTGCGTATCACTAAGGGTTGCCCTTCGGTTTCTTGCCACGATTCTGTATATAGGCGAGCCCTCTCCGAGCAGAGCTTGGGGGTGACGGCAAGCATTGTATCCCTTAGCTCTCTGGTTCTCTCGGTAATCGGTTGTTTAAGTTTAGGGTCGGTGACAAGTTCCGTTTTTATTTTTTCTAAATAAGACTTTTCCATCTTCTTAATCCTTCTTTTGAGTCAACCCCCTGTCTGTCTCACTTCACAAGGCAAACAATATAAGGTATAACCACATCCTTTAATACTGCCCTGTAGTGTGTCATCAGCAACATGGGCACAATTCAATAACGGACATTCTAAGGAGCTGAGCTGTCTTTGTCAAGCTGCTTTAGTAGCTATCCACCTTATGCCGGCGTGCCTCACACCCATAAATGGTCTACCCAGAGCACTTATCGAGTTGTGCATTGAACGTTTCGCCCTTTTGTTGGATGCTCACAGCAAGTCAGATTCAGGAAAAGCAAAATTACTCCCCGAGTGGCTTGAAAGTGATGTGGCCGAAATCATGGAATAAGTCATTAGAAAAAACTCAGGTACCAGGTTATAAGGCCATATCCCCAGAGGACGGTGACCATGGTGGCTACGGAAAGAAAGGGACCGAAGGCTATAGCTTCCTTTCTTCCCTTGACTTTGAGGGCTAACAATATTCCGGCTACTAATCCACCACCTACTATGGCTAAAAGCAATGCCACCAGTATCCTGGGGAAGCCAACTATGACTCCCACTAGCCCTGCCATTTTAACATCCCCCCAACCTATCCCTCCCCTGAAGGTCAAAGCAAGGAGAAGCATCACTACCAGCCCCAGCCCGCCTCCGATAAGCGCCTTGAAAATCCCAGGGTCAGAGGTAAAGGCAGCAATAATTAGGGCGGTAGCGGTAGCAGGGTAGACTACTTTGTTTAAGATAAGCCCGTGCTCTAGGTCAATTACCATGATAATAATCAGCAGGCAAAAGTAAAAGCTCATAATGCCAAGCTCAGGGGTGAGGCCATACCGCCACCAGAGAAAAGCAAACATAAGCCCTGTCCCCAGCTCAACCCATAGCACACGTCGTGGAATAGGCGCCCGGCAATAGCGGCACCGACCACGCAGCCAGAGATAGCTGAATACCGGAATTAGGTCTTTAGGAGCTAGGCGGCGTTGGCAAGTAGGACAATGGGAGGCAGGATGCAGCAAAGACTTCCCTACTGGTAGGCGGTCAATACAAACATTAAGGAAGCTGCCGATAACTACACCAACTAAGCCAAATATAACCACTCAATAACCCTCTTTTGAATTTTGAGTATTACCCTTGGTCAAGTCAATAGGACTTTTTACCCAGAGAGAAGGTTACTAATGGCCTATTTACCAACGGGTTGGGCGGTGGGATACTTTATATTACTTTATATTAGTGTAGATTGGATATTACTTTAGGTTGGATTTCTTTAGGGACAAAGGTCAGTGGGGCTGTGATTTTCTAGCCGATACCTAATCCCCAGAAAAAGGAGGCGATAAAGAGTGAAAGGGTTTATGAAGCGATTCCGCTATGGTGAGAAGGGCTTTACCCTGGTCGAGCTGCTGGTAGTAATTGCTATCGTCGGTGTTCTCGCCGCCGTAGTCATCCCTAATGTGGGCAGATTCATTGGCAGGGGTAGGACCGAGTCTTATGCGGCTGAACTGCACAATGTCCAAACAGCAGTAATGGCAATGCTAACCGAGAGTGCGACTGGCGAGTTGGACGCTGCGGTTGACGCTACCAAAGATATGGAGACAGTGCTGACTGATAGTGGGGCTAAGAATTTGAGCCAGTACCTAACTGGGCTGGGGGATGACCCGGACACGGCTGGAACAGAGACGACATGTGTGACGTCTGGCTGCAGCTATGCATTTGACGTAAATGGGACGGTGACTCAAACCACACCTCAATAGTGCTTAGCTAGCAGGTTTAGAACTTTAGTCAAAATTAAAAAGCAAATTATAGGCTTATCGGTGAAGTTACCTATGCTTCCATTTCAGGGGAGGTTATTGTGCTTCACCCATAAGCTTTTCTACTTCGTCTCGGTCATTACAGAAGCTAAACAGGTTTTCACTGCTGATCACTCCCCTGTGGTGAAGGTTGACCAGTGATTGGTCAAGCAGCACCATCCCAAGTTGAGTGTGAGTGCGAATTACATTAGGGAGCTGATAAATCTTGCCCTCACGGATAAGGTTCTTTACCGCTGAGTTAGCCAGCATAATCTCAACAGCAGCTATCCTTCCCGAGCCATCAATCCTGGGGACAAGTGTTTGACATAGAACGCCAAGGAGTAAAGAGGCAAGCCGCGTCTGAGCCAGATGGCGCTCATGGGGTGGGAACAAGTCTATTATCCGCTCCATAGTCTGGGTGGCACTTGGGGCGTGACCGGTAGTTAATATCAAATGCCCAGTTTCAGCTATGGTAAGCACTGCTGCTGCCGTTTCTGTATCTCTCATCTCACCAACCAGAATTACATCCGGGTCATGCCTCAGTACATGCCTCAGTGCCTCGGCGAAGGATAGGGTATCACTGCCTAGCTCCCGCTGAGTTATAGCACACTTTATGCTGGGATAGACATATTCTATTGGGTCTTCAACAGTAACCACATGGCGGCTTTCGCTAGCATTCAGATACTGGATCATAGCTGCCAATGTGGTAGTTTTGCCACTGCCGGTAGGTCCGCTAATCACCACCAGCCCTCTGGGTCTGAGAATCAGCTCTTTACAGACATGGGGTAATCCCAGTTCATCTATAGTCGGGATGGTTAGTGGCAACAAACGAATGGCAAGACTAATCGCCCCGCGTTGCCGAGCAGCATTGCATCGGATTCGGCCAACATCAGGTAGGCTGTAGCCGAAATCCAGCTCCAGACAGTGATGAAAATCCTCTCTTTCCTCAGGTGTGGTTATCTGGACAAATGCCTGGTTGATGTCATCAGGCGTTAATAATGGCATATCTGCTATTGCCTCAAGAGAGCCATTAACCCGCAACATAGGCGGACTGGCAGCAATGAGGTGCAAATCAGAGGCAGCCTTCGCTTTCGCCAAATTAAGTAGCGAGAAAATATCCACTAGTCCCACCCCCTAGCACTAAGGGTCAGGGTAAAAGTAACTCCTTCCTCGGTCTTTTCTATATATGAGACAATAACCTGAGAAAACCTGCCGCTGGTTCTTAAGCTGTCAGCATATGCCAAAACTTCCGTCTCACTTGGTGACATACCTCTTATGGTCAATTTAACACTGGCGTGAGTAATACTGCTCAAAACTACAGTGTCCGGCAAGGTAGATGTTGTCACTCTCAAATCACCATTAACTATCTTATGCTGCCTATTAAAATTATCAAGCACTGCGGTAAAGGCATTATTGGTTACCTCTATCTCGGCGACTTTCCCCTCCAGCTCAGCAATCTCTTTCTTTTGTGCCTGCTGTTGCGTGTACCTTTGCTCCAAGAGCTGGTTAGTGGCATCCAGTTGAGCCTGCAGTGACGCTGTATTGGCAGCGGTGCTCTGTACCAGCATTACTAAGGGAACAAGCAAACCAATAGCCACGATGATGCTAAGCGCGATAAGAACCTTAGTTAAAGAGCGGGCTTTAGGTCGGTAGACCTCAGGCAGAGCGTTCAGGTTCACCACTGAAAGGCTAGCCCATTTCCCCGGCGATAGCTTTTTGAGAGCCAGGCCAATGTTGACCATATACTGGCTTGGAGCCAAGCCCTCGGGGCACTTCAGTGGTGATGACAGTAGCAAAATAGGGTATTCAAGCTCGTCTGACAAGGATTGATATAGCTCTGGCTCATCAGCCAGCTCCCCGGAGACAAATATAGGTAGGCTAGGTTCCAGAGGCTTCTCTGGATGGCCGGAGTTATAGAATTTGACAGTCCGCTCAAGCTCTTCTCTTATAGTTGGTAATTTCTCTTGCAGAGATAGCGCTCCGTTGGGAAGAGACAGACTGCGGATGAGTTGGGGAACTCCTTCTACCATAACTACAATGTCAAATTCAGTTGACCGAACGTCAATGATTATGGCTGTCGCCCTATTTACCACCCTAGCTAAGGCTAAAGGGGCTAAGTCCATAAGATAAGGCTTAACACCTGCCTGACGTAGTGTTTCAATTAAAGCATCAGCAGCGTTACGGGGCAAAGCGGCTAAGAAGACCTGCATTTCTTCTCTAGAGGTAGAGGTAATCTGCCATGAGATATAAAGCTGCTCCAGGGGTACTGGCAGCGCCCTTTCTGCCTCCCGCCTTACTGCTTCAGCTAGCATTGCTTCAGGCAACCGAGGCAAAGTAATCACCTGAGATAGACAGTGGAGCCCGCTCAAACCGGCGATGACTTTCCTCGCCTTCACTCGCTGGGCTTTGAGAAGCTCCTTAATCTTAGCCGCAAGTTTCGCTTCATCAAGGACAGCGCCATCCCTAACTAAGCCCGATTCCAAGGGTAAATTAGCCCACTTCTTTACCCGCTTACCCTTAGCTACCAGCAGCCTGAGGCTAGTATCATCAATATATAAAGTAACAACCTTTTTAGCCATGCTAGTCACCCTCATAAGTATAAATGCACAGCCTGAGATTAGCTGATGGCTTCCCTAATTCTTCTTCCGTCTCTTCTTCCCCTGTTTCCCCTTCCTCTTCAGTCGCTTCAGGAACACTTATTTCTACCGATTCAACCACACCAGTGGGAAAATTCTTGCTCAGCTCGAGGGTAAAATTGATTAGATTGGGCACATCTCCCTCAGCCTTCGCCGTGAGCGTCAGCACGGAGCAGGTAATCCCTTCCAGCGTCTTACTGGTCAGACCTAGTGAGCTAATCTCAATTATTTCCACGTCATAAGCCTCGGCAACCTCAAATAAGGTATCGGTGGCCTCAATGCTCTGAATTGACTGGGAAAGGCTGGCCTTGGTAGCTTCAAGCTGTGACTCAGCTCGAGCCAGCTGGCTTTCCAGTTCCCTCTGCTGAGAAGAAAGCTCCTCAGGTGAATACTTGGTCAATCTCAGTTGAGCCAAAGACAGCTCCTCGTTTAGTCGGCTTTGCTCCTGACCTTGCCGAGAGTAAGCGGTATTCAGGCTAGCGAAGGCAATAGCAAAGATGCTGACAGTCAAAACTATCCAAGCTGTTTTACTTAACTTCATCAGTTAACCATTCCTATTGTGGATTTATCTGCCAAAGGATAATACCTATCTCTCCCGTTCCCTCATCCAATATGGCATCAGCCATTACTCTAGCTGTAATTTCACCATCTTCAGGAAGTGTGGCAGTAGCCGTAATTCCATATAATATGCCGATAACTTCACCTACTTGCCCAATCTCCTCCCTACCGGCTTTTACCCAGGTATAATCACCCTCTAGACCTCCTTCACCAGTAACATAGAAGGTCTGGGTTGCTATTCGGTCCTCTTCTGAGACATCAGGGCAAGGTGGCGGAAGTTCCCAGCTAAGCATAGGGGCACCAGCCCCATCCAGAGTATCATCTGGCTCGTCAGTTGAAAGATTATTATCAAAGCTAGGGTTGGCGGCTGAGCCCGGTTCATAACCATAGCCAACAGGAAACCTAACCCCTACCTCTTCCAGGTGGATAGGTGGGTATCCTGACTCGGCCTGCCAGGTGACGGTAATAGTATATTCGTAAGCTTGAGCTTCCTCAATCCACACCATCTCCCCATCCACGATGAGGTAATCATAGTGGATTTGTGGTGGTTCGCCGACCTCTATTAGTTCGCCGTAATAAAGGGTATATTTTCCCTTATTCTCGGTTTGTATGCTTACTTGCGTCTGATTTACATTCTCCGGCAGTTGCTCAGGTATTGGCTCGATAGAATTTTTTATGCACCACAGGGCATTCTCCACACCGGCATCAGCGGCATAAAGCCCACTTACATTTTTCTCAACAATTCGGCCACTATTAAGACTGGTAGAAGCATAACTGAGACAGGGGACAATAAGCAACCCGCCTAAAAGCAGCAGAACCAGGACTACAGGTAGGGCTTGCCCCTTCTCACCTTTTATTGCCTTGATTAATCGCCTTTTCATTACATTAGCCTTTATTGTTAACCCTGGGGTTGACTTCATATTCTCTGGTCTCAGTTTCTGTTCCTGAGCGGGCTTGTATAGTTAGCTTCCAGACGCCGTCTTGCTCGGCGAAAGTAGCTGAGTCAATATATTGAGCAACCAAAGTCGTCTCACTTCCTATTTCTACACCGTCAGCATCATAAATCAAATGCTGCCGCTTAAGCTTCTTAAGCCCACTAGGCATATCTTCAAAGTTATGGGCAATCTTGTGAACATCGCCATTTTCCCAGTTAGACCACTTAAAGGTAATGAACTCAAGCTCAGGAGTTTCTGAATCATCACCAATAACAACAGCCTGAGCCATCTGGGTATCGTGGCTAATCCAATAGCCAGCGTTCTGCACTTGCCGGATAACCGTCGTATGGTCATTACTGCGCTTGGTAACATTAATTACCTGAAATGAAGCCATGGCGGCGGCGACACCAATAAGAGCTACAATAGCCGTAACCACCAAAAGCTCAATAAGGGTAAAACCTCTCTCACTTCGCTTCATCTATCCACCTTATAGTTCTCAACAGTAAGCACTGGTTTGTCATTACGCTTAACTGTTACTGTTATCTTCTGAATACCTTGGTCCTGCTCTGAGGGCTGGCCTGTGTCTGGGTCAATGGGTACAGCAGTAATCTCAACACTATAACTAGACGGGGTTATTATCAATCCATATTCTTCGTGTTCAGGGCCAGCGTAATCGATGTAACCCTGGCTCTTAACATACTCCATTTGGCTTCGGGCTAAGCTTTCAGCGGTGGCTCGCTCATCAGCGATGAAGGTAGCTTTGGCAGCAGTAGTCAAACCACTAAGAAAGGTAGCAGCAATTATGCCCAAGAGAGCCAGGGCTATTAAGGTTTCAATAAGGCTTACCCCAGCCTCCTTGCCCCTCAAAGTATTGAACTTTTTACCAGTTGTAAAGAGTCGCACTGATGGCTCCCTCCTAAACTAGCTTAGCTGTCCATAGATGGAATATATGGCCGAAACCAAGGATAAAGCAATAAAAGCAACTATTAAGCCTATAATTATGGTCATAGCTGGCTGAATAAGCCCAACAAGAGCGCGAGTCCTATCTTCGGCTTCAGTCTCATAGCTTTGAGCTACAGAAAGCAGAGTGACATCAAGATTGCCAGTTTCCTCACCGACTCTAACCATCTGCACCATCATTGGCAAAAAAAGCTGACTCTTGGCCATTGGTCGGGATAGGCCTTCGCCCTTGAGTATATCCTGCCGAATGTCAGCAAAAGCCGCTTTCATCACTCTATTGTTACTACTCTCAGTAACTAGGGACATGATTTCAGGCAGAGGCAAACCAGCTCGAAACAGTAGAGACATGCTCCGGCAGCAGCGGGCAAGTTCGTTAAGATGGATAACCCGTCCCAATAGTGGCAATCTAAGGGCTAGTCTATCCCACCCATATTTTCCTCTCGGCGTCTTAATGTAGGCAAAGGCGATAAAACCGGCGGAACCTACCCCCGCTAGAAGATAAAGCCCGCGGCTGCGAAGCCAATTGACGGCAGCCATAAGTATCCTGGTCAGTAGTGGTAACTCAGCCCCGAGTGAGGTATACAGATTGGTAAAAGCCGGTAAAACAAAGGTGACTATTAAGGCTATCACTACGACGGCCACGATGCCAACAAAGACTGGATACCTCAAAGCATTCTTCACCCCTTTTGCGGTTGTGACTCCCCTCTCCATATAATCGGCTGCCTGTCTCAGCACTGTCTCGAGACCTCCACTTTGTTCGCCGGCAGCAAGTGATTGGATATAGATTTTAGGGAAACTTTTGGGGTGTTTACTTAGAGCTATTGACAGCCGATTACCCCTACGAAGGTCAGAAATTACCTCACCTAGCACTCTTTTTAGATTGCGACTCGATGTTTGTACCTGCAACAGCTCCAAAGAGGTAACAATATCAATACCAGATTCAAGAAGTAAAGCCAGCTGGCGGGAGAACATGATTATTGCCTCTGGCCTTATTCGGGAGATGAATGGGAACAACTTCTCCCAGCTAGGCATAAAAGCAGTTACTGGCTTCAGACTGAGAACCCGATAGCCGCTGTGAGCCAGAATCTGACCCGCTATTTCCTCGCTTGAGGCAGATATAGTGCCTTTCACTATCTTTCTATCTTCGGTATAGCCCAGATAATTGAAATCCATACTTCTAGCCTATGGAGGATACATTGCGCAGCACCTCACAGGGGGTGGTGATACCTGCCTTCACCTTGAGCATGCCATCGCGCCACATTGATACCATACCTTCTTTCTTTGCCTGAGCCCGTATTTGGGCTATGTGGGCCCCTGTGAGCAGCATTCCCTTTATTTCTTCACTCATAGCCAGGGTTTCAAAAACTGCGATGCGTCCCAGGTAACCGGTATTGGCACATGAATTGCAGCCACTTCCATAAAAGAATTCGGTTCGTTCCTCACCCAGCTCTTTACAGTAGGCAAGCTGCCCTTCAGCTGGAGCCTGGAAAGGTCGACGGCAGTAAGGACAAATCCGACGCACCATCCGCTGGGCAATGACGCCGATAAGCGCTGAGGAAACGACGAATGGCCCCACCCCCAGGTCAAGCAACCGGAAAAGAGCGCCCACAGTATCATTAGCATGAACTGAAGAAAGTACCAGATGCCCGGTGAGAGATGCCTGAGTGGCTAACTCGGCTGTCTCAGAATCACGTATTTCCCCCACTAGTATAACATCAGGGTCGTGCCGCGCTATGGCGCGTAGGCCAGTGGCAAAAGTCAGACCAGCACGAGGATTAACCTGAATCTGATTGATATCTTTAAAGCGATACTCCACAGGGTCTTCCACCGTGATGATGTTACGCCCTTCGCAATCAAGAGTGTTGACTGAAGCATAAAGTGTAGTAGTTTTACCTGAACCGGTGGGACCGCTGATTAGGATCATGCCAAAGGGAAATTTCAGCATCTGCTGATATTGTTTAAGATGCTTTGGTGAAAATCCAAGCTCGCCGAGAGTGAGTGCAGCAAATGATTTATCTAGGATACGCAGAACCCCCATTTCACCATATGCGGTGCGAATAGTGGCTACCCTGACATCCACCTCTTTATCTCTTAGCTTAACTGAAAACTGACCGTCCTGAGGACGATGGTCAGCAATGTTCATATTAGCCAGGATCTTTAACCTGGAGATGAGAGGAGCATGAGCACTAAGAGGTAAAGACATGGTGTCATGCAGTACGCCATCAATGCGATAACGCAACCGCAGCCTGTCTTCCGTAGGCTCGATATGAATATCAGAGGCTCGTTTCTTAATCGCCTCATCAATAGTAAGGCCTAAAGCACGAACCGCAGGCGCTTCAGCGATAGTTTCAGCAGAAACCATCTCCTCGGTGGGTGGAGGGGTTGGAGCCACACTGAATTGCCTCTCAATCTCACCATAGGCTTTATAATTACGGTCAATGGCTCTCTGAATGTCCTCAGCGGCAGCTATCACCGGCTCAATTCTCATCTGAGTCCAGGCGGCCAACGCCTGAAGTGTCAGGACATCATCTGCATCGGCCATGGCTACTTGGAGGGTATTATCGGTGATAGCTAATGGTATTGCGTTATATTTTCTGGCCATTGATTCAGGAATCAGTTGCAGGGCTTCAGGCTGAATCTGGTAGATATTGAGATTGGCAGGGGATATATTCAATTGTGAGTCGTTTACCGCCGCCTGCCCTTGTGCTACGATGCCCTCTTGGTCTGCCAGTAGCTGCTCCAGTTTTATGCCTTCATCTTCATGAGGTATCTCCTTGGGCGCTTCGGTGATAGCCTCAACGGTCTCATTATCTAATTTACTTATTCCCTCAACCTTGCTCATAGCTTCCTCGAACACTCTTTTCAATGTCTCGGCAGCTTCCTTGGCCGATTTACCCACTTCCTCAGCCCTACTTATAGCTTCCTGTGATGCCCTTGCCAATATCTCAGCAGCCTCCTTGGCTGTTCTCATCGATGCCTCAGCAGAAACCCCCTCCCCGGTGGGTGGAGGGCTTGGAGCCACACTAACTTGCCTCTCTATCTCATCATGGGCTTTATAATTACGGTCAATGGCTCTCTGAATGTCCTCAGCGGTAGCTATCACCGGCTCAATTCTCATCTGAGTCTGGGCGGCCAGTGCCTCGAGTATCTGGAGCTCATTGGCATTGGCCACAGCTACCCATAGGCCATTATTGATGATAGCTAATGGTATTGTGTTATATTTTCTGGCCATTGATTCAGGAATCAGTTGCAGGGCTTCAGGCTGAATCCGGCAGGTATTAAGATTGGCAGGGGATATATTCGGCTGCAGCCCGGTTAGCCTAGCCAACTCCTGGGGCGGTGATATTCCCTTGCCCTTCCGGCCCGACTTTGAAGGAATAGCCATATGGTTAACTCCACCGTTTAGTCTTATTCATTGCTTTGACTCAATTCTAAATGGGGGCCCCTTTACTGGCAATATTACTTTTGGGTTAGGGGAACCTGGTATTTTAGTCCCTCTTTTATGCTTATCTGTTTCTACCCTTATGGGATTTTTAAAGTTGTGGAGGCTTTACAAGGTTATAGAGGTAAGTAGGGACTAAAGTGCTACCAAGAAGTAAGATATGCGGGACTAATAGACAGAGTTTAAGATTAGCCAGGTGGGGATTTTCCTTGGGCTTTTTAGTTATTGGCTTATTGCGGTAGGCTGCTCTGATAGTGGTTTAACCTGAGTAGAAATCCACCCATAGTGCATAGCCAACACTACAGCCTGAGTCCGGTCATTGGCATCTAGTTTACGCAGAATAGAGCTCATGTGGTTTTTAATAGTCTGCTCACTGATGCCAAGATTATGTGCAACCTGCTTATTTATGTAACCACGAGCTACGTAACTAAGAATCTCCAGCTCCCTTGGAGTAAGTGGGCTAGCCAATGTCTCCATAGCTACGCCCATCAGAGAAAAGTCCTGGAATTGCTTTAGCACCTTCTCTGCCACCCTAGGTCGGCGCAGCACCATTTCATTAATGGTGCGCTCCCCTTGATGGATTCTCCTTATGGTGGGAGCTAATTCATCAGCGGTGGCTTCTTTATTCACATAACCGACTGCTCCTGATTTGATTGCTTGGAAGAGGTGTTCATCATCATCGTAAGGGGCCAGTATAACTACTAAAATCGCTGGTGAGCGTTGGGTTATCTGTCGTCCTAAGTTCAAGCCAGTGAGTAAAGGCAGACCTATATCCAGCAGCACTATCTCAGGGGAGAAGCTTGCAATTAATTCAAGGGCTTCATCATTAACACCAGTCTCAGCTACTACCTCAATATCCTCTGTTCGGCTGAGAGCTTGACGAAGACCATCACGGAATAGAGCACTACTATCAACTACGAAAACTTTGATTTTCTCCATCGGTCCTCCAAAAAAATTACCCCATACATTATACCATATACCATTTTACTCATACCTAGTAGTGAGTATAATTCCCAAGCCTTTTTATATTCGCCAAATGGCGAATTACCGTTAAGTAAATAGTATAATAGAGATTCTAGGATTTGTCTATAGTACTTTAATGGAGATCCTAGGGTTTGTCCATAGTACTTTTGAGCTATGTCCATAGTACTTTTGAGCTAGTTGAGGTTGACCATTTAGGCGTAAAGGGAGGTTTCCTTTCCCCTAGTCACTTCCACCAGTGGAATTAAATAAGGGGGATTCCAGAAGTGAGTCCCCAGAATTCTCTCCCGCCGGCGAGCCTTGGCGGCGATTAGGTTAAATGCCTTATTACCTGCTCAGAGAAAACCCTCAAATCATTTAAGGTTGACGAGAATAGCAATGTAATGTGATTAATTCCCGCCTCCTCAAACTCATGAATTCGCTCAATTATTTTAGCCGGAGGTCCCACTAGCCCTGGCTTAAGCGCCCAGTTAACTGTAGACGGTTTATTCACAGCAAGTTTTCTAACCAGATTCTCCCCCCCTCGTTCATTCTGGGCGACAAGAGTAAAGGCATACATAGCATACTCCAATTTTCTTGCCTCTAGCCGTTTCTTCATGTCGGATACTTTCTGCCTGACTTCCTCTACTGAACCACTGCTCATAAACCAGCAATCAACCTCGCTGTTTCTAGCAACAAGCTGCCTTGATTCTTCTGAGTTTCCACCATACCAGATAGGAGGACGAGGTTTCTGCACTGGCTTTGGTATCAAGACCCCCTCAATTAGGTGGTAATACTTGCCATCGAAATTTACCCTGTTCTGGGTCCATAAAGCCTGGATAATCTTTATCTGTTCTTCTGCCCGCTCGATAAGCTCATCATGGTCGCCCCAGGGTATGCCATAAGCTTGAAATTCACGCTCAAACCACCCGGCCCCAATCGCGAAAATAAACCTGCCATTGGAGATCTCATCCAAGGTAGATGCCATCTTAGCTAGCACAGCAGGATAACGGAAGCCCTGGCATAAAACAGCATGACCAAGCTTTACCCTAGTAGTATGCATCGCAACGGCGGTAAGGGTGGTCCACGCCTCCAGTGCACTCACCTGCTCGCCTTTCCTAGGATTCAGCATATGGTCGGCTACCCATACTGAGTCAAAGCCCATATCCTCTGCCTCTCGTGCAACCTTTTCAACGTAGCTATAACTTATCTCAGGTTCCTCTATTGGTGCACCAATCAGCCACCCCCCATAAACAGGGAGCCAAACACCAAATTTGATCTTGGACGCCATCTGATACTCTCCGTTAACCCTACCGTGCCTGATTTTCTGTGACAGAACCTGCTGGCAGTTTAACCGTAATGATGCTTTACTGCTTCATAAAATTCATCCGGGCTTATATCTCTGGATACGGATAGTTTTCCAGCTGAGTATTAAAACTATCAGCAGTAGTATCAAACATCCGGCTATCACCGCCCCTAACAGGGGCCATAACGCCCACAGCTGATTTGTCAGCCTGGTGACTAGTTGCAGGGTGAGGCTACTGCCGAAGTGTAACCCCACCCTGCCGTGGTTTACTCATAAGGGATAGGGAACAGGAATTCACCCGTTGCCGGCAGGAAATCATGCTTGGAAAAGACTACCGGGCATTCCCATACCCATGGCTGGTCGGTCTTCTGCCATTGGCCGAGGAAGAGCGGTACCCTGGCAAATTGCGTTTCCTGGTCAAACTTGACCCGACTGTACATCGTCATCATATCTGTGTCCCCGATAGCTTTAAGAACCGCATCGGCATTAAGGGTGCCGGCTCTTTCGATGGAATCAGCCAGAACCTGGACTACTTGATAGCCATACCCCATGGCTACATTTAGCGGCCGTTTCTTCTTCTCCAGCCATCTTTCATAGAGACTCATCGGGGTGGTATCACCGATGGCGGCATAAGTTTCGATTTGTGGCTGCCAGAAGGTTTCCGTACCGATGCCGTTGGGCAGGTCACCCCCCCAAGCATTTACATCGGTGTAGTAAAGCGCCGCTCTTCCCGCCGAAACGATCTTGGGCTGGAATCCCAGCGTGTGTGCCTGTCTCCATAATGTCCCGAAGTCAGGAGCCGAGCAGTTGCCCCAGAGTATCTCCACATCATTGTCCTTCCACTCTTGTATGATGGAAGAAAAGTCCGTGATACCCATGGGGAACAGGCCTAACTCCTTGTCTACCCCGATAACATCATAACCCCAGTCTTTCAGTGCTTGGGGAAACAGGTGATACCAACCCACACCATCGGGGTCATCACTGGCGAAGACCCCTACCTTCTTGTTGGTCTGGTCTCCGAACAAATCCAGTTCTTCCTTCCAAGTGTCTATGATGGTATAGCCGGGCTTATCCCAAATGGTTCCTGGGGCACCTGGAGTGGCTATCGCGAAGCCCAACGCCCAGGTGTAGTCCCAAGGTGGCGAAACTTCCGCCCTCATAGCCAGCCAGGGTTCCATGACAGCAACGTTGGTCAGATGGGGAATCTTATGCCTGGCAGCGACACTAGCTACGGGAGCGTGCATTGGTGGTGGCTCATTATGGCAGATAAGGAACTGCACCTTTTCTTGGAGAACCAGACTCTCGGCGAGAGAGCCAGCCTTTATTGGGTCACTCTCGTTGTCGAGAACTGTGAGTTTGATAGGTAATTTGCGCCCGTATTCCTCTACGAATACTCCGCCTTGTGCGTTAATATCCTCGATGGCTGCCTGCAAACCAAAGACACCCCCGTCAGCCATACCTGAATACATGCCAGTTACTGATGCCACGCAGCCCACACGGATTTCTTCCGGAACTTCTGGCGCCGGCCTAGCACAACCGCCGAAAATCAAAGCCGCCACTAATACGATCGCCAATGGAATTAAAAGAAACCTTTTCATTTTCATTAATTACCTCCTTCACTATTGATATGTGATGTGCCTTAATCTATCCACCTTTCCATCTAGCATCGGCATTTTCCTCGTATAGCTTCGGCAGGAATTTTTCAAAACTCCGGCTTTCTTCCCTGACGTGATTGAACAGCACCCTATAACCCTCTTCGGTAAAGATACGCATCTTCCTTCTCAGCCGGGCGTTTTGAATTCTTCCAATAATGGGTGTATCACTGCCAACAGTTAGATTACTATACATTCTTGTGCCGCCAGGTATAGCTTCCATCCTGTGATACACCCTTACCGGGAAGTTACACTGGCGGAATTTTTCTAATATCACTGCCTTAGTCTCGTCTAAGTCTGCCTCTAACACATCTGCCACGGTATCAATCATAATAGGGCTACCTTCCAGCTTCTCCTTGATGTAATAGATGGAGCCAACACCACAATCTATCGGCTGCGATAGAACTTGAAAATCAATGTGGGTAGGGTGCCACATTTGATACCTTTCTTTAGTTCTGTTTAGAAAGTACCACAATATCATCCTAGGAGTAACTCCTTTAATCTCATCCACGCAGGTGTGTTCTATCTTGCCATTGTCAATTATCCTGACCTTCGTATCTTTAATGTACGATAACTCTCTGAAGAAGGGCATTTTACGCCTCCTTATTCTAAACTTCCCTTTTTGTACTTTCATTATCACACTGTGCACCTCCTTATGGCGAGTTTTACTCTCATCATTTTATTTGAACTAAAAAGGCACCGTCAGCCGCTACATTAGTACAACTTCCGGTGCCCTTTATTCATCCCCTCAACTCCTACAGCGATATGTGATTTTAAGATTGTTTCACATGTTGGAACCTGAGCTTACTCGTTTTTCGGGACTATGTCAATACCCCAGAATAGACGTGAACCCCTTGCAGGTGCAGGTAACAAATAGCCAATTTGTGCAATCACTCTTCATCTGGCCAAGAAGTGACTAAAGGCTGAACCTGAGCTTTGACGTAGCCCTAGGCGGTTGTTCTGACTTTCGACCTACTGCGAAGCGGTTATTGGCTCCAAATCGATATTTGTTGCTGCTATCTTTTTCAAGCCTAATATGTGTTGATATTTTATCCCGAAAATACTAAAATCAGGGTGTCGGTTGACCTAGCGTTTTGACACCCTGATTTTTCTCAAATTGCTAGAATTGAACGGCTTACTAGCTTTGGTAGGCCGTACAGGTCTCGAACCTGCGACACCCTGATTAAAAGTCAG
>SOKA01000085.1 GCA_004376105.1 Dehalococcoidia bacterium
GTGGTCTTGGAAGGGGCCTGTGACAAGCTCCTCCAAAGTGATTATGTGAGGAAAGCCTATTTAGGCATTTAGGACGGTAGCTTAACTGATACAATATGTCGCGGTAAAGCTGGTGGTAAGGCATTTGTCTCTTGAGCGTTAAGCTGAAAGATAACAAAGCAAGGAGGGAAACTATGGCAAGAGGTTATATGGGAAAGATGCTGATGGTGGACCTCTCCCGAAATGAGCTAAAGGATGAGGTGCTTGACGAAAAGTTAGGCCGCCAGTTCATCGGAGGCTATGGCATCGGCGCCAGGATTCTCTTCAGCCGGCAGAAGGCTGGTGTTGACCCGCTCGGCCCGGATAACACCCTGGGCATTCTTACCGGCCCCTTCACCAGTACCCCGGCACTTTCGGGGACAAGGCACACAGTGGTGGGGAAATCACCGTTGACCGGGGGCTGGGGTGATGCCAATTCGGGTGGTGATTTCGGTGCTCGCCTGAAGTTCGCCGGCTATGACGCGGTGTTCTTTACCGGCATATCAGAAAAGCCGGTTTACCTCCTCATTAACAATGGCAAAGCCGAGCTGAGAGATGCCTCCCATCTCTGGGGAAAGGATACTCGCCAAACCGACGACATACTCAAATCTGAATTGGGCAAGGATGTCGCAGTAGCTTGCATTGGCCAATCAGGCGAGAAGGTCTCTCTCATCTCCGCGGTGGTAAACAAGAGCAGAACCGCGGCTCGTTCCGGTTTGGGCGCCGTGATGGGCTCAAAGAGGCTTAAGGCGGTGGCGGTGAAGGGCAAAATGAAGGTTCCTGTCGCTGATGAAAAAAGAACCAAGGAGCTAAGAACTAAGTACCTGGGTGAACTGGGAGGGCATATTGTCTGGTTAAAGCCGACCGGCACCCCATTCCTCACTGTTGGCAGCGCCAAGGGCGGTGATTCACCGGTCAAAAACTGGGGGGGAGTAGGGGTTATTGACTTTCCCGATGCTGAACCCATCGGAGCCGACGCTGTGATTGAGCGTAGGTCGAAGAGGTTTGCCTGTTACCTGTGCCCCATTGGATGTGGAGGGCACATGAAGGAGGGAACTGGAGAGTACAAATATGAGGCCGGTTCACGTAGACCGGAATATGAAACGATAGCTATGTTTGGCACCAATTGTCTCAATAACAATATTGAATCAATAATCAAGGTAAACGATATCTGCGACCGCTATGGGCTTGACACCATCTCGGCCGGGGCTACCATCGCCTTTGCCATTGAATGCTTTGAGAATGGGCTTATTACCAGGGCTGATACCGATGGTATTGAAATGACCTGGGGCAACCATAAAGCCATCGTCGCCATGACGGAAAAGTTGGCCAAGAGGGAAGGTTTCGGTGCCGTATTAGCCGATGGGGTAAAGGTGGCGGCGGAGAAGATTGGCAAGGGCGCCGACCAATATGCCATGCATATTCAGGGACAAGAGCTTCCGGCACATGACCCAAAGCATGCGTTTCAGTACGCCACTAGCTACCGGCTGGACCCCACTCCGGGTCGTCATTTTGTGGGCTCAGAATTATCGGATGCCCCCGCACACCCCTCAGGACTGCTGCCCGAATTCGACTTAAAGTCGTTTGCCGGCAGGGGAGAAGCACACAAGATAGGTAGCAACTTTCACCAAGCCGTGGTTTGTACCGGGACGTGCCTGTTCGTGTACTGGGCTTTTCCCAACATTGACCCTATCGCTGACTTTATGAGGGCGGTTACCGGCTGGGACGTAACTACTGACGAGCTGCTTAAGACCGGGGAGAGAATTTCTAACCTTCGTCAGGCTTTCAATATTCGCGAAGGGTTAAACCCGCTACAGTTCAAAGTCCCCGACAGGGTGCTCGGCCGACCGCCGCCCAAAGAGGGACCCCTGGCCGGAGTAACCATTGATGAGGACACCCTGGTCAGAGAGTGCCTTACTGCCATGGATTGGGACCTCAAGACAGCCAAGCCGAGTAAAAAGAAGCTGCAAGAACTGGGCCTGGAAGACGTGGCTCGGGAACTCTGGCCTTAAAAGAAGAACAATCTGGGTGGTGAGAACTCTCTAGCCTTACGGGAAACAAAGGGTGCCAGTAAGACTATAATTATATGCCTGCTGTCTTACTGGCACCTGCCTATTTTTATTGGTCAAGAAACTGGTGCACAGTATCTATAACATAATGTGTCCACCATTTATAAGGATGACCTGCCCTGTGATTAAATCCGAGTCTTTTGAGGCTAGAAATACCGCAGCCCCCACCACGTCTTCTGGCTCTTCACGCCGTTTTATTAATTGTGCTGCGACAACACTTTCGAATAATTGTTCACTACCATCCTGGCCTAAACTGGCTTCGGTAGCCGTATATCCCGGGGCAATAGCATTTACATTAATACCGGATGGGCCTAAAGCGGCGGCTAAAGAATGGGTCATTGTGTAAATCGCTGATTTGGTTAAAGCATAAGGTACAAAGAATTGGGAATCCGGGGATTTGAAAACATCAGATGTAATATTGATAATCTTACCCCTGGACTGCTTAATCATAAGGGGGGCTATCGCCTTACAGACCAGCCAGGTTCCCCTTACGTTCACCGTAAACATTCGGTCCCATTCTTCCACCGTCCAGGCGTCCCACGGCTTGGCATTGATTCCATACCATATGGCAGCATTATTGACGAGGATATCGACCCTACCATACTGCTCCATAACCTTTTCCGCTATCTTTTTAGTAGCATCTTCGTATGAGATATCGGCCTCCATGATTGCTACTTCCCCGCCTTTAGCCTTTACCTCGTTAACCGTGCCCTGAGCCCTTTCCAGATTAGTAGTAGTTAATAGTAGTTTGGCTCCTTCTTCGGCGAACCTCAAGGCGAAGGCCTTCCCCATACCACGGCTAGCTCCGGTTATAATGGCTACTTTGTCCTGTAATACTGGTGACATGTCTCCCTCCTTTTAATTTCTTTATGTTATTATACAGCCAATACTCCTCCGGTAAACTCTGCCTTGGGGGCTAATTATAAAACCTTATGCTGGCAATTTTACATTGCCTTTTTCAAATTCATCCAGGATAATTTCAGTGGCCCACTTAACGGTTTGCATAATAGTGCACCCCTTCGTTATAATCAGGAACTCAAGACTCATCTTATCACTTGTCAGGTCCCAGGCTTTCCCGAAAAATTTCCTCTGCACATCCTTGCAGAGTATAGACCTATATTCCTGGTAATACTTATCCAGAATAGTATCGCGAACGGTGGCACAAGCCCGACGCAAAGTTCTGTCACCCTGACCCTCCCGTGGAATTCCCAGAGCTAGGCCAATCGCCAAAACGCTACTGGCTACAGCACCACAGGTACCGTCCCCTGTCATGCTAACGCCAGCGGTCAGAACGCATATCCCAGAAAAAAGTCTCTCTTCCATATCCTCCGGGATAATTTCCAAGCCGCCCCATCTTAGAGCATCAACTATTGCCAAAAACGTACACTGGCCGCAGCCCTTGTATTTGGCTTCATATTCTACCGCCAACTCATCTGCCTTCTTAATAATCTCCTCTTTGGTATGCTTGAGCTTAACCATAATTGGCCTACCTCCGTTTCTGCTTTGCGCTCCAAGAATTATATATTATAAACAAACATTGAACAAACTTAGCATAACATATTGCAATTCTGCATATGTCGTGCTACATTTGAACAGACATTATTACCTTAATATCTGTCTGAGTTGGCATTAGTCACCAATAAGGCGGGGATACGGCGAGTATAATAAGGGGGGTGCCCGATGAGGTGAATATACTAACGCTAGCGACTTATAATACCGATTAAGATAGTTTAAGGAGGTCAAGGAACATAGCTGAAGATCTGGTTAGCACATTAGCTGATTTAAAGGAAAAAGAAGCTCTTAAGATTGTTGAGGCTAGGCTCAATGCTGGTGAAGAGCCACTCAAAATTCTTGACGATGCCAGGAGGGGAATGGAAATCGTGGGCAAGCGTTTTGCCGATAGCGAGTATTTCATATCTGAGCTAATGTACTCTGGTGAAATACTGAGGGGAATAACTGATATGGTTAAGCCCAGGCTGGCCGAGGAAACGGATTTCAAGCGCCTGGGGAAGGTTGTCATGGGCACTGTTGCCGGGGATATACATGACATCGGCAAGAACATCGTCGTCTTCATGCTCGACGTCAACGGTTTCGAGGTCTACGACCTGGGCGTGGATGTCCCGGCGCAGAAGTTTGTCGACAAGATAAAGGAAAGCGGCGCCCCTATTGTCGGCTTAAGCGGCTTTCTGACACTGGCCTATGATTCCATGAAACAGACTGTAGAAGCCATAAAAAATGCTGGTCTGAGAGACAAGGTCAAGGTCATGATTGGCGGTGGCCAGATTACCGAGCAGGTAATGAAGTATACCGGCGCTGATGCCTATGGTAAAGATGCCATGGTAGGCGTATCCCTGGCCAAAAAATGGACAGGCGCTGAATAAGAATCCTCAGCGGAGAATTTGCCGGAGGCAATAAAAATGGAAAAGCAATGGGAAGAGTTATCATCGGATGAAAAGCAGGAGGCGCTGTTTCAAAGGTGGCTATCACCAGAGGGCGTAGAGTTTGCCAGCCCCGAAGCCGAGAAGTTGTACAAAGAAAGAGTAACCAGGATAAAAGATGCTATTCAATTGAAAAAATTGCCGGACAGGGTGCCGGTCTTGCTAATTCCCAGCTTTTTCCCCGCTTTTTATGCCGGAATGACCCCTCTTGAAGTCATGTATGACTCTGAGAAAGCCAACATGGCATGGGAAAAATTCTACCTGGATATTCAGCCGGATGGGCACTTTGGCTGCGTAGCGCCTGGCCCGGGAAGGTTCTTTGACATTCTTGACTACAAGTTATACAAGTGGCCGGGCCATGGGGTCTCGCCTGAACACACCTACCAGTGCCTTGAAGGCGAATACATGAAGGCGGATGAATATGATGCCTTTATACAGGACCCGTCGTATTTCTTTACCACCACCTATCTGCCGCGCATATTCGGAGCCTTGGAGCCCTTTAAGATGTTGCCTAATCTCACCGTCGTAGCTGAAATGTATGGAGCTGGCGGTACTTTTATACCCTATGGTCTGCCCGAGGTTCAGGCTGCCTATAAGGCCCTTCTGGAAGCCGGGAGTGAAGCCCTGAAATGGGGGGGATATTGCGCGGCCTTCAATAAGGAGATGGCCGAATCAGGATTTCCCGCATGTCAAGCTGGCTTTACCAAAGCGCCCTTTGACACGCTCGGCGACACCCTCAGAGGTACTAAAGGGATAATGGTGGATATGTACCGGCAGCCCGGTAAGCTCCTCCAAGCCATGGAAGCCATAACGCCATTCTGGATTAAGAAAGGGATATCCGAGGCAATAGGGGCCGGAAATCCTTTAATATTCATACCTCTGCATAAAGGGGCCGATGGTTTCCTATCCGATGAGCAGTTCAAGACCTTCTACTGGCCTTACCTTAAAAAGATAATCCTGGGCTTGGTTGATGAGGGAGTCGTACCATTCTGCTGGGCTGAGGGGGGCTATAACACGCGTCTGGAGGTTATCCGGGACTTACCTAAAGGTAAGACTATATGGTTGTTCGATATAGTAGATATTGCAAAAGCTAAGGAAGCACTGGATGGTATTGCCTGCGTCAGCGGCACCATGCCTATGGACCTGTTGACCATAGGCAGGCCCCAGGACGTGAAAGACCACGTAAAGAAATGTATCGATACTGCCGGCAAAGGCGGTGGTTATATCATGGCTAATGGGGCGTTCTTTGATGATGTCAAGCCGGAAAACGTCAGGGCTATGGTTGACTTCACCAAGGAATACGGCGTCTACAAGTAGCCACCTGACAGGCCGAGGTTATCGTAGCGGCGGCGGGGTGGGAATACCGGGGCTATCCTGATGGCAGGCTGTTCTTACCGGCAGGACCCACGCCACCAGTGGTCGTGGAAACGACACCGGCACCAGTAATCAATATCCCACCGGCGCAACAGATAACGCCGACCTGGATATACGCCATAATCGGTGTTGGCGCGGCGCTGGCGATAGTGGTGATTGTGCTGATAGCCAGGACCAGAAGACCACCGGCTTAACCTCTGGTTAGATACCCCAGAGAGCCCCCCGAGAATTCGGGGGGCTCTCTTCTTTTAGGTTATGAGACCGACGGGCTACCGTTGCCAAAGACCTAATTGAACAAATTAGCGAATTGTTACCGGCGCTCTCCTAAGAGCCAAATCCCTTCTCAAACGTTGCCCTAAAATCGGCCCCAATACTGGGCTTTTTGCTAACGGATTTGCTAACGAACTGAGTGACACGGAGTATCACCAGACGGTATGAAAACCCTTGATGGTGCCGTGTGTCAGATACGAAATAGGGCTATGCGATACAGGAAAACACCGGGCGGCATAGCCCATATCGGTTCCGAAGACCGATGCTCTGTCCGCTGAGCTATAGGCGCTAAGTTAGTGGGGTGAGTGGAGGGATTTGAACCCTCGATCTCCAGGGCCACAACCTGGCGCCTTAAACCACTAGGCGACACTCACCATACGTATAGAGGTATAAACATTATAGCTAAAAAACCTTCTCCTTTCAATGTGTGGGGGATTGTTTGTCACCCTAGTCACAACTTTTGGGCTAGCTCTATTATAGTAACTCCGGCTCCTCCCTCCCCATAATCACCGGTTCGGTATGATTCAACTAGAGGGTGTTTGGCGAGCTGCTCCCTGATTACTTGGCGTAAAGTCCCTGCCCCCTTACCATGGATTACCCTAACCTGGTATAAACCAGCCATAAAGGCATCATTTAGGTATTTATCTAGTTTTAGTAGGGCTTCATCTACAGTGAGCCGGCGAAGGTATACCTCGCCTATTGCCGGTGTTGTATTGGCACGATTTTTATTTTTGTGCACCATAGCTAATACCCTCTTCTATCACATCCACCCATAGGTGAAGCCTTTGATAAATCCCATGCTGGTCCAGCCTATATCGTAGGAATTCCACCTTTTGGTTATCCCCTGCCCTGTTGGGAGTAAAACCTACTATCTCCTCCCATTTCCCATTGGGCTCTAGTGACACGGTCCTATCTCGCTATTCTTAATACCGTCTACCGTTACTTCTACCCGGTAAGTTACCAGCTCATGCTCCCGATTGACAATGCCCAGATTTGGGGAGGGATGATGCCTCCGATATGGACTATGATAACAGCTTTGGTATCCTCTTGGATACTTTTTTTGACGCTTTCTGGATTAAGGCATAGATTATCAGTTACGTCGGCGAATATAACTTTCGCGCCAGCATGCAAGACCGAGGCAGGTGTAGCGAAGAAGGTATTGGTAGGCACGATTACCGAGTAACCTTGTATGTCTAAAGTGCGCAGTATGATTTCTAGGGCGCCAGTTGGCGATTATATTATAAAATAAGGTTTACAGGCAAGGTTAAAGGCAGAGGTGGTTAACACTTCAAGTGAAATAGGAGGGCTTAAACGTCAGCAAGCTATTGAAAATATTAAAAGTTATCTTGAAAGACCCACTCGCTTCCAAAGCCAGTCTGAAGGGGTGGGTCTTGCTGGCATGCCTTCATTGTCCAGAGGGTGAATGGGGTGACGCGCCTGAAAAAAGAAGATATAATGGATATAATACAGAAACTTCCCGCGGTTAAATGGCAGGAAATTACAGTGGGGAAGAATCTGGAGGAGGCACTTAGTCGATATACAGTATTTTTCGATGCTTCACCTTCGGCTAATATCATACAGGCAAAACGCATCAAGCCAGAAACGCTTATTGCTGCTCCCGGGATACCGCTGGGGTTAAGTGAAGAGGCTTATTTTCTGGTCAAAGAGCGTTTGATTTATGATGTGCTGGAGATTGGTGTGGCTGCCATGTTTGTTCAGGCCAGTTGTGTTCAGTGAAGGGATGGTAAAAACGGAGAGAGTAAAATAGCCGATACCGATAAAGGAGGGATGAACTGTTAATTATTGGAGAATTATTGAACTCGACGCGAAAAGTGGTCAAGGAGGCTCTTCAAGCCAAGGATGAGGCTACTATTCGGCGTCTCGCCCGAGAGCAGGTGGAGGCTGGAGCTGATATTCTTGATATTAATACTGCTACCAGCATGGAGGAGGAGATTGATGACCTAAGGTGGGTGATTGGGCTTGTTCACGATGAGGTGGGGAAGGTACGCCTAGCCATTGATACCCTTAATCCTAAGGCTATGGCGGCAGGGCTAGAGCTTTGCCAAGCCCGCCCTGTTATCAACTCCATCAATAATGATCCTAGACTACAACAGGGGCTCATCCCCCTCGTCAAAGAGTGCGATGCCGATATCATCGGTCTGACCATGGGGGGAAAGACGGGGATGCCCAAGACGGTAGAGGAGCGCCTTCAGGAAGCCGAACAGCTAATTAACACTCTAGAAGAGGTCGGAGTGAGTCTGCATCGGCTGTTCATAGACCCTCTAGTGATGTCCATCGGGAGTAATCCGGACCAAGTCCGTGTTGTTATCGATACCATACGGGAGATCAAGAGTCGCTATGGGAGCCGAGGGGTGAAGACAACAACAGGATTATCCAATGTCTCCTTTGGATTACCTAGCCGTACCCTGCTCAACCAGGCCTTTTTGGCTATGCTTCTTGAGGCAGGATTGGATATGGCTGTTATTAATCCCAGGGACGAAGGAATGAAAAACATCCTGCGAGCCTCAGAAGCTCTATTAGGGATTGATGCCCATTGCCTTCAATATATTCGGCATATAAGAAGCAAAATGGGGTAAAGTGAGACAGGGGCAGATGGTATGCTCCAGAAGAGGGGTTCATGATCCAGATATTACGTCAGGCTGACTTCCCCAACTTAAAGGTAGACCCCAAAAGGGTATGGTGTTTATTGGGGTATTCTGACCCGAAGCAAGTATCACCGGCTATTCAAAAAGCCTTTCATCGGGCAATGGAGATTGGGCCGACCCTTCTAGAGCCAACAGCGTGTTACGATATTTTCCCAATAGCCAGGGTAACCTCTTCTTCCGTAGAAGTCGAGGGCGGTGTTTCATTTGAGAGCCAGGATTTGGCACATCGCTTTCGAGAGGCAAGAGAGCTGGCAGCTTTGATAACAACCATTGGACCAGGCTTGGAAGAGCAGGTGGCAAAGCTTCTCCTGGGTGGGAATTCTGTCGTGGGATATGTCTTAGATGCATTTGGCTCGGCAGCTGTGGACACGGTAGCTTACAAGGCGAGAGAACCAATTCATGGCTACGCCCTAACCAAGGGCTATCGGGCAATGACTTACGGCTACTGTATAGGTAAAGATTGTCCAGCATATACAGATTGCGGTGGGTCAATAATCTATTGGTGGAGTCCAGGCTATGGAGATTGTCAGACGCGGGAGCAGAAGAAGCTGTTCACCCTGGTCGATGGCAGCCACATCGGAGTGCATCTGGGAGAGTCGTGCATGATGACCCCGCTCAAGTCTTATGCCTGCCTGTTGTCAATTGGTCCTCAGGCAGAGAAGCCGACCTACGAGTGTGATGAAGGACAAAAGGATTGGAGCAAGCTAGGTATTCTTAAGCCGGTGAAGTAACTACCAAATGGTGATAGAAAAGACATATAACATCATCATTCTTCCCCAGAAGAAAAGGTTAAAAGCTAAAGAAGGGGAGAACCTCTTCCACTTTCTTGTCAGGCAGGGTTATCCCGTGCCAAGTGCTTGTGGAGGGATGGGGACCTGTGGGAAGTGTCGAGTCCTCCTCCCTGAAGGGGCTAGAGCGCCTACTGAATCAGAGCGAGTGCACCTGACAGAGGCAGAGCTTGAAGCAGGCTGGCGCCTCCTCTGTATCCAGCATATTGACCGGGCTCTGGTTCTGGAGATCCCTGAAGTAGAAGAGAGTGTCCGCGCCAAGGAACTACTAAACAAGGTACTTCGTATCCCCTTGGACAGCGGGGTCAAAAAGGCTTATTTAGAGCTTCCCAAGCCAGGCCAAGAGGACCAACGGCCAGATACCGTTCGCTTCCAAGAAGAACTCGGGGAAGGTCGACTAACTTTCCCCTTACAAGTTCTGAAGAAAGCTCCAAACCTCCTTAGGAAAGGGGATTTCAAAGTTACGGTAACCTGGGCAGCGAACCATGTATTAGATCTGGAACCGGGGGACACGACCAGAGCCCAGTATGGTGTAGCTATAGACATTGGGACGACAACCCTAGCTGGCTATCTCTTAAGCCTAAACACAGGCGTGGAGCTTGCGGTGCGTTCCCAGATGAACCCCCAGCGAAGCTTTGGGGACGATGTCATCAGTCGAATCAAACGAGTCCATGAGCAAGGAGAAGCCGGTTTAAGGGAGTTGCAAAAAGCGGTAACCTCAGGGATCAACATGGTGATCAAGCATTTGTGTCAAGCAGCTAGGGTGAGCCCTGTCCATATTTACAAAGCCACTGTGGCAGGGAACCCTACTATGATTCATCTCTTCACGGGCATAGACCCCTCCAACATTGACCATAGTCCCTTTATCCCGGTGCTGAGGGATAGCTTAATACTGCCGGCACTAGAGCTGGGCTTGGACATGAACCCACAGGGGCAAGTGCACATCCTACCCAGCATCTCAGGCTATGTGGGAGCAGACATCACAGCCGGTATTCTTTATACCAGACTTCACCAAGCTGAAGGTATCCAGCTCTTTGTGGATATAGGGACTAACGCTGAAATTGTTTTAGGCAACAAAGACCGTCTACTGGCATGCTCCACACCAGCGGGTCCAGCCTTTGAAGGAGCACGGATCAAGTATGGAATGGGTGCTCTTCCTGGAGCAGTTGCTCACGTTTTGTTAAACGACAGGGATTTAAAACTGGAAATAATTGGGGATGGGGTCCCAAAAGGGATCTGTGGTTCGGGACTGATAGACCTGGGGGGGGAGCTCTGCAAAGTAGGCTTGATCAATGAGAGGGGAAACTTTGGGAGACGGGTGGACCTCCCCATCAGTGAGCGCATCCATCAGGGAGAGAAGGGCCAACTTCAATTCCTAGTGAGTGACGGGAGTAAACCCATTTACCTGACCCAGCAGGATGTGAGAGAGCTACAGCTGGCCAAGGGAGCTATTCGCTCAGGGGTCGAGATCGCGTTGCGGGAGTTGGGAGTGACCCTGAATGAGGTGGAGATGGTCTACTTGGCAGGAGCTTTTGGAAGCTATGTCAGTAGAGAGAGTGTCCTTCGGATCGGAATGCTACCCGAGTTCCCCTTAAGCAAGATTAAGCCAGCGGGTAATACGGCAGGACAGGGAGCGAAGCTCTGTCTTCTAAATCGAGGGAAGTGGGAAGAGATTCAGGGACTGACGGAGCAGGTGGAATACTTCGAGCTTTCCTATCTAAAGGACTTTAGCCGGGTCTTCATGGAGAGTATGCACTTTCCTAGGCATCCGCATTTGGAGTGACCTCTTGGTCATCTGTAACTTTTGGGACTGATATCAGACTTTGTGAATTGTCAGATGACACTGAGATATACCCCGGCCATGGCAATTCTACAATATTGAAGAAGGAGAGGGATGAATTTGCTGTCTTTTCCTCTCGACCCCATGACCCGAACCTTTGCGGGGACGTACTCTGGCTTTCATCTTAGCTCATTCCTCTGCAGAGGGGACTAATTACCACCATATCTCTACCCTGTGGAAAGCCTCGGCCAGTTCGAAATCCTCTCCCTCAGCCATCTCCTTAGCCCGCTGTCTCAGCCATTCTTCCAGCTCAGGAGATAGGTCATCTCCTACCTGGCTTTCATGGCAGCGCAGGGCAGCCATCTTGATATCGAAGGTATCTGTGATATCAGAACGATAATTGGCATCCTCTGTGCCCCAGAGCAATACCTCTTTGACCTTATGAGGCTGAAGGCCTTCCTTCAGCAAATCGGGGTAGGCAAGATAATCCCTGGCATAGGGGAAAATGGCATCTAATGTAACCTGGCCGGTGATTCGGTGGTCTCGATGCCAAACATAGCGACGGTAGGGGTCAACAGTTACCACAGTCTCAGGCCGGTACGTCCTTATCAGGCGCACGAGGTCTTTCCTAAACCCAGGCGTATCTTCTAAAGTCTGGTCCGGATAGTGTAGGAAAATGACCTCTCTCACCCCCAACAGCTTGGCAGCAGCCAGTTGTTCTTGCTTTCGGATTCTCGCCATTTCATCCGGCTTCATATTGGGATCGCTGGTGCCTTTATCACCACTGGTGCACACCACGTATATGACGCTCTTGCCTTCAGCTACCCAGTGAGCTACAGTTCCAGCGACACCAAATTCCGCATCGTCCGGGTGCGGGGTAATCACCATCACCTGAGCCTGCTTTGTCATCACACCTGACCCTCCTCGATTCGAGATACCCGGTAGAAATTGTATCGCATTAATCAAGCTGATACAATGATGGCATAACGATATTACCACCCAAATGAGCAATTCTATTTACACCATTAGAAATTATCGGCCTACAGATTTCAATAAGTACGTTCAATTAATCATTGAAGCCGAAAAACTAGAGCCGACTGGACGTTGCCCTTCACCAGAGGTTCTCAGTGAGAACCTATATCGGCCAAATTACTCCCCTGAGCAAGACTTGTTTGTTGTCGAAACAGCAGGAAGCATAGTCGGCTATGTGGATGTCGCACCGGAGCTGCTCATCGGGCGGGTTATTCTCAATTGCTTTATACACCCAGACCATCGTAGACGGGGCTTAGCCACAAAACTCCATAGTTACGCCACGTACCGTGCCAAAGAATTAGGGGTGAAAGTAGCCCATGTAAACATAGCCCAGGACAATGTAGCTGCCAAGAGTGTGCTATCCAAGCTAGGTTTTAGATTTGTCCGTCGTTTCCTTCAATTAAGGCTAGACATGGCTAAGGTTCGTTGGCAAGATATCGACCGAGCGGCTTGGCAGTACCGTCATCTCCAGCGTGGTGAAGAGGACAAGCTGACTCAGATTCAGAATCGTTCCTTGGCTGGCACCTGGGGATACAATCCTAACACTGTGGAAGAAATAATCTACTACACTAGTTTAGCTAATTGTTGCCCGGAGGATGTAATTCTAGCCTGCGACGGAGATAAAATCGTCGGCTATTGCTGGACGAGGATAAGCTATGAAACGGCTACAGACGAAAGGAAGGGACAAATCTTTATGCTCGGAGTGAGTCCGGATTATCGAGGCAGGGGAGTAGGTAAAGGAGTCCTATTGGCTGGATTGTCCTATCTTAAGAGCAAAGGCCTTCAAGTCGCTGAATTGACCGTGGACAGTAGGAACCAAGCAGCTTGTGCCCTTTACCGGTCTGTTGGTTTCAAGGTCCGGACAAGCAGTTTGTGGTACGAAAAGGCAATAGGTTAGTGCACTTGGACAAAATAATTGGTCAGCACCAGTCTGCATTCCTTGATAATCGCCTGAGCGATATTTGACCAGCTAAATCCGGTTACCGATTCCCGAATTGATAGGACGGATTTCATATCGGGGCTTGGCTTTGACAGGAGCAAAGCTATTTTTTCGGCAAGGTGGTGAGGAGCATTATCCATTACCACATACCCCGTCTCTCCTTGATGAATAATACTTTTGAGGTCGCCTACATTAGTAGCCACTACTGGCGTGCCGCAAGCCATGGATTCCAGAGCTACCAGTCCGAAGCTTTCGTAATAGGAGGGAATCACACAAACATCGGCCGCACTATAAAAATAGGGTAATTCCTCGTGCTTTATCAGACCCCGGAAAGTTACTGAACCCCCTATATGGAGTTCCCGAGACAGCTTCTGTAGTCGTTCCATTTCATATTGGCTATGTTTGTCGCCACCAATTATCACCAGTCTTAGCCCTTGACTATTTTGCAGATATGTCATAGCCCTTAGTAGCTGGTCTATGCCCTTTAATGGCTCAATCCTGCCTACAAACAGGATAATCTTATCGTCACCAAAGCCTAGCTGCCGCTTTGCCATCTGTTTGTCCATAGGCTGAAATAGAGCCAGATTCACTCCACAAGGGATTACACTAATTCTCTCCGGTGAAGCGCCGTAGTGCAGAATGAGAGCCTCTTTTTCTTTCTCCGTTGTGGCAATAGTGTGGTGGCAATTCCTAGCCAAGTGTCTTTCGGTCTCAATACGAAGTTCAGGCTCGTCTTCTCCGATGCCAATAGCATTCTTGACGGCACCTAGCGTATGGAACATTGTGACATGAGGAATATTCCACCAGCGTTGTAGAGAATTCCCTACCCAACCCGAAAGCCAGTAATGGGTAAACACTAAATCATACTGGAGGTCTTTATGCTTCCTGAAACTTTCTAAATTGCAGGCAAAGTGGGGAAGATAGCAATACACGGCTAACTTGTGCATATCCTCATCCTCGCCGGCTCTAAGGTGAATAAGTCGAGCATTCTGACCCAGTTCTAAAATCTGCTCATCTTTTGGGTCATGAACACGGGTATAGATATCCACTAAAAGCCCCTGCTTGCCCAGTTCGCGAGCAATCTCTCGAACGTAGACACTCATGCCGCCAGTATCTTTCGCCCCTAGATTTCCCACAGGACAGCTGTGCACACTGAGCATGGCAATCCTCAGTTGACTGGCTGCCATAAGAGCTCTCTCCTTTCCTAGTACCGATTGACGTGAGACCTTTTTGGGTCGGGCTCACTTGATTATTATGTGGCAACTGTATAGGGGGATTTCTCTCCCGCCCAGGTGATATTTGTACGGTTCCCCACCTTTCAGAAAGTCAAACCTCTTTCTACCCCGCTGGATGCTATCTTTGATACAGAGGACTTTGCAAAGTAGTCCTACGCTCAAGGCGCTGTAACGGGGATTGTAGCCACTATTATAGAGATAGACGCAATCATTGTAATCAAAGCACATAACTATAGCCGTGGGCAGCGTATCCAACTCAAGAATGCCGAGCCTTAGCAGTCCAGCCTCGGCCATAGTATCTGCCAGCGACCTGAAGAACGATTCCATCTGGGCAGTCATGAAGGTTGCCTTGTCTTCCCTGCTCTCCGAAAACAGTTTTAGAAAAGTATCCATAGCGTCATGAACAGCCGCACTATCCTCAACAATGTGGTAATCTACGTTACCCGCCTCCCATAATCTCCTCAGTTTGCGTCTCACCTCACGTCGTTGCTTTCCAGTCAACTTCGCCAGATATTCGTCCCAGGTAGAAGGTAATTCCAGCTCTAAAGAAACGTCCACCAATTGGTAGCGAATATCATACCTCCGTTCCTTGGCTATAGCTACCAGGTCAGTGAGTACTGTGGAATCGGGCCGCAAACGCCTCAAGTCCAGGTGATTAATACCCTTCTGCCGCAAATCGTCGAGTAGGACACTAAAGAAATCTCTTCCCATTCCGGGAGCAACAATAAAGTCGAGATAATCACAGACATCAGCACTACCAATGATAGAAGCTGTTTCCTCCTTAACCAAGAGCGGGGCAATGCCGATGATTTTCTCTCTTTGCCGCACCACGCCCAAATATAATTCAGCTCCGGAGCCAAATACCTGCCACGAAACCTGTAACCAACCAGGAAAAACGAATATAGAGCCCCAATTTAGGTTGTGCCTTGAATCAGTCCAGTAAGAATTCAGACTGGCAAAACTCTCTTCCGTAATGGTGTAGCCCATAGGTGCACGTCCCAGTCTAGCATTTTATCGGGCTTCAATCAATGTAGACATCTGTGGTTGGTTAAGACCTCGGGCGAATACGATACTGGCAGGAGAGTTACCATCTCTCTTAGCGACCAATACACCAAAGATGAAAGGATTGGTGAAATAAGAGCTAAAGCGGTGGAAATCAGTAAGCAAGCTGCCCCCCTTTACAAAGGAGGATTTTTGGTCTAAAATAGATACGATTCGGGCGGGTGTAACTCAGCGGAAGAGTGCTTGCTTCCCAAGCAAGACGTCGTGGGTTCGAATCCCATCACCCGCTCCATAAAGCTGAGCGACGACTTGCCTAAGTCGAAGAACTCTAAGTGGTAAATAACCTGAGGCAGCACCTGTTCTAATGAAGCCCCAGAAAATGGCCCAGAGTTTTGTTCCCCTTTTTTGAAGCTAATGTAGCAATATACTGTCGTTATTGGGACTTCCCGCATAGGGTATGCCCAAGAAAAATTAACGGTAGGCCGCCGAGAACAATTGTCAGCGCCACTGGTCACTAGGCCGGTGTGGCCGTCAGCGGCCTTGACACATCGCCTCTTCCTTAGTAAACTCTGTTGACTTTTACCAAGCTGGCTGAGCTAGACGCAGGCCACCAGCTGAGAATAGGTTTTTAAGGGGGTAATGTCCACTTATTAATATTGACATTAATGTAGGGACTAAACCGCGTAGTTTTTATTCCGCTTCCTAAGCGTCTTACTGTTTCCCTTTCCCTAGTGTGACCAAGGGGTAGTGTTACCTCCAGAAGTTCACACTCACAGGCTTATCTCCACAAATAATATTCATAGGAGCAAAATGTCTGAAGAGAAAGTGGAAGTTTTGTGTCAAAATCTGTGGAAGGTCTTCGGACCTCATCCTGAAAGTGTATTGAATGTTGTTGACAATGGTGCAACCAAACAAGAAATCCTAGAGCAGACCGGACATGTCATAGCGGTAAAGGATGTCTCGTTCGAGGTTCGTGAAAACGAGCTCTTCGTTGTCATGGGGCTATCAGGAAGTGGAAAATCAACCCTTGTCCGCTGCATTAACCGCCTCATTGAACCCACCAGGGGCAGGGTACTCGTTGACGGGGCAGACATCGCCCAGATGAGCGACGCTGAACTTAAAGAACTCCGCCGCCACAAGCTAAGCATGGTGTTTCAGAGCTTTGGTCTGCTGCCTCACCTTTCGGTACTTAGCAATGTTGCCTTCGGTCTGGAGCTTCGGGGAGAGAGCAAAGAGGAAAGACAGGAAAAGGCCACTCAGGTCTTAGAGCTGGTAGGATTGAAGGGCTGGGAAGAGAGTCGGATATACGAGCTCAGTGGCGGAATGCAGCAGCGGGTAGGATTGGCTCGGGCTTTGGCAGTGGACTCTGAGATCATTCTTATGGATGAGCCCTTCAGCGCCCTGGATCCGCTCATTCGCCGCCAGATGCAGGATGAATTCATCAACCTGCGGTCCGTAGTGAAGAAGACGGTGATCTTCATCACTCACGACTTTATCGAAGCGCTGAAGTTAGGTGACCGCATTGCCATTATGAGGGACGGGGAAATAGTGCAAGTCGGCACCGCTGAGGAGATAGTAGCCCACCCCGCCGATGAGTACGTGAGTGAATTCGTAAAAGATGTGCCCCGAGGGAAAGTAGTCGCGGCAGAAAGCATCATGGAGGAGCCCCCGGTATTAGTTGGCAGCGATCAAAGCCTTGAGGTGGCCATAGAAGGGATGAGGGTGAACCGGGTTACGGTGGCTTTTGTAGTCGATGCTGACAGCAGGCTCAAGGGAATTGTGACCATGGAGCGAGCAATCGTGGCAGCACGGAACGGGTTAACCAGGGCAGAGGAGGCGGCACAACAGGGGTTTCCCTTTACTTCCCCGGATACCCCGGTGGAGCAGTGCCTGCATCTGGTTGCCGAGGGGAACGTGCCGGTGGCTGTGTTGGATGAAGAGCAACGCCTGCAGGGGGTGGTCACCAGACTTGCGCTGATCCACGCCATGTATTCGGGCGACCGAGCTACTCGGGAGAGGTAATGCTCGAGGCGCTGAGTACTTACCCTATTTTAAAATGGGAAATCCCGGATTAGATGGGGGGTAGCAATCATACAGAGAGTTCGTGCCCGATATGGCATCTTCATCATGGTGGCAGCCCTGGTTGTGGCAGCAGTAATCCTCCGCCAGTTTGACCTGAGCACCCCACGGGCCCCCATAGGCGGTGGCGTAGAGGTGGTTGTGGACTGGGCCATCATCAATCTCTCCCCGGCTTTGGAGACCATCAAGCTCGGCCTGACCAAGGTGTTCCTGGCTATGGAAAGTTTCCTCCTTTGGGTCCCCTGGCTGGTGTGGGTAGTGCTCATGGGGCTTCTGGGGCGGAGACTGGCCTCGACTCGTACTGGACTACTGGTAGGAGGCGGGCTCCTGGTCATACAGTTTGTGGGGCTGTGGGCCGAGGCCATGAGCACGATAGCCCTGGTGAGCACGGCCATGATCCTCACCATCGTCATCGCCATTCCCATTGGCATCATCGCCTCGCGGAGTGACCGGTTTGAGGGTGCTCTGCGGCCTATCCTGGATGCGATGCAGACCATCCCCGCCATGGTCTACCTCATCCCGGCGGTGATGCTCCTGGGGGTGGGCAAGGTGCCGGCTATCGCCGCTACCTTGATCTTTGCCATACCACCAGCCATCCGTCTCACCAACCTTGGGCTACGCCAGGTCCCTGTGGAGGCCAAGGAGGCCGCCCGAGCCTTTGGCGCCTCCAACTGGCAACTGCTGATAAAAGTGGAAATGCCTATGGCCCTAAAGACCATCATGGCTGGAATCAACCAGTCTACTATGATGGCCGTCTCCATGATAGTCATCGCTGCCTTTATCGGTGCTGGTGGCCTGGGATATAGCGTGCTCTTTGCCCTGGATAGGGTCAGGATAGGCATGGGCTTTGAGGCTGGGTTGGCCATCCTGGCTATCGCCATAATCCTTGACCGCCTTACCCAGGCCCTGGGCAAGATTGGGCAACCCGTGGTACGGCGCCCGGGGTAGCCGGGGCTAATTTCATGCATAAAAGGAGGTGATGCCCATTACAAATGACTTTAGGGAATCCAATTCCGTAAGGAGGCAAATTAATGAAGAATAAAATATGGTTAGTTTTCTTAGTATTGGCGCTGGCAGTATCGCCTGTTTTACTTAATGGTTGTGCGCCAGCAGCCCCAGAGGAAAAGCCCACTATCGTCCTCGTGGAGAGCGACTGGACATCCAACCTTATCGAGACTGAAATTCTAGCGCAGGTGCTCACCCAGCAGCTTGGTTACCCCACAGACCGGGTACAGCTGGCGGCTTCGCTCGGTTGGCCTGCGATAACCAAAGGAGAGGCAGATGTAGCGGTAGAAATCTGGCTCCCTGGCCGCCAGGCTGAGATTCAGCCCTTCATAGACGATGGGTATCTCGAATTGGGCGCAGAGATATTCCCCGGTGGTGCTGGCTGGGTTATGCCAAGGTTCGTGGTTGAAGGTGACCCCGCCAGGGGCATTGAACCTATAGCCCCAGGCCTTAAGTCCATTCTCGACTTGAAGGATGTGGATAAAGGGGGTAAGGGGTACTGGAAGCTCTTTGAAAACCCCGAGAAACCAGGCCTGGGTGAGCTGGTGGGCGGTTCCCCCGGCTGGGTAGATGACCCCATGGATCGCTCTATCATCTTGGGGTATGATCTGCCCATGTGGCGCAGCAACCAGACTGAGGCAATCATGATGGCCCGGATGATCGCCGCTGACAAGAAAGGAGACCCCCTCCTGATGTACATCTGGTGGCCCCACTGGATCCTTGAAGCTGTAGACCTGGTGAAGCTCGAGTTTCCTGACCCCTACTATGAGGGCAGTTTCCAGGGGGAGGAAGTGGTGCCTGTTAGGTGCGGCCATCCCGCATACTCCATCCGCACGGTAGTGGCTAGCAGACTGAAGGAGACGGCGCCCGATGTCTATTACCTGATGCATCGCATGGTGTTGGGCGAGGCGGATGCCAATGCCCTGATGCTACGGGTGGACGTGGACGAAGAGGAGATACCGGCCGTGGCCGCGGACTGGATTAGCCAGAACCAGGACGTAATCGACCAGTGGCTGGGAAAGTAATAAATCGGGGAGTGCCCGACGTCTTATCGGAGGGGGCAGATTGTAGTTATGGTTGGCTATAATCTGCCGTACCATTTCTACTGCCTTCTCACAGGTGTCTTACTCCCGTCGGCCTCCCAGTCCTCCCTTGCAATCTCTATCGCTCAGGGAGGGCTGGGGTGCCCGCCCGCATGAAGCGCCTTTTGAATCATATCTCTC
>SOKA01000005.1 GCA_004376105.1 Dehalococcoidia bacterium
CGGTCAGAAACACCATGCCAAGGAAGGCCATGGTAAAGGGCTTAATTGCCCAGTTAGCGATAAGTGTGGCTGCAACTGGCTTGGGGGTTTTGCCTGCCTTTATCACCCGGCCGAAGTCTATTTGCACCATTATGGGGTAGATCATAAAGAATAGACAGATAGCCACCGGGATGGACACACCGGCAAAGGTTAGTTCACCTAGTGCCGTGGAGAATTGGGGGAAAGTCTTCCCCAGCCCTATCCCAGCACCGATGCACAGTGCTACCCACAGGCTAAGATACTTCTCCCAAATCCCAAGCCTTCTTTCCTTTTCTGTCGCTTGATTAGAGCTACTGTTCAATTTTAGGCCTCCTTTCAAGCCTGTATCAACAGCACCACGTAGTAAATTCCTATTCCGATCAATATCAGCGAGGTGACAATGCGAATGGTCTTCTGGGCTCGGATTAGTGCGTTAAACCAACCAGAGACTCGGCTGACGCCAAAAGATAACGAAATGCCAAATATCAATACTGGAAGCCCGGTGCCAATGGCAAACACTGCGGGTAATGCTATGCCCCCGGTGGCTTTAAAGGCTAGCGGGATTAAGACTCCAAAGTATAAGATAGCGCTATAGGGACAAAAGGCTAAGGCGAAGAGAATTCCCATTAAGAACCCCCCCACCATTCCCCAACGACTTACTCTTTCACCTATGGAAGATAACTTGGCATTGCCGGTACCAAAGCGAAGCCGATGTATGTTCAATAGAATAGCACCGACGGCAATTAAGATCGGTCCCAAGACTCTCTCCCCAGTGCTCTGGAGCAGCGAGGCTACTCCCGGAACTTCAAGCCCAGCCTTAATAATTAAAGCACCGAGTACAGAGTAGGCTAACATTCGCCCTAAGGTGTAAAGTGCACTGGTGGTAACTGCATACCTGTGGTCGGCAACTCTCTGGCTGATGTAAGCTATTGCTGCAATGTTGGTGGCTAAGGGACACGGACTTATAGCAGCGATCAGGCCCAAAGAAAAAGCCGCCAATACAGGAGCACCAAGGATGCCAGAAGAGCCGAAAATAAGACCGCCGAAATCCATCAACCAGCACCTTCAAGCGCTTTGGCAATCTTAGTTCTAACTACATGGCAAAAGGCTTCGTCATTTCCGATGAACAGCCAAATCTCAGTCACGTCTTCAATACGCTCAGTGTCACCTATCACGGTATTGATGAAAAGCTGAGAAGTGTAAGCGCCATACTTCTTAACGATGGCAGCGTTGCTAGCGTCCTGCACATCGACTGACTTGAAAGTGAGCTTGCCGCTGCTCAGTTCCTTCTGGAAGTAAGTTTCCAGAGTATAGCGTATTCCTGTCTCAGCATAGATACAAGAACGACAGCGGTTGGTCCGGTGAAAATAGACCACGTCTACCCGGTCCACCACTGAGGTCGTTCCTGGTTCAGGTGCGGGTATTGGAGTGCTTTCTTTGCTCGGTATTAAAACGGCATATCTGGCGAAGTGGTCAATCCGAGTGGTTACTTCATGTCTCTCGGTATCTACTTGTTTATAGCGTAACATTTCCCACTTGCCATCTTCATAACAGGCGATATAAACGTCTTTCTCCGTCAATCCTTCCGGTAGCTCTTTGGGATCATAAGTGAGAGTGAGCTTGATTGGCGGATTAAAGGTGGCTCCTTGGGGTGCCAAATCATAGACTGGTCCGACTTTGTTGGCATCTTCTGGTGGGGGTGGTGGGTTTGGGTCAATTGTTGCCTGGATGAGCTGGATAAGCTCCCCGTCTTTGTCTAGAATTATGGTGTCCTTGTCTATGTATAGACTAATTGTGCCCTCGGCAGAGGTGGCTTGAGCGCTTGACTCTATCTTTCCCTGACTATTAATGGCAGCTTCGTGTTTGGTGCCAAGTAAGTCTATCTCCATTTGGTAAGTTATTAGCTCTTCGCCGTTGCTTTCTGGGATTGTTGCAGGCGGTGTTGTACAGCTTACTATTAGTAAAAGACACAGGGATAGCGCTACCGATACCACCAAGTATTTCTGAAAGAAACCCATTATTTTCAATGAAATCTCCCCACTTTCTTAATGAGTTTAAAGTATTGGACGGGCACCTCATATCCGGCCACCTGTAAATTTTCTAGTTGGTAGATTTTTCCTTCTCATCTAAGGCGGCAGTGATGAATTGGGCTACCTCTTCTTTGGTGGGCATTCGCCCGGAACAGACCAACTGCCCATTCAACACCAGCCCAGGTGTGTATAAGATACGGTAGGCTATAATCTCGTTGATGTCCTTGACTTCTTCTATACTGGCGTCAATACCAAGTTCCTTCACTACCTCCCTAGTGGTCTTTTCTAACTGGTGACACCTGAAACATCCAGGACCGAGAATCTTGATATCCATTTTCCACCTCCTCAATGTATAGTGGCAGGCAAAGTTTTACCGGTTGGCACCCTACGCCGGCTGCAATTCATGGCTCTTGGTTACTCATACTCAGCTTGTTGGTATTTGTTTGGCATGTCTGATGGGCCAAACATGTTGAATGCTAATGCCCCGTCCTGAACCTTTCTACCACGTCGCCTCCTGTATCCAGATGAGATTTCAGCTTTCCTCGTTGAGAACGAGTTATCTTGTCATAAACCGATTTTTTCAGGAAAATGAGTGCTCCTCTCTTATCGTCATCAGTAACGATTCGCTCCAGCTGAAGAAGCTCATCCTTATCAAAGGCAATAGCTGCCTTTCTAATCTCGAGCATAGAACACCTCACAATGACGTTGAGAACGGGCTACCCTCTCATAGACTATCTTCCTTAGGAATCTAAGTGCCTCTTTTTCATTGCCGTCAGTGATAATTCTCTCCAGCTCGAGAAGTTCTTTTTCATCAAGAGCGATAGCCGTCCTTCTGATTTCAAGCATTACATACCTCCTTTACTTCCACCTAGCGACCCCATTCCATTCCATCTTTGCCTCAAATTTACTTTACGATTAAGTCTGAACCTCGGCTCTTAGCTTCTTCATTGTTTCCCTTAGTTCCTCAATGCTTATAAAAGAAATTGCCTCAGCCGGGCAAAGTTTGGCGCAGGTGCTACACCCCAAAACACAGTTATAAGGATTTTTTACAATTGGCCTATCTTCAGCTTCGTCCCAGATAAAAACATCATTTTTACAGAAATTGTAGCATTCCATGTCACCGGTGCACTTCTCATAATCAATGGTTGGGTACCAGGGAATTTTTCCCCTAGGTATTTCCTGTATGCTCATTTTTACCCCGCTTTCACTTTGTTTTGCTCAAGCCTTCAAAGGCATCCTTCACTTTCTTCAGTGCCTCCTCCGTGCTCATACTACGAAGATCAAGAGGGATTACCTGTTTATCAAAGTCAATGCCTTTTTTCTCGAACGCAGTGCGGAACATTTTCTTCTGCATCCTCGGGTCACAACCACCAACTACATACATGGGCCCAGGCTTTAAGATTTCTTCCCAGAAACGGTCTCCATCATCAACACAAAGTTGCGGATGGATAATGGCATATTCCGATTCCAACTCGTTCCGCACATAATTCAGGAGCCTCCAGAAGTTCATATCTTTGAACCCTGGGCACTCACCTGTGCAATTGCACATAATAAATCTGGGGTTTCCCTGCATTTTATTTACCTCCTTTCTGTTTTATTGTCTCGGTACTCTGGACCCGACACGCACTACATGGTTTAGCCTTTTCCATCAATAATTCAATAATGCCTTATCTCTATCAACGATTTTACCTACATCCAGGACCTATTCGTGCGGCGTGTTTTAGTTTCTCTCTGTCCGCTTCCACCGCCTTATTGCCTTCCAGCGCCTTTCTCGCCGCGTCAACGAGGTCAGAATAATATTCTTCCATCGCCTCTTTATCTATGGAGTATAACGACCAGCGTCCCTCTTTTCTTAGCTTGAGAAGACCGGCATCGTAAAGGGCACTCAGGTTGCGAGAGGCTCGGGTCTGTGAGATACCAAGTGCCTGCATCACTTCGCAGACACAACATCCCCTCTCCAAGAGCAGGTTTAGAATCCTGAGCCTCGTCTCATCGGAGAGTGCCTTTAGTGCCTTAATTAAGTCCCGCATGGCTTCCTCTCAAATTATAAGCATATATGCGCATATTTACATATATTATACCGCCTTTCCCTTCTGCATGTCAATACTTTGTTACCTTACATTGTTATAAATGCTCCTTTGAACCAACCTGCGTCAATGGTATAATGAGTTGTAATATGGATATTTTGGCTGAACTTAATCCAGCCCAAAGGGAAGCCGTAGAGGCTATTAGTGGTCCGGTGCTCATTTTAGCCGGTCCGGGCAGTGGCAAAACCAGGGTTATCACCCACCGTGTCGCCTATCTTATTAAGGTTTGTGGCGTAAACCCACACCGAATTATAGCGGTTACCTTCACTAATAAAGCCGCCAGGGAAATGAAGGAAAGACTTTACCATCTCGTCGGCGGTCGGGTAAAGGATTTAACCCTAGGCACCTTTCACGCTATTTGTGCTCGCATCCTGCGTAGGGATGGCAAGGGAATAGGCATTGACTCCAGGTTTGTAATCTATGATGAAGAAGACCAAATAAGCTTAATAAAGCGTAGTATTGGGGAGGTAGGTTTTGACCCCAAGCAATACGCCCCTCGGGCTATAGCCTCAGCCATTACTGCGGCTAAGACTCGGGTGCTAACCCCGAAAGACTATATTCAGCGTAGCCGTAGCTATTTTGATGAGGTAGTCAGCCGGGTCTATGAGCGCTATCAGCAGCTATTAACCCAGAGTAACGCCCTGGACTTTGATGATTTATTAATGAAAGCGGTGCAGCTATTTAAAAACAGCCCTGAGACCTTATCTGAATACCAGATGAGATACCAGCATGTTCAGGTAGATGAGTTTCAGGATACTAACCTGGTTCAGTATGAACTAATAAAGCAACTGGGCGAGAAGTATCGCAATATATGTGTTGTCGGCGACCCTGACCAGTCAATCTACTCTTGGCGGTTTGCTGACCTGCGCAATATCCTCAGCTTTGAGAAGGATTACCCTGAGGCTAAATTGGTGTTGCTCGAGCAGAATTATCGCTCAACTAAAAAGATTTTGGAAACGGCGTTCTGCCTAATCTCAGCCAATCAACAGCGTAAACCCAAGGACCTATGGACGGATAATGAACTGGGGGAACTAACTACGGTTGTTGAGACCTATACCGAGCAAGAGGAAGCTCAATTTGTGGTTAATGAGATAGAGCACCTGGTAGACCGGGGGAAGGCTAGCCCGGGCGACTGTGCTGTAATGTATCGAACTAATGCCCAGTCAAGGGTCCTTGAGGAAGCTTTTGTTCGCTATGGGACACCCTATAAGCTAGTGGCTGGCACCCGCTTCTATGAGAGACGAGAGATTAAGGATATTATTGCCTACCTCAGGCTTATCCAGAACCCTTCTGATAGTGTTAGCCTGCTCCGAATAATCAATGTCCCTCAGCGTGGTATTGGCCAGCGGAGCCTGAGTCAGCTATCTAGCTGGGCAAAGTCAATGGGCATATCTCAATATGAGGCATTACACTCTATAAGTGAGCCAAAAAGTGATAAGGAGCCTCCGTTTAGCCCTCACATCGCCAGGGCATTAGTTAGCTTTCTAAACTTGATGGAAGGATTCATTGGCCATAGTCGGGAACTCAACCTAGTTGATTTACTTGATTTGGTTGTGGAGCGCTCTGGTTATAAGGAATATATATTAGGTCAACCTGATGGAGAGGAGCGCTGGGACAATATCCTAGAGCTCCGCACTGTAGCCCAGCAATATCGCGATTTGAAACCCCCCGAAGGCTTATCTACCTTTCTCGAGGGGGTAACCCTGGTATCTGATGTGGATGGGCTTGACGAGAGTGTGGATGCGGTAACCCTGATTACCCTGCACCAGGCGAAGGGGCTGGAGTTCCCGGTGGTGTTTATCGTTGGCGTGGAAGATGGAATCCTACCCCATTTTAAGTCGTTTGATGACCCAGCCCAGATGGAAGAGGAGCGGCGGCTGTGCTATGTAGGTATAACCAGAGCCAAGCAGAGGGTGTATCTGGTTCATGCCTTCCGCCGCAGCCTGATGGGGAGCAGCACAGTAAATAAACCATCGCGTTTCTTAAGCGATATACCCCAGCACCTGATTTCAAGTGGTGGTTTGTGGCAGGGGGAAGAGAGCCAAATAGCTACGGCTATGTATTCCTGGGATAAGCCTTCAGCTCCCAGCTTAACTACTCAAGAATTGAAGGCTGGCGACCATGTCCACCATGCCCAGTTTGGTGATGGGGTGGTGGTAAGCTGCCAGCCGGTAAAGGATGATAGTGAGGTAGTGATTGTCTTTAGCAGGGCAGGAATAAAAAAGCTCCTTTTAAGCTTCGCCCATCTGGAGAAGGTAGAATAAACCTATTGACATTTTACACGAAACCGTGTATAATTAGTTCAAGATATGCCGATTAGAGTTTTAGACCAAGAGATAGTATCCCGGATTGCCGCTGGGGAGGTGGTGGAGAGACCGGCATCAGTGGTAAAGGAGCTGGTGGAGAATTCACTGGATGCTGGCGCCAGCCAGATTTCTATTGAGGTTAGGGGTGGTGGGGTAAGCCTGATAAGGGTAATGGATAACGGGGCGGGGATTCCATCAGGAGAGGCAGAGCTTGCCTTTGATAGGTATGCTACCAGCAAGATAGGCAGTCTAGACGATTTGGAGTCTATTTTGAGCCTTGGCTTTCGTGGTGAGGCACTACCCAGTATAGCCGCTGTAGCTCAAGTAGACATTGTTACCCGTGCTGCCGACGAGCCAGTAGGCACTTACCTCAGTTTGAGAGATGGAGCGGTGGTTAACCGAGAAAGTCAAGGGCGCTCTCAGGGGACTACGGTTACAGTTAAGAATCTCTTCCGCAAGGTGCCGGCAAGACTAAAATTTCTCAAGTCGCTGGCTACAGAAAATAGCCATATAGCTAATATAGTAAGCCGGTATGCTCTTGCCTTCCCTGAGGTTAAGTTTGCCCTGTTCATTGATGGCAGGGCGACGCTAAGAACACCGGGCAGTGGCCAGCTAATAGATAGCATAATTGAGGTTTATGGCTTAGAGGTAGCCCAGAATATACTGGAGATTAAGGATAAGGGATGGGAAAGCGGGACAGCAGTTTCATCACCCTTGGTAACGGGTATGGTAGGCTCGCCGGCAATAAGCCGTTCCAATCGAGATTACCTCAGCCTCTTTGTCAATCGCCGCTGGACAAACAGCCGTTTGTTAGCTTGGGCGGTGGAGGAGGCTTATCACGGGCTTTTGATGCAGGGAAAACACCCTGTCGCCGTTATTAACATTTCACTCTCCCCCAACGAGGTGGATGTTAATATCCACCCCACTAAAACTGAAGTGAAATTTCAAAATGAACACGCCGTTTTTAGCGCTGTCCAGAAGGCAGTCCGACAGGCTTTAATCAAACTAATGCCAGTGCCTAAAATTGAGGAGGTAGCCACCATATATGGAGCACCTTCAGTACCAAGGCAGGGATTACCGGTATCAATCGGAAGTGATAGCGGTCTTACCCCTTCACTATCAGTGGCTCCTCCGACCCCGGCGGTAACTCTACCTGCTCTACGGATATTAGGTCAGCTCTTGAGTAGCTATATTATAGCTGAGGGACCTGATGGGTTGTATCTTATCGACCAGCATGCTGCCCATGAGCGTATCCTTTTTGAAAAGATTAAAGACCAGAGGTTACGGCAAGAAATAGAGGTTCAAGGGCTGCTTGAGCCGGTAACATTTGAGGTTAATCCCAAACAAGAGGAAGTTCTGAAATCTCACTGTGAAAACCTGGCTGAATTTGGTTTCTCTATTGAGCCTTTTGGAGAAAGAACCTTTCTAGTCCGGGCTGTGCCAGCTTTGCTTTCTAACAAAGACTGGGCAGAAATGGTAAGGGGGTTATTAGATTCGGGCGGGGATAAAGGTGACTGGGTGGAAAAGATAGCTATATCCATTGCTTGCCACAGTGCGGTGAAGGCTGGGCAGGTATTAACTGATGATGAAATGCGTGAACTGGTGCGGCAACTGGAGCAAGTAGCTATTCCTCACACCTGTCCCCATGGCAGACCGACCATGATTCGTCTCAGCTTAGGGCAATTGGGGAAGGAGTTTGGTAGAAGGTAGTTGCTCTTGTAAGGGGTAGTGAGCAACAAGCCCCCATTCACTTGGTGGCCAGATTGATAACCAGGCTTTGCCAATTATGTTTTGGCGTGGCAATGTTCCCCATCTATGGGAATCATAGGCAACATTGCGGTTGTCTCCAAGGACAAAATATTCGTTGTCAGGGATTTTTTGCCGCTTAATAGTATAGCTTGGAGGTTCTTTAATATAGGGTTCGTCTAATGGTGAGCTGTTAACATATACCACTCCCTCTTCTATCTCTATAGTATCGCCGGGTACAGCGATGATGCGCTTGATGAAGGGAGTACTCTGGTGAGTAGATGGGGGTGGGTGAAGGATAATCACCTCACCCCTTTGAGGCTCACGGAAGCGATAAACAGCTTTGTTAATTATTAGTCGTTGCCCTTCCTCAAAATTAGGCTCCATACAATCGCCGTAGACTTCAAAACTTTGGATTGTGGTTTGTAACAGGATGAAGATTACTACAGCCACTATGATAATGGCTAGAATTTCACGGAGAAAGGCTCTCATTTATTAAGCTACTTCCTTTTCCAGATTTAGTCTCAATTAAGATTGCGGGAAAAGTCCTTGAAGCTTTTCAGCGGTTTAATTATACCCTATCGCCGCTTATCCTTCTAGTGCCGACCAAGGTTGCACTTTTTTGGAAGGAGATGCTAGAATGAGGGTAATATGGACTATATGGAGCCGGCACTCTCCCTGGCTAGATTAGCCCTGGGGCAGGTTAGTCCTAACCCGGCGGTCGGGGCAGTAATAGTTAAGAATGACAAGGTTGTGGGACAAGGCTATACCCAACCACCAGATTCCCCTCATGCCGAAGTAGTAGCCCTAAAGCAGGCAGGTGAACGAGCCCAAAGCAGCGTGATGTATGTTACCTTGGAACCATGCTGCTATCATGGTCGAACCCCTCCATGTACTCAGGCAATCATTACTGCTGGCATCACTGAGGTTCATCTGGCTATGCTCGACCCTAACCCTCTAGTTTCAGGACGAGGCAAAGAGGAATTGGAGGGAAAAGGCATTAGGACATATGTGGGTGAGCATGAGGCGGAGGCTAAACAGATTAACGAGGCTTATACTAAATTCATTACCACAGGCATGCCCTTCATTACAGCAAAATTTGCTATAAGCCTGGATGGGAAGATTGCCACTAACAGTGGCGATTCTAAGTGGATTAGCTGTCAGGCAGCTAGGAAACAGGTTCATAACCTGCGTTATACCACTGATGCTGTTATGGCAGGCATAAATACCGTTCTGGTTGATGACCCTCACCTTACAGCTAGGAGTTGTGGTGGGAGAGGAGGAACAGCGAGGGTGCAACCGCTTCGTGTAATCGTGGATAGTAAAGGGCGTACGCCATTAACTGCCCGGGTATTTAGTGAACCAGGTAAGACACTGCTGGCATTGGCTAGATTTGTCAAACCGGAGGAGAAAAAAGCTTTTGCTCAGGCTGGGGCTGAATTATTAGAATTGCCCTCAGAAGGAGGGCTGGTAGATTTGAGGAAGTTGCTAAAAGCATTGGGCGAGCGGGAAATTACCAGTGTTTTAGTTGAGGGGGGTGGGATTCTTATCGGTTCTCTGTTTGACGGTGGGCTTGTAGATAAGGTTATTGCTTTTATTGCCCCTATTATTATTGGTGGCAAGGAGGCAAAGACGGCGGTTGGTGGTAAAGGGGTTGATAAAGTGGTAGACTCACTTAAATTAGAGCGGGTTAGTGTTGAAAAGCTTGGCGAAGATTTGATGGTCAGCGGATATGTTTCGGCAAAACCTCAAAAGCAGGAGTGAGAATGTTTACCGGGATTGTAGAAGCGATAGGTAGAGTTACTTCAGCTCAACCTAGAAACCTTGTTATTACCGCTAGCCAAGTCCTCCAAGGAATGGAACTGGGAGGGAGTATTGCCGTTAATGGGGTATGCCTGACAATAACCAATTTTAATAGTAACTCGTTCTCTGTTGACATAATGCCGGAGACACTGAGGCGGACTAACCTTGGGCTACTTTGTGCCGGGGATGAAGTTAACCTGGAACGGCCTCTAACTCCGGAAAAACAGTTAGGCGGGCATTTAGTTCAGGGGCATATAGATGATATGGGAAGGGTAACCTCGGTTATCTGGGAAGGCGAGGCAATGCTCATTAGACTTGAAGCCCCTCCCGAAGCAATGCGCTATATAGTGAGGCAAGGTTTTATCGCTGTTGACGGGGTTAGTTTAACTATTGTTGATTATGATGTCAGCTCATTTCTGGTTTCTATTGTTGATTATACCCGGAAACACACCACCCTAGGTAGCAAGCAGGTGGGCGACCTGGTTAATCTAGAGGTAGATATTATTGCCAAATATCTAGAACGACTTAGCCAGGCTCACACCCCTGGTATAACCGTTGATTTCTTACAGGAGCACGGTTTTTTAGTAGGTTAATCTAATTTGTTTTCAATTGGGGTAACATGGGCATATCAAGTATTCGTGAGGCTATTGAGGATATAAAGGCAGGCAAGTTTATTATCATTGTTGATGATAAGGATAGAGAGAACGAGGGTGACCTAGCCCTAGCTGCTGAGAAGGTTACTGCTGAAGCTATCAACTTTATGACCCTGCATGCCAGGGGATTGATTTGCTTGCCTATTATAGGTAAGCGATTAAATGAATTAAGAATTCCTTTGATGGTGAGAGAGAATACCTCAAAATTTTCCACTGCCTTTACTGTATCCGTTGAGGCTAAGCATAGGGTGAGCACAGGTATTTCAGCCGCAGATAGAGCCGAGACAATAAAGGCAGTAATTGACCCTGCAACCAAGGCTGAGGACTTAGCCCAACCGGGGCATATATTTCCCTTGCGGGCTAGAGAGGGTGGCGTCCTAGTGCGGGTAGGGCATACCGAGGCTATAGTTGATTTAGCCAGACTAGCTGGCTTTTACCCAGCAGGGGTTATCTGTGAAATTTTGAACCAAGATGGCTCTATGGCACGGTTACCCCAACTTGAGGTAATGTCAGAGCAGCATGGGATTAAGATTATAACTGTGGCTGACCTTATTACCTATCGCCATCGTCATGAAAGATTAGTGCACCGAGTAGCTGAGGCTAAGTTACCGACCAAATATGGCGAGTTTGTAGCTATCGCCTATAAAAGTGATATAGACCCTGATGAACACCTAGCTTTAGTGAGGGGAGATATCTCTACTAATGAGCCGGTGTTAGTCCGAGTTCATAGTGAATGTGTTACTGGGGATGTATTTAGTAGCTTTCGTTGTGATTGTGGTGAGCAGATTGCTTTAGCCATGCAATCCATTGCTGATGAAGGGCGAGGTGTTTTCCTGTATATGAGGCAGGAGGGACGAGGCATTGGCTTCCATAATAAGATTCGTGCTTATGCCCTTCAAGATAAGGGGCTAGACACTGTGGAGGCTAATTTGTCTTTGGGATTTGCTCCAGATCTGCGGGATTATGGCATAGGTGCCCAAATTTTGGCTGAGTTGGGTTTACACCAGATTCGATTGCTCACCAACAATCCCAAGAAGGTAATAGGTTTAGAAGCTTACGGGCTAAAAGTAGTGGAAACGGTCCCCATTATCGCCCCTCCCAACCCGTATAACCGTCATTACTTGGAGACAAAACAGAAAAAATTAGGCCATCACTTAGAAACACTGAGAGCCAACGATAAAGGCCACTGAAAAACTTCATAATAAGGAGAGGTTAATGAACAAGCGTTTTGAGGGTATGTTACTGGGGAAAGGACTAAAGTTTGGGCTGGTTATCTCCCGTTTTAACGAGTTTATTACTAAGAAACTACTTGAGGGAGCACAAGATGCTCTGCTTCGCCATGGTGTTAACCAAGCGGATATAGACATTACTTGGGTACCTGGCTCATTTGAAATTCCGTTAATAGCCAAGAAACTAGCCCAATCCAAGAGGTATGATGCAGTTATCTGCCTTGGCGCTGTGGTTCGTGGCGGAACGCCCCACTTCGAATATATTGCCACCGAAGTAAGTAAGGGCATTGCTAAAGTAGGTCTAGACACTGGGCTACCGGTTATCTATGGCATAATCACTGCTGATACCCTAGAGCAGGCTATTGAGCGGGCAGGAACTAAAATGGGCAATCAAGGCTTTCAAGCTGCGGAGAATGCTATCGAAATGGCTAACTTACTCAAAAGTATAGGCTAATTATACTCTTGAGCATCTCACCTGACGCTCAATCGGTGCCTCAACTGTCATTATTACTGTTGATAACTTTAGCCGAATCTAAGATTTTCCTCAGTCAGTAACCTTATAGACTATATCTCCCCCCCTCACCCGCTCACTGACTTTAATCCCAACAGAGTCTCCAGCTTTAGCCTGCTTAACATCCACATTGTTAATCTGCATTGAGTCAACACTGAGTTCCATATCAGTAGTGTGTCCCTTGATATGGATTTTGTCACCCAGTTTCACGGTTGCCGTTAGCTCAATGCCGGCTACAATGGGTCTGGCAAAGAAGTCAGTCACCTTTCCGATTACTTCCTCAGGCATTGGGATACCTCCTTTATGTTTAATGTGGGACAGGTTATTTTATTACTTTCAAATTAGTATACGCTACCTCGTTGATATAAATCAATATTACAGACTCATCTTTAATCTTTGACATAGCACCACCTGTCACCTATAATTAGTCTGGTTTATAATTACCCGGAGGATACAGTTTTGGCAGAGAAAAATAAACCCGGCGTAGTGAGTCAGGAACAAGTGCTGGATATCGAAAATATTAAACGGCGTCTGGATATATTAGACCAGCGTTTAGATAATATCGACTCAGTAGTTACAGCAGTTGTTGAACGACTAATGAACCAGCCTATCACCCTTAATATAACCTGCCCTCACTGTGGTAACAACATAGAGATTGCCATCATAGGTAGTGGGAAGCCAAGGAAATAACGCCAAGCGGGCTAAGAATTCGGGATTTAGGCAAAAGCTGTAAATATGCAAATAGTAGCCAGAACTGACCGAACTAAATATGATGTCTTCCGATGGAGATATGAGCTTAGTGTACCGAAGAAGTTAGCCCTAGCTATTGGCGTTGCTGGCCTTACTGGACTTTTGGCTCAGACTAGAATCCTGCTTCCATGGAGTCCAGTACCAGTGACAGGGCAAACCTTTGCCGTTCTCCTCGCCGGTGTTCTCTTGGGAAGATGGTGGGGAGGCATAAGTCTGGCTATCTATGCTGGTGTCGGTGCCGCCGGGCTTTCCTGGTTTTCAGGCTGGTCTGGCGGCCTGGGTCACCTTGCCGGGCCAACCGGTGGATACGTAATCGGTTTTATCTTGGCCGCCCTTTTCTTAGGTTACTTCACAGATACCTATATTAGGTCAAGAAGCTTCCTGAGCATGCTAGCGCTCATGCTCTTTGCCAACTTTGTCCTAATTTATGTTCCGGGGCTCCTTCAGCTTGGACTATGGGTCAGGTCGGTAACGGGAGAGCCGGTAACCTTTACCACCCTCCTCGGCATGGGGGCTATTCCCTTTATACCTGGCGATATAACCAAGGCTGTAATGGCGGCTGCCATAGCCAGGGGAATAACACCTAAGCTAGCCTACAACGGGGAGGTAGATAAAGGCAAATGGACGAATTGGCGCATCCCTTGAAGATTTGAGCCTTTCATCTCCTGCGGATAAGTTTCTCGACTCAGCATTCTGGACTGCCTTACCAGCTTGACGGCTGGGGAGGCATCCAGTAGAATTATTGTATTAGTGGGCGGTTAGCTCAGTTGGTTAGAGCACTGCGTTGACATCGCAGAGGTCAGTGGTTCAAGTCCACTATCGCCCACCACTCTGTCTAGAACCGAGACCTCCAACGGTTCCCCTCAGTGTTTAATGATGGTATGGGTTCAGTGATTCAGCTACGCCAAGTAGGTGAAGTTGAAAACCACCATTGGCAAGGGGAGGATGTATGCAGATTCAAACCAGGATGTTCTTGTTAATCGCACTTCTCTTTGGCATTCTCTATGGTGTAATCACTGGTGTCGGTACTTGGATGGGAGCTGGGAGTGCTGTATTGTACATTATCCTGGCCTTCGTCTTCCTCGGTATCCAGTATCTGATCAGCCCTTCTATAGTTGGCCGGACGATGAAGATAAGGTGGGTTTCGGAAAAAGAAGCGCCGGAGCTGCACCGGATGGTGGCCGAACTTGCCGAGAAGGCGCATGTTCCTAAGCCTAAAGTTGGCATCTCACAGTTATCTATACCAAATGCCTTTGCCTTCGGTCGAACGCAGCGGGATGGGCGAGTCTGTGTTACGCGGGGCATCCTGAATCTACTGAGCAAGGGCGAACTTAGGGCTGTTCTGGGGCACGAGATATCTCACATTAAACACCGTGACATGGTAATCATCACCTTACTTTCGGGCATCCCGCTTATAATGTTCTGGATTGCCTGGGGTATGATGTGGGGAGGGGCTTTCGGTGGCCGCAGGCAGGGGGGTGGTTACGCAGCCCTAATCGGACTCGGCGCTTTCCTCCTTTACTTTATAACCAATCTCCTAGTGCTCTATGGCTCTAGAATACGTGAGTACTATGCCGACCTGGGGAGTGTTCGGTTGGGAAATATGCCGCATCACCTAGCCTCAGCGTTATATAAGCTCGTCTATGGGAATGCGCGCTTGAGACACAGCGAGGAACTCAAACGGGTTGAGGGAGTCAAGGCCTTCTTTCTCAACGACCCCTCCCGGGCGTGGCGTGAGATAAGGGAGCTATCCCAAATTGACCGGGATATGAGTGGCACTATCGACCATGACGAACTTATGGAACTTCGTCAAAAGGAAGTGCAGCTGAGCACCACTGGTAAACTGATGGAGCTTTTTAGCAGTCACCCTAATATGCTCAAAAGGATAAAGCACTTATCCACCCTTGCTGTTTGATGCACAGCTTAACTAATCATTAACCAAGACTACGTACTGCTAGAGTTGCATTTTCTCTGAACCTGATTTCAATTTCAATAAATAACGTAGGAGGGGGAAAATGGGGCGACTAAGTCGAGTGAGATGGTGCTTACTAGGTTGTCTGATAGGTGTGCTTGTCTTCATAGGTGCATCTGTTTTTCTACCCGGCAGGCTTACTAATGCGGTAAAGCGAGTGGCTAACAACGATTATGCCTGTAAGGCAAGAGCCCTCACCGAACAAGAGGCCATTGAGGAGCCCACTCTCGTTGAGATGGTCATTGAGACTGTGGGGATAAGTGAGGTTGATCCCCACCCTATAGTAGTTTTGAAAGAGAAGGCCGGGGAACGCTATCTTATCATTTCGATTGGTTTTGCCGAGGCAAATGCCATAGCAGTAATCACTGAAGGAGTCAGTGTACCACGGCCATTGACCTCTGATTTGCTGTTCTCCATTATGAATAGACTGGGGGCAAGCGCCAAGTCCATTATTATTAATGACATTCAAAATCATACTTTTTACGCTAACATCGTTCTCAATGTTAATTGGACGGAGATGAAGATTGACTCCCGCCCTAGTGATGCCATCGGCATTGCAGTAAGAGCCAAAGTACCTATTTACGTTGAGGAGGCAGTCTTGGATAAGGCAGGGATTAAGCCAGACCAAGACACAGATGGTTACATCCTTATGCCGGTAGAAACCGATAGACCAGGTGTCAGCCTCCGAGCCCCTTAACTATACCGCTGAGCCCCACAATCTAAAAGATTGCACTTATAGCTAGTGGCTGGTATAATATGGTTTGTAGGCAATGGGTTAAACCATAGTTAGAATATTGTTTATAGGCGAATTTATAGATTTTATTAAAGAAGAGCAGTAACGGGGATGGTTAAAACCTCTCGTCCCCAAGCAGGGTGGGAGGTTTTCATTTAATAGATTGGAGGGGTTCCAACAACGGTTGTTAACAAAGGGCAGCAAATGACTGAAGATGAAAAGCTGGGGATAATGCGACATTCTGCGGCTCATGTCTTAGCCGAGGCGGTTCAGTCTATCTTCCCTGACGCCAAGTTTGGTATCGGGCCGGCTATTGAAAATGGCTTCTACTACGACTTTGATTTACCCCGCTCATTGGCTCCTGATGACCTACCACTCATTGAGACTAAGATGAGTGAAATAATCGCTTCAAATGTGCCTTTTGTTAGACAGGAAGTAACCAAGCAGGAGGCTCGACAGATATTTGCTGCTCAGCCCTATAAGCTGGAGTTAATTGATGAGATTCCAGATGAGAAGGTCAGTTTGTATCGGCAAGGTTCATTTGTTGATTTGTGTCGTGGACCTCATGTGAGTTCTACCGGGGAAATAAAGGCTTTTAAGCTGGTTAGCATTGCTGGCGCCTACTGGCGGGGCGATGAGCACCAACCTATGTTACAGCGGGTATATGGTGTTGCTTTTGATACCGAAGAGGCTTTAGCTGAGCATCTAAAAAAACTCGAGGAAGCAATCAAGCGTGACCATAGGAAATTAGGCGCGGAGCTTGACCTGTTTAGTATCCACGAGGAGGCTGGTTCTGGGTTGGTTCATTGGCACCCCAAGGGGGCGGTGATACGCCGTGTTATTGAGGACTTCTGGAAGGATGAGCATATTAAGCGTGGCTATGATATCGTATACACCCCTCATATTGCTAAACTGGACTTATGGAAAACCAGCGGTCACTGGGAGTTTTATCGTGATTATTTATATAGCCCGATGGAGGTAGAAGGGCAAGATTATATTATTAAACCGATGAATTGCCTGGGGCATATCTTGATTTATAAAACAAGGCAACACAGTTATCGGGAGCTACCACTGCGTTATGCTGAGCTGGGCACTGTTTATCGTTATGAACGCTCTGGGGTATTGCTTGGTCTGTCCCGGGTCAGGGGCTTTACTCAGGATGACGCCCATATTTTTTGCCGTTTTGACCAATTAGAAGATGAGGTGGTAGGGGTATTAGATTTAGCTCGCTTTATGATAGACACCTTTGGTTTTACCAACTACCAAGTGTTACTTTCTACTCGTCCTGAGAAATATGCTGGCACTATACAAGCTTGGGAGGAAGCTACTGAGACCTTGAGCCGAGCTCTGGCTCGGCTAAAGATTGACTATAATATAGACCCGGGAGAAGGTGTATTTTACGGTCCAAAAATAGATATTAAGTTCGAGGATGCTCAAGGCAGAGGGTGGCAGGGCCCTACTATTCAAGTTGATTTTAACCTGCCTCAGCGCTTTAATGTTACCTACATTGGGGAAGATGGCAAGGAGCACCTGGTAGCCATGGTACACCGTACTGTGCTGGGTAGTATGGAGCGCTTTCTTGCCTCGCTTATTGAGCATTATGGAGGTGCCTTCCCGGTATGGCTAGCCCCGCTCCAGGTAATGATAATACCGGTGGCTGACCGCCATCTGGACTATACTTATAAGCTGGAGGCTGAACTTAGAAGCGAGGGGGTGCGGACAAAAGTTGATGCTCGGTCAGAAAGGGTAAACCTCAAAATTCGGCAAGCGCAATTGGATAAGATACCCTATATGCTGATAGTAGGTGACAAAGAGGTAGCCGCTTCTACCGTTTCCCTGCGTTTGCGCAGTGGTGAACAAGCGGCTTCTCAATCCGTTGACAGCTTCAAGGGAAGTGTCAGGGTAGCTATAGCCAATAAGGTGAAGGATTTAAGGTTATAATTTGATTACTCTAAGCGAGTATGTTATAGTTCTTGCCTGTAAAACACCTGGGCTTGAAGGAGGTAAATAAGGACATAATTAAGAAGCTGCGTGTTAATGAGAGGATCATAGCTAAAGAGGTTCGCCTCGTGGGAGAGAAGGGAGAGCAGTTAGGCGTTATGCCCTTAGCCCAGGCACGGGAAATAGCGAGGAAGCAAAACCTCGACCTTGTTGAGGTAGCGGCAAACGCAGTACCTCCTGTATGTCGCCTTCTTGACTATGGAAAGTATAAGTATGAGCAAGCTAAGAAAGAGCGCGAGGCTAGGAAGAGCCAGAAGGTTTCGCTTTTGAGGGAGGTCCGGTTACGACCTAGGATAGATAACCATGATTTTGAGGCTAAGACCAGGTTAGCAAGGAAACTGCTGAATGGTGGGGACAAGGTTAAGGTGACTGTAATGTTCCGAGGGCGTGAAATCACACACCCCGATATTGGCTTGAGGCTACTGCAGAGGATGACAGAATCACTAAAAGAAGCGGCTTCTCTCGAGAGACAACCATCAATGGATGGCAAGAGAATGATTATGATCTTATCACCGGTAACCACTCAAAAAACTAAATAAGGGAAGGGTAAAGGAAGCCTAGGATGCCGAAAATCAAAACCCATAAAGGAGTGCAGAGCCGCTTCCATATTACTGGCAGCGGCAAAATTATGCGGACTAAGGGTGGGAAAAGCCATTTGCGCCGTCGAAAGGCAAAACGGGCTAAGCGCCTTTATGATGAAACAATACCGGTAAGCTCTAGTGATAAGGTTCGGATAAAAAGGCTTTTACCTTATGGAATTAGATAGGAGGATATTTTGCCACGGGTAAAGAGAGGTATGACCGCTCATCGGCGACATAAGAAGGTGCTAGCCCTGACCAAAGGGCATAGGGCAACCAAGCACTCCCTTTATCGTCGAGCTCATGAGTCTATGCTCAAGTCACTGAGCTATGCCTATAGCCACCGCCGTGAGCGAAAGGGTGACATGAGGCGTCTGTGGATTTCACGGGTTAATGCCGCGGCTAGAGCTCAGGGCCTTACCTATGGTCAATTTATGGATGGCTTAAGAAAGTCTGGGGTTGAAATCAACCGTAAGCTGTTAGCCGATATAGCAGTTAGGGAGCCTGAATCCTTTGCTAATCTGGTAACCATAGCTAAAGGCAAAGTTCAGGACTAAAAGATTATCTAGGTAACCCTATCCTCTGTATCCCCTTCCTCTTATCAAGGGGAAGGGGAAGATAATTTCTTATGAGGGGCTCCGCCCCTTTAAGACTCCCTATTAGTATATTCTCTTGACCCTTTTGCTACTGATAACCTATAATCCAGAATAATGAAGAAGGAAATATTCTTTGATTTAGAAACCCAGCGTTGGTCGACAGAGGTGGAGGGCGGATGGAACAATATTCGTGGGTTCGGTTTGTCCATTGCAGTGTCTTGGGATAAGGGACATGGGTTTCGTGATTGGTCTGAGAGTAAAGTGCAAGAGCTGATTAAGGAACTAGCACAGTTTGACACGATTATCGGATTTAACCTACTAAAATTTGATTATGAAGTGCTGAGCGGGTATGCAGATGATGTCCACATGCTATTAGATGGAAAGACATTTGATATTTTTATTGATGTGAAAGATCGCTTACCGCATGATGTGAAGTGGCCAAGTTTAGAAGAAATATCTTCGCCTACATTAGGAATAGAGAAATTGGGGACTGGATACGAGGCAGTGAGTTGGTTTCAAGAGGGGAAAATTAAAGAGGTAATAAATTATTGTCGGCAGGATGTGGAACTGACAAGAGAGATTTACGAATATGGACGGGAACATGGACTGATTTACTATTGTCCAACCAGAGGAGTAAGGATTGAGGTTAAAGTGGATTGGAAATAGAAATATTGTTTAATCAGGGGG
>SOKA01000075.1 GCA_004376105.1 Dehalococcoidia bacterium
GGTAGTCAAAAATAAGGTTGCCCCTCCCTTCAGGAGTGCTGAGTTTGACATCATGTTTGACCACGGGATAAGCAGGGAGGGTAATCTTATTGACCTTGGTGTAGAGTGGGGGCTAGTGAAGAAGGCTGGCGCTTTTTTCTCCTATGGTGATATTCGCTTGGGGCAAGGTAGGGAGAGCGCCAAGCGATACCTGAGTCAGAACCCTGAGCTGGCTCAGGAGATTGAGCAGCAGATTAGAGCCTCAGCTGCCACCACTCATATTGCGATGCCTGATGATTAAGACATCTTAAACAGATAACTTGGTAGGTAATAGGAGTAAGTAAGGCTGAGGCATAGGCTTTAGCCTTACGTCTTTAAAGGGGGTAGGCAAGTTAATGAAGAAAATTACCGCCATCCACTCCGGGAAGGGTCGGGGAGAGCGAGTGAATGTATCCCTGGATGGCAGGTTCGCTTTTAGTTTGGAAGCTGAGGTGGCGGTAAAAGAGGGCTTGCAGGTGGGGCAAGAGCTATCCAATAGTCACATTGAAGCACTAGCTAGGTCTGACCACTTCTACCGTTGCCTCAATGCTGCTGCCCACTACCTTAGCTATCGACCTCGGAGCGAGTTTGAGCTAAGGAAGCGACTTTACCAGCGTGGTTTTGATGGTGATTGTGTAGAGGCAGTGCTTGCCAAGCTAAAGGAGCAGGAACTAGTGGATGATATAGCCTTTGCTCAATTCTGGAAGGATAACCGGGAATCGTTTAGCCCCCGCAGCCGGTGGCTAACTAAGTTAGAACTAAGGCGAAAGGGGGTAGCCGAAGACATTATAGACCAGGTGGTTGATGTAATTGATGATGACGATTGTGCTTATCGAGCAGCCCTTAGTAAAGCTCGCAGTTTATCTATGTCTGACTATCAGAGCTTTCGCCACCGGTTAGGCGAATATCTTAAGCGGCGTGGCTTTAGTTATGGGGTGATAAATCACACCGTGGAACGGGTATGGCAGAAACAGGGGTCTAGATAACTTTTACCTTGACTTTAAATTGGCAAGGTGGGTAGTATTTGTTAATTATAGTTTGAATTAAAGTTACAGGAAGAGAGGCAAAAAATGCCAATAGATGTAACGACAATAAATATACTGACAATTCTATTTAGTTTCATCATCGGTGGGGTGGCTGGGGCGGCATTTGTCTTCTTTTTTAGACGAATGAGGGTTAACCGAGAAATGCGTGTTGCTGAGAGGAGGGCGTCTAGACTGAAGACTGAAGCCGAGCTCAAAGCTAGGGAAATGCTCCGTGAAGCCAAGGATGAGGCGGAGAAATTCAAGTCAGTAGCTGAGGCAGAGTATCGGGAACGGCGCTCTGAACTACAGCGCCATGAGAACCGTCTGGCTCAAAAGGAAGCGACCTTGGAGCACAAGTTAGAGGGTGTAGACCATCGTGAGCATAATCTGGCTAACAAAGAAAAGGCAATAGAATCCATTCGCACCCACCTTGAAGAGGCTAGAAATAAGCAGTTAAAGCAGCTAGAGCTGATTTCGGGCATGTCTAGTGCTGAGGCAAAGCAAGCACTACTTGAGACTATGGAGACTGAGATGCGGGAGGAGTCCTCTCGACGCCTTCGGGGGTGGGAAGCCAGGTTAAAAGAGGAAGCTAACCAGAAAGCCCAGGAAATTTTATCCCAGGCTATCCAGCGTTGTGCCTCTGAGGTTGTATCTGAGACTACGGTGGCTAGTGTTCCCCTCCCCAGCGATGAGATGAAGGGTCGGCTTATCGGACGGGAGGGTCGCAATATTAGAGCCTTGGAGCAGGCTACCGGCGTTGACCTAATTATTGACGATACCCCTGAGGCAGTGACCCTGTCTAGCTTTGACCCGGTGCGGCGAGAAGTGGCTCGCATTGCGCTAAATAGGCTTATCCTTGATGGGCGCATCCATCCAGCTCGCATTGAAGAGGTGGTAGCCAAGGCCAAGGAGGAAGTAGATGCTACTATCTATAGCGCTGGAGAGCAGGCAGCATACCAAGTGGGGGTACATGGATTGCACGCTGGGTTAATTAGATTGCTTGGTCGCCTTAAGTTTCGCACTAGCTATGGACAGAATGTCTTAGCCCATAGTATTGAGGTTGCCTATCTAGCTGGTATGATTGCTTCAGAGTTGGGAGCCAATGTGGCTATAGCTAAGAAAGCTGGACTGCTTCATGACATTGGTAAGGCAGTAGACCGCGAGGTGGAAGGCAGTCACGCTGCTATCGGGGCTGACCTGGTTAAGCAATGGGATAAATCCCCTGAGGTGGTTCAGGGTATCGCTGAGCACCATGGTGAAACTGATACTATCAACATTTGGGGCTTTATCACCTCAGCGGCTGATGCTATCAGTAGTGCCAGACCCGGAGCCAGGCGTGAGTTGTTGGAGAGCTACCTGAAACGGCTAAAGGCCCTTGAAGATATAGCCGATAGCTTCAAGGGAGTGGAGAAGTCCTTTGCTATTCAAGCCGGTCGCGAAATCCGTATCTTGGTCAAGCCAGAAGAGATTGATGATTTGGGGTCTATGAGGCTTGCTCGAGACATTGTTAAGAAGATAGAAGAAAGCCTGGAGTATCCAGGGCAAATAAAGGTTACCGTGCTCAGGGAGACAAGAGCTATAGGCTATGCTAAGTAGGAAAAGCTAGTGTTAATATTAGTGGTTGGTGATGTAATTGGTAGGCCTGGTAGGAGGGCGGTAGGGGCACTTTTACCAGGCCTTCGCCAGCAATATGGGTTGGATTTGGTTATTGCTAATGCTGAGAATGTTGCCGGCGGTTTGGGTCTAACTTCAACTACAGCCAAGGCACTGCTTGATGCTGGCGTTGACGTGTTGACCTCAGGTAACCATATATGGGCTCAGAAAGAGATTGTTCCATACCTCGATAGTGAGATGCCTATTCTGCGTCCATTAAATTATCCCCCAGGCGTGCCCGGTAGGGGCTATCTAGTCAATGGTCAGGCTATGGTTGTTAATTTGATGGGGAGAACCTTTATGGGCAATTTCGATTGCCCATTTAGAGCTATGGATAAACTATTGGCTGAGCTTAAGGACAAGCCGCCAGTTATTATTGTTGATTTCCATGCCGAGGCAACGTCGGAGAAAATGGCAATGGGGCGATACCTGGACGGTCGCGTCAGTGCTGTGCTCGGCACCCATACTCATGTGGGAACCATTGATGCTCAGTTACTCCCTCGGGGCACCGCCTATGTTACCGATATTGGTATGACTGGACCCATTGATTCAATTATAGGTGATGACGCCGAGGCGGTAGTTCGCCGTTTTCTGACCATGATACCCCATCGTTTATCTGTAGGCAAAGGCAAAATAATATTTAATGCAGTGCTGGTTAGGGTAGATGACAATAGTGGTAAGGCGATAGGCATTGACCGAATCTATCAGGAGGTGGAGTAACAGTGTCTGAGGTAGATCTCCATATACACTCCACCGCCTCTGATGGTCGACTTAGTCCAGAGGAGATTGTCCCTAAATCAGCAGAGCGTGGGTTAACCATTATTGCCCTTGCCGACCATGACACTGTGGATAGTATTGCTCCCGCCTTAGAAACGGCTAGGGCTTTCCCCGGGCTAAAAGTGATACCCTGCGTTGAAATTAGCACTAATGTCCCTCGGGGTGAAGTTCATGTTTTAGGCTACTTTATAGATTATACCAGTCGGGAGCTAAAGGTTAGACTGGAGAGAATGCGTAGTTCTCGGCGAGAGAGGGCTCGGGGGATGATTGCTAAACTGAGGAGTTTAGGTATCCATATTGAGTGGCAGCGAGTCCAGGAAATAGCTGGCAGTGGTTCTATAGGTCGCCCTCATATTGCTCAAGCTATGTTAGAAAAGGGTTATATAGCCTCGGTTAAGGAGGCATTTACTAAGTATATAAGTCGAGGCGGACCTGCCTATGTTGAGCGGGGAAAGATGACTCCTGTGGGGGCAGTGGAACTAATACTGCGGGCTAACGGATTACCGGTGCTGGCACACCCACTAACTATTGATGACTTGGAGGCGGTGGTTATTGAACTAAAGGCGATTGGTCTGGTAGGCATCGAAGCCTATTACAATGGTTATACTGCTGACGAAGTAAGTAGGCTGGTTAGCTTAGCCAATAGGCACAATCTTATTGCCACTGGTGGTAGTGATTACCATGGTCTAGATGCTAGTACTGAGACTATGATTGGTAGTACCGATGTGCCGATAGAGGCGGCGGAGCGCCTTATAGCTCTGGCAGAGCAGCGAGCGCTATTTAGCCAACCCATCGTATTTTGAGCTCGTTTATTAAGGGAGATTAGTAAAAACAGTTACTGCTTAATAAAATGAGATGTGCTACTCACCCTGATGTTGAAACTAACCTGCGATGTGGTAAGTGTGGTAAGCCGATATGCCCTAAGTGCCTAGTGCAGACACCGGTTGGCGCCCGATGCCCCGATTGTGCTCGGCTATATAAGCTGCCTACCTTTCACATTACTAGAAAGTATTATCTGAGGGCTATAGGGGTTGCAGCAGGCATGGCCTTTGCCTGTGGCGCAGCCTGGTGGGCAGCTAGGGCGGTGATGGGCATATCTTACTTTAATTTCCTGTTGGCGGCTGGTTTTGGCTATGCCATTGGGGAGGCGGTTAGCCGTTCAGTTAATCGCAAGCGTGGTAGAGGCTTAGCCCTTATTGCCGGTACTACCGTGGTGATAAGCTACGTAATTAGTATCTTTCCTCCTTGGGGATTGGGGGTTTTGTGGCTCAGCGTGCCCGGCTTAGTTCTTAATCTTCTGGCGGTGGCTCTGGGTGTTTATCTCGCTATCACCCGTTTACGCTAAAGGGCTTCTAACTTTTTCTCTTACCCGTTGTATTACTTTTGACATTGTTTCCCCAGCCTTAGCCCTAATCAGGACGGTGGCTTGGTCATCTATGGGGGTGGAGTTGAGATTGATGATAACTAATTTGGCTCCTGAATCAACAGCGTAGATAGGTATATAGGCGGCAGGGTAAACAACCAGAGTCGAGCCAATTACGATGAACAGGTCAGCGCTGTATGAGCGGCGGGCTGCTTCTTCAAATACCTTCTCTGGTAGTGTCTCACCAAAGAGAACAATATCCGGTTTCAGGATACCGTGGCAGGACTCACAATCTGGGATTTCCTCACCCTCATTCAGCCTGGCTTTAATTTGCTCAATAGGGTAGCGCTTACCACAGCTCAAACAAACTGCCCACTGCATATTGCCGTGGAGTTCAAACACCTTGTCATCGGGCAACCCTGCCTTCTGGTGGAGATTATCCACATTTTGAGTAATGACACAATCAAGCTTACCCAGCTTATCCAACTCAGCAATAGCATAGTGGGCTGGATTTGGCTCGGCCTCAGTGGTTAACCCTCTTTCTTTAAATATCTGCCACCATTTTCTCCTAGCTTCGGGGCTACCCATAAGCCTCTGATAGCTGAAGTCATCCGGGTCAAACCTGTCCCAGATTCCACCAGGGCTGCGAAAATCAGG
>SOKA01000036.1 GCA_004376105.1 Dehalococcoidia bacterium
ATACGGCAAACTACAAGACGCAACATCAGTTACTTATTGAATCGGCCTATGGTGAACCTGAGGGACAGGGATGGTATGATGCAGGTTCAACCGCCACCATCTCAGTGACATCTATTGAAGAACCAACAACTAGGCATATTTTCACCGGATGGAGTGGAGACCACTCTGGCGATACAGCAGTGGCCTCGGTAATCATGGATTCTGTGAAGGTGGTTACGGCAAACTGGCGAACTGAACATCTGCTGACCATTGAATCGGCCTATGGTGAGCCTGAGGGACAAGGATGGCATGAGTCAGGTTCAACCGTTACCATATCAGTACCTCCTAGTGGGGGACTAATAATCAGGCAGGTCTTCACCGGATGGACTGGAGACTTCGCTGGAACCGCACCAACTACAACGCTAACTATGAACGCACCAATGGCAGTTACGGCAAACTGGCGAATCGACTACACACGGCTCTATATGCTCATAGGGTTAATAGTTTTGATTGCAGCCATTAATGGGGGTTTACGCATACGCCGGAGAAGAAAAATCATGTAAGAATCGGGGTAACTACTGGTGTCAATAGTTTATAAGGTGTCTTCTAGCCCCTTAGCTCATAGTGTTTTATGTTGTACATCGCCTGCAAAAGTAGGACATTTTGGCACCAGAATTAATGGACAATTCAGAAGTTAAGGCCGTGTGGCATACTAAGTACTTTTATCACTCTAGGTAATCCTTTAATCTTCGGCTTCGACTGGGATGGCGTAGCTTGCGAAGTGCCTTGGCCTCAATTTGGCGAATTCGCTCTCTAGTTACATTAAACTCCTTTCCCACTTCCTCTAAGGTGCGGCTTCGTCCGTCTTCGAGACCAAATCTAAGTTGAAGTACTCGCTGCTCGCGAGGCGTAAGGGTGGACAGCACATCATCGATTTGCTCCTTGAGCAGTTGCCTGGAGGCGGCATCGGGGGGTGGCAAAGCATTGCGGTCTTCTATAAAGTCACCTAAGTGGCTGTTCTCTTCCTCACCTATAGGTGACTCCAGCGATATTGGTAACTGTGCTACCTTGGCTATCTCTCTGACCTTTTCCGGAGGTATGTCCATCCCCTCACCGATTTCTTTAGGTGTAGGCTCTCGCCCATATTCTTGAGCCAGGCGGCGACTTACTCTTAGCAGTTTATTAATGGTCTCAATCATATGCACTGGGACGCGAATAGTACGGGCCTGGTCAGCTATAGCTCGAGTAATAGCCTGGCGAATCCACCAAGTGGCATAGGTGCTGAATTTATAACCTCGGCGATAATCGAATTTCTCCACGGCTTTGATTAGTCCGATATTCCCCTCCTGAATGAGGTCGAGGAGCGACATGCCTCGTCCAATATGTTTCTTGGCTACACTGACTACCAAACGTAGGTTGGCTTTAGTAAGGTGGCTTTCTGCTTTTTTAGCCTCGTGCTCAATATTCTCCAGGTAAGCTTTGAGTCGCCTCTCGTGAGCCTGAATGGAATTAATAAAATCAGAATTTATTACCAGATTTTCTATGTCGGCTAGAGTGATACTATCTCCGATAGCATTAAGGACTTCCTTTGTTAGCAGGTTGCTATTTAACGACAGATTAATAAGAAGCTGCTCTGTTTCATGTATGGACCTCTCTATCTGGTAAGCAATGGCCTGGATTAGTTGTTGATTTAGCTCACCATCAATACTAGCTCGCAATTTAGCATTGGAGATAGTCTCTATAAAGCTGGCGGTAGGTGTTAAATCAAGTTGTTCTTGGAGGAGATGGATGATAGTAGAAGCTTGCTCTAGCTCCTTGAGCATAGTAAGTACTATTTCAGTTGCTGAAGGCTCCCTTCCATATCGCTGGAGGTAGTCTTGTTTAATTTCAGTGATGCGTTTGCCCGCCTCTATCTTTTTAGCTAAGAACTGTTCATCCTCAGCGGTGAGAAGGGACACTCTGCCAATTTCGTGAAGGTATATACGAACTGGGTCATCTACTATCTCTGGCTCCCCCGGTTGTTCTACCGGTATTTCTATCTCGGAGGCTTCCGGGGGATGAAACTCAGCCTTTAGTCCTTCATGTGAAGGCAGTTCCTCATCATTCTGACTTTGGAGTGGGAACTGTGTAGACTTCTCATTGCTTTCTGATTTCATTTCTCAGCTCCTTTGCTCCTGACCTTTCGACTTTTTTGGGTAAAAACTTCTCCTAGTTGAACACTGACTTCTATTCCTTGCTCCTCAAGCTTAGCCAGCTCGGCAGCAGTGCCTTCTAACTCTGCTTCTAGGGCTAATGCCGCCGCTCTTTTTGTCTCCAAACCTCGGAGGAATTCTTCTCGTAGGCGGAGGATACAATTAGCATATTTCTGCTCTATTTGGTTGGGGGGTAAGCTCCTGGTTATTAGGTAATCAAGATGCTCCCAAATTGCCATATCAAGCTCATCCTTAAGTGATGATAGGTCATTAACTTGCTGCCAGGCAATGAAGATTTCACGGTTTTCACTATTCTCAAAATATTCAGGTGAAGGACCCTGGCTTAAAGCTTTAAGCTCAGGGTGCTGGAGTAGCAAAGCCAGGCAGTATTCTTCAACGGGGCTGGAAAAAACTGGACGCACAGCTTGGGCGATGGCTTCTGGCTTTGGCTCTTCAGCTCGGCGTCTACCCCGGCTTGGTTTAATTCTTCGTAAAGCAGCTTCTAGGTTGCGCTCGGTGACGTTGACTAGGCGAGCCAATTTCTGTAAATAGTGAGCTTGGCGTACCGTGTCCTTTATCTCAGTGATAATGGGTAGCAGCTTGTCTACAGCTAAAGACTTATCCTTGGCTGTAGTCAGGTCAAGTTCAGCGGTAACCATATTGAAGGTGTAATCGACTATAGGTAGAGCCTCTTCCAGCAGGTTTTGCCAAATTTTAGCATCTTCTTTGATAACATCATCAGGGTCTTTTCCTCTAGGTAGGATGATAACCTTCACCTCAGCATCAAGGGTATTTTCATAGCCTACACCCCGGAGCATGGCTTCCTCACCGGCAGCATCGGCATCAAGGGCTAAAACTACATTTACATTCCTGGTTAGCCTTTTTACAGCACCGACTTGCTTCTCGGTAACTGAGGTGCCCATAGAGGCAATTACATTGTTGAAACCATTCTGGTGGGCGGTGATAACATCCATATAGCCCTCTACAATCACTACCATATTTTGCTGTCTAATAGCTGCTGTAGCCAAGTTTATGCCATATAAACTACTGCTCTTATCAAAGATTGGCGTTTGGGGTGAGTTAAGATATTTAGGTAGTGAATCATCAAGTGCTCTTGCCCCAAAACCTGTAATGTGTCCTCTGATATCATATATGGGGAACATCAACCGATGGCGAAATCGGTCATGGGTTCCTCCCGCTTCACTCTCTATTGCTAAACCTGCGGCCAATAATTCCGCTTCAGTATAGCCTCTGTCCACTAGGTATTGCTTTAGGGCTTCCCAGCTATTCAAACTAAAGCCCAATTGAAAGTCGGTAACCGTTTTTGGTGAGAGACCGCGGCTGGCAACATAGTTTCGTGTTATTTCTCCAGCCGGAGAATTGAGGAGTAAATTATGAAAATATTGGGCTGCAGCCTCGTTAATTTGATATAGTCTTTCTTTCTCATCTCTCTTTGCATCCGGCTCAAATTTTGAGGGTATGGTAACCCCTGCCTTCTGAGCCATAAGGCGCAGCGCCTCCCCGAAGTCAATGCCCTGTTTTTTCATAATGAAAGAGAAGACATCACCCCCGGTATTGCAGGCACCAAAGCAGTGCCAGCTCTGCTGCTCGGGATAGACGAAGAATGAGGGGTGCTTTTCACTGTGGAATGGGCATAGCCCCCTAAAGGTTCGCCCCGATTTGGTTAAAGTGGTGTATTGGCTTACAACCTCAACGATGTCTGTTCTTTGCTTAACTTCGTCTATAGCACTCATCTTGTTATTTAGTCTTGCCTTTCGTTAGTGCCAGCTCTTCAGCCAGCCTTAGGGCGTATTGATCGGTCATACCGGCGATATAGTCAACTACCCTCCGTTCCGTCTCATTACTGTGAAGACGATACTCTGGTGGCAGCTTATCTTCGTGCCCTTTGAAGTATTCATATAGTGAGTGGATTACCCCTCTTGCCTTATCGGCTTTCTCCTCGACTGACTGCAGGTTATATACCCTGTCAAAAAGAAATTTATGCAGGGTATTGGTTGCCTCCAGAACCTGAGGGCTCATTCCTATAGTTGGGCTGTCTGTTGGATTATGACCACTGGCTGCCCATGAGTAATCAATAATATCACAGACCATGGTATTGATGCGTTGCGAATGGGAGAGACCTAATACCTTAACGGCTGAAAGTGGTAAATCGCCCTCAGTGATGATGCCGGCTCTTATGGCATCACCAATATCATGGTTGATGTAGGCAACGGTATCGGCAATTTTGCATACCTCACCTTCTAGGGTATTTACCTTTCCCCAGCCTTGTCCCAAGATATCTGTCCTTGTCTTAGAGTGATTAACAATACCGTCTCTCACCTCCCAGGTAAGATTGAGCCCGTAACCATCTTTTTCTAGAAGGTCAACAACTCGTAGAGATTGCTCATTATGCCTGAATCCCTGGTGGTAGAGCTCATTTAGAACATCCTCACCCACATGACCGAAAGGGGTATGCCCTAGGTCATGACCTAAGGCGATTGCCTCAGTCAGGTCTTCATTAAGGTTTAGGGCACGGCTTAGGGTGCGAGCTATTTGAGAGACCTCCAGGGTATGGCTGAGTCGTGTTACATAATGGTCACCTAAGGGGGCAATGAAAACCTGTGTCTTATGCTTGAGGCGGCGAAAAGCCTTGCAATGGATGATGCGGTCTCGGTCACGCTGGAAGGCGGTGCGTACCAGACAGGGCTCTTCGGGCTTGAGCCTGCCCTGCGACAATCTACTTTTGGCAGCATAAGGAGAGAGGCTTTCTTCCTTTTCTTCAGCTAGCTGGCGAATATTAAGCTGACTAATCATTAAGTTTCAGTTTCTTTTCTACTTTAGCAATTATTTCTCTGGTTTTGTCAATCATGTCCGGGCTTACTGAAATTGAGGTAATGCCCCACCCCACGAGTTTTTCAGTAAGTTCAGGGTAGACTGAGGGTGCCTGCCCACAGATAGAGGAGGTGACCCCCATACTCCTTGATACTTTAACAGCCCTTTCTAAAGCTATAAGCACAGCTTCATCTCGTTCGTCAAATGCATCGGCTAATTTTGCGTTGTCCCTATCAATCCCCAGGATAAGCTGGGTTAGGTCATTTGAGCCGATAGATATGCCATCAATGCCGACCTCAAGGAACTTTTCCAAGAGAGTGATGTTAGACGGTACCTCAACCATCATCCACAGTTTGAAGTCTTTAGAGCGCTTTAGCTCTACAGACTCCATAATTCTTACAGTTCGAGCCAGCTCATCAACGGTTCGTACAAAAGGAATCATAACCCATAGGTTAGGATAATCCTGTCTTACCTTCTTAATAGCTTCTATTTCTAGCTTGAACACATCAATGTCAGTAATATATCGCGAGGCACCTCTGTAGCCAAGCATGGGGTTCTCTTCAACATCTTCGTATTCTTGTCCGCCGGTGAGTGCTCGGTACTCATTAGTCTTGAAGTCGTTGGTTCTGTAGACTACGGGTCGGGGGTTAAAAGCCTTGGTAAAGGTAGTTATACCCTGGGCAAGCTTATCCACAAACTCGTGACCTCGGTTTTGGCTAATCATATAATTGGGGTGCTCACCAATCCCGGCAATAATAAACTCAGCTCGAAGTAAACCAACACCATCTACATCACGAGCTGCCACTCTCTCAGCCACCTCGGGTTCAGCCAGGTTTACATAAACTCTTGTCTTTGTCTTAATTTTTTCCTTGGGCAAAGTGGCAGAAACAGCCACTTTTTCCCCAGCTACCTTCCCCTCGTAGACCTTGCCCTGTGAGCCGTCTACAGTGATTATCTGTTTATCAGTCAGGACAGAAGTGGCTTGCCCTGTGCCGACGACACAGGGTATGCTTAGCTCTCGGCTGACGATGGCAGCGTGGGCTGTTCTACCCCCGCGGTCGGTGACGATAGCTACCGCCCGTTTCATTGCTGGCACAAAGTCAGGGGTAGTCATTTTGGCCACCAGGATATCCCCGCTTTTTACCTGGTCTATTTGGGAGGCTTCAGATACTATTTTGACTGGTCCTGAAGCTATGCCAGGGCTGGCGGGTGCCCCCGATAGAAGCACTGGGGTTGTAATTTCAGATATAACCTCAGCCTTAGCCTTTATAGTAGTTACCGGGCGGGTTTGGACGATAAAGATTTCATTACCTTTTTTTGCCCACTCAATATCTTGAGGGAACTGGTACCAATCCTCTATTCGTTTTCCCATCTCAGCCAGGCTAATTATCTCATCATCAGTTAATTTTTGCTCTGCTTGCTCCGAAGGTTTGAGGGGCACTTTAATATTAGTTTCCTCGCCACCAGCTGGATTCCTTATTATTTGCCATTCTTGTTTGCCAATTTTTTTACTAATAATTTTCACTTCCTCTTTACTTATAATATAAAGGTCAGGGGTTACACTTCCTGAGACAATGGCTTCACCAAGCCCATAGCCGGCTTCAATAGCTATCTTGCTGGTATCGCTAGTTACTGGCTCTAAAGTAAACATAACCCCGGAAGCCTGAGATTGCACCATTTTCTGAACTGGGACAGCGATGCCTACTTTAAAGTGGTCAAAACCTTGTTGATGCCGGTAGAAGATGGCTCGTGGGCGGAAAAGGGATGCCCAGCACTCTTGAACCGCAGCTACCACCTCCTCCTCCCCTTGGACATTAAGGAAAGTGGTTTGCTGCCCGGCAAAAGAAGCTGTGGGCAGGTCCTCGGCAGTAGCTGAGGAGCGCACGGCAACCAAGCCCCTCCCCATTTTTATATAAGCGTCTTGAATCTTCTTAGCTAGTTCCGGAGGCATAGTGGCATTTAGCATTATCTGCTTAACCTCAGTAGCAACTTGCTGAAGTTGTTTACTATCATTAACATCTAGAGGTTTTAACAGTTCGCAAATTTTATTGGCGATTTTTGACCTTTGTAGAAAGTCGTAATAGGCGTCAGCGGTTACAATGAAGCCAGGGGGGACAGGTATATTAGCCTTAGTCATTTCACCTAGATTGGCTCCTTTACCACCGACAAGGGGGATATCCTTTTTGGTGACTTCATTGAACCAGACAATAGCCTTTTGGCCTTCATGCATAGGTAACCTCCTTTTCGGTTAAGGTTAAAAAATTTCTACTTTTGTTAATTATACCATAATAAAGTGGTTTAGCTGAATGCTATAGGGAGTAGATTGTCTATCAACCCCGCTTAGGTGTTGTTTTAAGCCCCATCCCTATTTCTAGTTGACAGTGATGGTAATGAGGAGTAGAATTAAATATGCTAGCTGACAAATAGGGGGTATGTCCATGATAGAGATGACTATTGATAGTATTCGAGTTAGTCTGGTGAATTATCAACGGGTAGTGATTTTGAAAGAGAAAGAGGCAGAGCGCTATTTGCCTATCTGGATTGGTCCCGCCGAGGCAGATGCTATAGCGGTAAAACTGCAAGGTGTTACTGTGCCCAGACCTTTGACTCATGACTTGTTACAATCGGTAATCGATAACTTGGGAGCTACTGTCAATTCTATCATCGTCAGCGAGCTTAGGAACGATACCTTTTATGCCAAGATTATGCTTAATGTAGATGGTGGGGTAATGGAAGTCGACTCTCGTCCTAGTGATGCTCTAGCGCTGGCAGTAAGGGTGGAGGTGCCTATCTATGCCGAGGAGGCAGTTTTAGATAAAGCCGGTATCTTCCTGGACAAGGAGACAGGCAAACCTATTCTCGGAGAAAGAGAGGTAGGTAAGACTGAGGGCAAGACTAAGGAGATTAGTGAAGAAGAAATAAAGAAGATGTCAGCTTTCTATGATTTCATTAATACCCTGGATTTAGACGACTTTGATAAGCGTAAATCTTAAGCTAGACTTTTAGTATTAGAGGCTGGATTGGTGGAAGAGAGTCTTATTAAAAAGTTGATGGCTTCAATAAATTGTGGTGTTTGTGGGCATCGCTATGAGGTAGATGATATTAATGTCCTTAGCCATAACCAAGATTTATGGTTTTTGAGTGCAATTTGTCCAGATTGCCATACTCGGTGTTTAATAGCAGCAATAGTTAAGGAGGGTAGGGTGCCTGAGGTTATTACTGACCTCACTGAGGCAGAGCTAGATAGGTTTAGGAATGCGGGTAAGCTAACAGCCGATGATGTGCTAGATATGCATAATTTCTTAAACAATTTTGGCGGAGACTTCTCTCAACTTTTCAGCCAAAAATAGGCTTGGTAAAGTAAGAGCTAGAAACATTACAAAACATTGTTATTGCTCCCATTTTATGAATCGATAAGTAAAAAGCCCTAGAACTTTTAGTTCTAGGGCTCTTTATTGCCCAAAGATAGAGGTCTACCAAGGGTAATTTTTATGGAGATGAATCTAGTATTAGCCATAGGAATAATTATAGTTATCGGTTTTTTTGGTGGGTTAGCCGCGGAGAGACTCAAGTTTCCCAGGATTACCGGCTATATTGTCATCGGTATGTTGTTGAGTCCTTCTCTTCTAAACATAATATCGGGGGCGACAATAAAAAACTTGGATATAATGACCGATATCGCTCTGGGCATTGTTGCCTTTTTGATTGGGAGCGGGCTTCACTTAGCATCTCTACGAAAATTGGGAAGGAGCATCGCCTGGATAACACCTTTTCAAAGTTTAGGTGCCTGGCTTCTCGTTACCTTGCTGATAGCATTCTTATACCCTCGCATCTTGACCATTCCAAACGCAACTTTCTTTCAGACCTATTTTCCAATGGCTTTTATCATAGGCGCGGTATCGTGTGCCACTGCCCCGGCGGCAACAATGGCGGTAATCAACCAATACAGGGCGAAAGGCCCTTTTACCACAACTTTATTGGCGGTGGTGGCGCTTGATGATGCCATTGCGGTTATAGCCTTTGCCATCGCTGTAGGCATAGCCCAACCATTAGTTAACGGTGGAGACATCTCTGGTTATCAAATGTTTGGTGCCCCTTTCCTACAAATTGTTCAGTCTATAGGAATAGGTGCTGCCTTCGCCTTTGCCTTAATTTACATAGCTAGGCTGGTAAGAATACGTCAATTGCTGTTGGTTGTAGTTTTCGGAACGATTATGCTGTGTATCGGCGTTACCAATCTCTTGGGCATCTCACCAATTTTGGCAAGCATGGCTGCTGGCTTTATCGTGGTGAATAAAGTGAGAAAAAATGAGATGTTTCTTGTGCTCGAGGAGATTGAAGATGTAATCTTTGCCATGTTTTTTGTGTTGGCAGGATTGCATTTCAACCTGGGCGTCATGAAAACTGCTGGTATATTGGCATTATTAATTGTTCTGGGTAGATGCTTGGGCAAATATTTTGGAACAAGAGCCGGGGCTACAATTTCTCATGCCTCAGGTGAGGTTAAAAAGTATCTGGGTCTTGCCCTGCTGCCAAAGGCCGGAGTTACTGTAGGTCTAGTTCTTCTAGCCGAGCGGGCATTCCCTACCTTTGGCGCTATAATGATGAACGCAGTTCTTGCCTCAGTTATCATAAACGAACTCGTTGCGCCCCCTTTGACAAGATATGCCATTTTTAAAGCTGGGGAGGCTAGTTCTTAGCCGCTTTTTGGTTTAACTTCAGCAATCCCTGTATAGCTTCGATAACTATGCGTCCTTTATTAAGGTCAATAGATTTTACAACATCCTCAATGGCAGGAATAAGAATCTCTCCTCTATTTCCACTGACTACATAGATATCATTACTCTCTGCGGTTAGAATTTCAGTGATATTTCCCAGTAGTTCTCCTTGGGATGTCTGTACCTCTAGCCCGATAAGTTGGAAATGGTAGTATTGCCCTTCGGGCAGAGGCTGAAGTTGGCTGCGATGTATTTCTATAGGTTGCCCCCGCAACCTTTGCGCATCTTCAATACTATCAATGGTGCTAAGCTTGATAATTGCCTTCCCTTTATGCCACTCAGTGCTGTCAATGGTCATAGGCTGCTGGTTAATATAAATCTTTGAACAAGGGGTGAAGCGTTGTGGGAAATCGGTTACTATCTCTACCTTTAGTTTGCCCTTGATACCCCACGGGGCTAGGATTTGACCAATAGTTACATATTCCGGCTCGGATAATCTCATTCCTGGTAGCTGATTAATGCATTTCTAACCAAACTTTCTTAAATCTTTGACTAAGTTATTTTTAGACAATTTCGAGGCTAGCTCTGGTGCCTGTCTTGGCTGCTTTTACTCTGATTAAGGTGCGCATGGCTTCAGCTATTCGGCCTTGCTTACCAATGACCCTCCCTTTATCATCATCGGCAACCTGCAATTTAAGCACTGTGCCTTGCTCATCGGTTTCCTCGGTAACTACCACATCATCAGGTGAATTGACAATTGATTTGGCGATATATTCTATTAATTCTTTCATGTTTTCTCCTTGATTGTTTTGAATTTTTCCATAATACCTGCCTTTGATAATAATCTGGCGGCGGTAGCTGTTGGCTGAGCCCCTTGCCTCAGCCAGTGTAGTGCTTTTTCTTCATCTATAACTATTGTTTCTGGGTCGGTTAGGGGATTATAGTGTCCAATAATGTTGATGAACGCTCCGTCACGGGGGGCTCGGACATCGGCTACTACTAGTCGATAACTCGGCCTTTTTTTGACACCTGTTCGTCGTAATCTAATCCTTACCATTTTTGTAGCCTTTTGTAGATTATTATGCGCCATAATTATTTGGCTGTCAACAATGGTTAGTGTATAGTATTTATCAACCTTGCCCTGTTACTTTCTTTAATGAACAACTTCTTTAAAATATAGTTGTCAGAAGGTTATACAGTGGCTATAATCAAGGTGTGAAAGTAGAGAGATTGCATGGTTGGCAGGTTAGCAGTGCTCAGGCTTTAGACATACAGCGGAGGCTGGCAGCACAGGTGTCTAGAAGTAGTGAAGTCGTTACTCCTCGCTTTATAGCTGGTGTAGATATATCAGCAGGCAACGCACAAGGGGTGGCTACAGGGGCTGTGGTTGTCTTACAGTATCCCGAACTTAGGGCAGTGGAAGCAAAAGTAGTAAGCGGCGAGCTTAATTTTCCCTATATCCCCGGCCTTTTGTCCTTCAGGGAGACACCCTTGATACTGGCTGCTTGTCAGAAGCTTACTATTACTCCCGACCTTATCCTGGTTGACGGGCAGGGAATTGCTCACCCCCGACGAATGGGTCTTGCCTCTCACTTGGGGCTCTTTTTGAATTCGCCAACTATTGGCTGTGCTAAATCTGTACTATGTGGCACACATGAAATGCCGGCTATTGAGCCAGGTAGCTATGCTGAAGTAGTAGATAGGGATGAGACTATAGGGGTGGCTCTGCGAACCAAGCTCGGAGTGAAGCCCGTTTATGTTTCCATCGGTCATAAGATTGACCTTCAAACTGCTATCCACTGGGTGCTAAAATGCTGTCGGGGTTATCGCTTACCTGAGCCCACTCGGCTTGCCCATCTGGCAGCTGGTGGCAATCTGGTGCCTAAGGCAGGTTATCAGGAGAAGCTTTTCGGATAGAAGGATTACGGTGAGGAAAGATGCAGGAGTTAAGGGATAAACTAAAGGATTTACAGGCTAGAGTGTCTATGGCGCTGGTGTATCTTTGACATTGCTGCCAGGGAGGAGGAAATTGCTAGATTAGACAAGCAGTCAGCCCAGCCTGATTTTTGGTTAGACCAGGCTAAAGCGCAGAGTATTATGCGCCAGTTGGCTGAGCAGAAGAAGCTAGTGCAATCTTGGCGTGAGCTGGAGAAAAAAGTGGCTGACATTGCTGAATTAATCTCTCTGGCGCAAGAGGATACCTCGCTCTGGATAGAAATTCAGTCTGAAATAGATAGGGTGGCTTCCTGCCTTGATGAGCTGGAACTAGACATGGCTTTTACCGGTGAGTATGATGCCAGAAATGCTATCTTGACTCTTCATGCTGGAGCTGGAGGCACAGAATCCCAAGATTGGGCGGGGATGCTACTGAGAATGTACCTTCGCTGGGCTGAGCGGCATGGTTATAAGGCTGAGATATTAGACATTTCCCCAGGGGAGGAGGCAGGAATAAAGAGTGCGGTCATTGAGGTTAGCGGTAATTATGCCTGTGGCTACCTAAAATCGGAGCACGGAGTCCATCGCTTGGTTCGCCTTTCCCCCTTTGATGCTGACCATGCTCGGCATACCTCCTTTGTCTTGGTTGAGGTTATGCCTGAAGCCGAAGCCGATGTAGACGTCAAGATAGAGCCTGATGATTTGAAGGTTGATGTCTTTAGGTCGAGCGGACCAGGGGGACAGCATATGCAGAAGACAAGCAGTGCCGTCAGGTTGACCCATCTGCCAACGGGGTTGGTGGCTGCCTGTCAGAGCGAGCGTTCTCAGCACCAGAACAAAGAAATTGCCCTAAAAATTCTTCAAGCTCGTCTTTTGGAGTTAGAGCTGGCAAAAAGGGCTGAAGAAAGAGCTAGGCTTAAAGGGAAGCGCATAGCCGCTGGCTGGGGTAACCAGATTAGAAGTTATGTCCTTCATCCCTATAAGATGGTAAAGGACCACAGGACTAATTATCAAACAAGCGATACCGCTGCTGTATTGGATGGGGAATTGGATGGCTTGATAACCGCCTATCTTCGGTCTGGTGTGGGTGTAGAAGGATGATTAAGAAGGCTAGCTTATTAGCCCTAGTCGTTTGTCTATTCCTGTTTGTGTTAAGTCCTAGCTTGGTTCAGGCTCAGGGCGAGCTAACCATATTAGATAGCTCAGTTCAGGCAGAGTTTCCTTATAAACTTAATTTCAGTTTGTCAGCCGAGAGTGATGTCAATATTACCGATATTCGCCTCCACTACCGGGTTGACCAGATGAGCTTTGCCCAGGTAACCAGCGAAGTCTATATTGAATTTATGCCTGCTACCATTGTTGATGCTAATTGGACTTGGGATATGAGGAAAATAGGTGGGCTCCCCCCTGGGTCTAGTGTGGACTATTGGTGGACAGTGGAGGATGCCAAAGGTGACAGGGTTGAAACGGCTCCAGTTCAGGTTAAGTTTGATGATAATCGCTATTTCTGGCAAAGTTTAACTGAGGGTAAAGTAACTATGTGTTGGTATAAGGGAGACGGCTCCTTTGCCCAGGAGCTAATGGTAGCGACTCATCAGGCATTGGCTCGGCTGGCTGAGGACACCGGTGCCGAGCTTGAGAAGCCGGTTAAGATGTATATCTACGCTAATGCTCAGGATTTACAGGGGGCTATGATTTATCCTCAGGAATGGACAGGAGGAGTAACCTTTACTAGATATGGTATTATCGCTATTGGCATAGCCCCGGGTAATCTTGACTGGGGTAAGAGGGCAATTGCCCATGAGCTAACCCACCTGGTTATACATCAGATGACCTTTAATCCCTATAATGACCTTCCTACCTGGCTTGATGAGGGTTTAGCCATGCATACTGAGGGAATGCTGGGTCCAGAGTTTACAGCCTATCTCAATGGGGCAATAGCTGAAAATAGCCTTATCTCAGTGCAGAGCCTGTCAAGCCCCTTTTCGGCTTATGCTGAGGAGTCCGTCCTTTCCTATGCTCAAAGCTATAGTTTGGTCGATTTTCTTATCACTAATTATGGACAGGGCAAGATGCTTGAGCTTCTGAATATCTTTAGAGGGGGTAGTAGCTATGACGGAGCTCTGGAAAGGGTTTATGGCTTTGATATGGACGGTCTTGATGCCTTATGGCGGGATTATGTTACTATGTCGGCTCAGCTAAGCAAGGAGGAGGTGCCCCCAGCACTAGTGGGTGCTGGCTATTGAAAACTGGTATGGAGGCGAGGATGGCGAAGAAGTCGTTTACTATTCATGATTTGCCTGTCTCTGAGCGACCGAGGGAAAGGTTACAAAAACTTGGGATAGAAGCCCTATCGGCTCAGGAGATTTTAGCTCTGATTCTGGGTCGTGGTGTTGCCGGCGAGTCGGTGATGGTAACTGCCCAAAGGCTGCTATCTCGGTTTGGCAGTCTTAAAGGAATTGCTAGTGCCTCAGTGGAGGAACTATCCGAAATAAAGGGAATAGGTGTCGCCAAGGCATCTCAAATTAAGGCTGCTTTTGAATTGGCTAACCGGCTAGAGGGCTATTTGGAAGCTGGTGAGAAGCCATTAGTGAAGACACCCGATGATGTAGTAGGCTTGGTGAGAGGCAGACTAAAGGGTAAAAAGAAGGAGCACTTTCTGGCGCTTTTGCTGGATACCAGAAATAAGCTAATAAAGGTGGCAGAAATTTCGGTTGGTAGCCTAGATAGTAGCCTTGTTCACCCCAGGGAGGTATTCAAAGAAGCAATATCAGCTACTGCTGCTTCGGTAATCTTTGTCCATAATCACCCCTCTGGCGACCCAACAGCCTCGGAAGATGACATAAAGCTAACCAAAAGGCTAGCCGAGGCAGGAAAGATTGTGGGCATAGACGTCCTAGACCACATCATTATCAGCGATAAAAACTACCTGAGCCTGAAACGGGAAGGCTTGTTTTGAGCCTCAGTTAGAGGAGCAAATACTATCTTAAGGAGTCAATATGGAGCTTAGTCTTAAACTCAAAAGAAGCGAAAAGAACCCAATTTTAGGTCCTACAGAGAGCTGGTGGGAGAATAAACTTGTCTTCAACGCGGGAGTCCTACAACTAGGGAACAAGATTCATCTTATCTACCGTGCCCACGGCGAGGATAAGATTGCACGTCTCGGCTATGCCAGACTCAGAAATATAGACGAGGTAGAAGAGCGCCTGCCACATCCTATCTTCATGCGGGAGGAGTGGTTTGAGCCGGACGGGGTGGAGGATCCACGGCTGGTTGCTATTGAGGATAGAATCTTCATGCTTTACGCAGGCAAGGACAAAGATATGGCACGTGTCTGCGAGTCCCACATCTCTGTAGCTGACTTCTCGGCTGGTAAATGGACATGGAGCAGACACAGGCTTATCCTGCCCATAATGGTTGGAATTCATAACAGAAACGCGACCTACTTTCCTAGAAGGTTTGGTCAAAGGTTATTATTGCTTCACCGACCTATAGCGATGGCGCAGAACATATGGCTCTCGTTCTCCTACGATAGTATCCATTGGTATGAACACAAGGAGATCTTGAAGGCACGTCCTGGGTACTGGGATGAGGCCAAGGTGGGGGTGGCTGGGCCGCCCATCGAGCTTGAGGAGGGATGGCTCTTAATTTATCACGGCGTCGAAGCCAAGACATGGACATATCGCCTTGGCTGCGCTCTACTAGATAGGGATCATCCCGAAGTCGTGCTTGAGAGATGCGAGGGGCCCATCTTGGAGCCGGTGGAGGATTACGAGTGCTCAGGCAGTACTCCAAATACAGTATTCTCCTGTGGAGCAATCATTTCTGAGGGTAAGCTGGTTCTATACTATGGCGCAGCCGACAAGGTTATCGGGGTCGCCATAGGGGACCTGCCGGGGAAACCAATTTAAGAAAAATGGACAATTTACCTCTTGTATCAATAACCATCCCGAGTTACAACTCGGAGAAAATGATTACCTTTTGCCTGGAGGGAGCTGTCAAACAAACCTATTCAAACATCGAGATTCTGGTGAGTGACAGCCATTCAACCGATGGAACAAGAGATATTGCCGCTAGTTATCACGCTAGGGTTATCTTATGCGAGGGAAAGCTGCTTGCTGCTAGATACCTTGGCTATCAAGAATCAAAGGGCCCATACATAGTCTTTGTAGATACAGACCAAATCCTGGAACCTACGGCTATTGAAAGGGCAGTAAGTTTGATGAATGACTACGATATGCTAGTCTTCGAGACACAATCTTACAACACTGAGTGGTTTATCCCGAAGCTACATGGTGCGTCAAAGCAGATAATTAATGCCCGCTTTGGAAAGCCGGGTGCTTTTGACCCAACCAGAGGGCCTTTTCTACCAAGGTTCTTCAAAAGGGAGATTCTGGAAAAGGCCTTTGCTGCGATACCTCAGGAGTTAATACCGGGCACAATCCATCCTGACCATGCCATCATTTACTATGAGAGTTACAAGGTCTCACAAAGGGTAGGTGGTCTGCGAAATGCTATGTATGACATAGAGCCTGACTGGAGAAAGCTGTGGAAGACTAACTTTCGCTATGGGGCATCCCTGAGAAGCATCAAGAAATCGTATTATGGGAATCTACTTCTGAGGAAAATGGAATTCGGTCCCCGTTTTGGGCGCCCTATCGTGTCTGGTCTTCAGACTCTCCTGCTCGCGGGGATAATAAAGGTCATTCAAAGGATGGGTATCATTTCGGTTAGCGCTAGAAACAGCCGTTTTCAGTATTCTTAGAGCCAAGTGATGAAAAAAATTCTATACATATTTCTTTCAGTAGTATTGTTATGTAGCCTGCTTATTGTTGGCTGCCAGCCTGAGCAGGAAGTAGTGCCAACTCCCGTTGCCGAAGAAAAAGTTCTTAATCTATACGGCATTGACCCGTGGACCCTTGACCCGGCTGTTTCCAGTGAAATGACCTCCCACGAATATATAATGCAGCTATTTAGTGGCTTGGTTTGCCTTGATGATAACCTGGAGCCGGCACCTGATATAGCCCAGTCATGGCAGGTTAGCGATGATGGCAAGACTTATACCTTTTATCTCCGACGCGATGTGATGTTCCATGATGGCAGGGGGGTTAAAGCTGATGATTTTAAGTATTCCTGGCAGCGTGCCTGTGACCCTGATACCGGCTCTCAGACAGCAGCCACCTATCTGGGAGATATTGTCGGGGTTAGTGAAGTATTAGCTGGTGAGACTAAAGAAATTAGCGGGGTCAGGGTTGTTGATGATTACACCCTGGAGGTAACTATAGATGCGCCTAAATCTTATTTCTTATCCAAGCTGACCTATCCTACCTCCTTTGTCGTTGATGGAACGAATGTAGCCTCGGGGTGGGAGTGGTGGCGCAGCCCGAACAGCACTGGCCCGTTTAAGCTTAAGCAGTGGGAGGAAAATAGTTTACTTGTTCTGGAGAGGAATGAGCTTTACCACGGAGAGCTGGCTAAGGTTGATTTTGTTGTTTTTCAATTGTGGGGCGGTGTGCCCATGAATATGTATGAAACAGGCGAAATCGATGTCACCGGTGTCTCTATCAGTTATATTGATAAGGTTACTGATGAATCAGGCCCATTTTATCAGGATTTAACGGCAGTCCCTGAGCTAAGCTTCTATTATATTGGCTTTGACACTACGAAACCGCCGTTTGATGATGTTAACCTTCGGCGTGCTTTCTCTCACGCTATTGATAAGGATAAGCTGGTTTCTTTGGTCTTCAGAGATATGATGCAGCCGGCAGATGGCATCTTACCACCGGGTATGCCGGGCTATAATGAAGATTTACTGGGGCTGGAGTATGACATAGAGGGGGCAAGGGAGCTGATTGCTAACTCAAAGTATGGTGATGTATCTAATCTGCCGCCAATTGCCATTACCACTATGGGCTGGGGAGGATTAATATCGTCAGGGCTGGAGGCTATCATCTATGAGTGGCGAAACAACCTAGGAGTAGAAGTAGAGGTAAGGCAGCTAGAGCCACAAAGGTTCCTTTATCATCTCACCGAGGAGAAGGACGAGATGTTTTATATGGGTTGGATTGCTGACTACCCCCACCCACAAGATTTTCTGGATGTTTTGTTTCATAGTGGTACTGATAACAACTATGGCGAGTATAGCAACCCTGAGGTAGATGCTTTACTGGAGATGGCGAATGTAGAGCCAGATAGTGACCTAAGTCTAGCCTTATATCAGCAAGCTGAGCAAAAGCTGGTTGAGGATGCTGCCTGTTTACCCTTGTGGTTTGGCAAAAATTATGTTCTGGTTAAGTCCTATGTTAGTGGGTATGAGCTCAATCCTCTTGGCATTACTATGTTAAATAACGTGTCTATTGAACCCCACTAGGCAAGAAGGAGAGAAAGTCCTAAACACTAAACAAATTCAAAGCCCAAATTCCAAATGTTCGGATTTAGAAATTAGGATTTAGGATTTCCTCCAAAAGAGGACGGGGTTACCGATAATATAGTGGCGGAGGGGGTGGGATTCGAACCCACGGTCCCCTTACGAGGACAACGGTTTTCAAGACCGTCACCATAGACCACTCGGACACCCCTCCAAAATTAAAGCAGCCATAAAGTATTATACCGAGAACTTGGTCAAATTTCTATCTAAACGTATTTACACATAATTGACACATACTATTAAATGGATATAATCTGTGGAAAAGGCTTTCACGGGTGTTAGGCAAATATGACCACTAACAACAATATAATACCAGTCAAATATGTATTTCTGGATGTGGTGGCTTATACGAAGCGGACTATAGAAGCACAATGCTATATTATTGAGGCACTCAATAGGATAGTAAAGGGCACAACTAATAGATACCATATAAGTAACGATTCCTTAATATATATACCTACGGGAGACGGAATGTGCATAGCTCTACTCGGTATAGACTTGCCATATGATATACATGTGACTATTGCAACGGAAATACTACGTAGAGTATGGGTAAATAATTCTAGGGTAAAATACAATTGGCGAAAATTTGAAGTTAGGATAGGCATAAACCAAAGTGATGACAATATTGTTACAGATGTGAATGGTAGAAAAAACGTGGCTGGCGCTGGAATAAATAACGCCAGACGCATTATGGACTTAGCTGATGAAAGCCAAATCTTGGTAAGTAGCACAGTGTATGAAAATCTGCACCCTCGTAAGAACTATTACCACGCTTTCAGTAAAGAATTTACGAAAGAAGTGAAGCACGGGCTTGTTTTAGATGTATACCAACTTGTAAGAGCAAATATTGCTGGGCTAAATACTAATCCGCCGTCGAGTCTTGTAGCTCCTCCGAAACCTGAGCCCAAGTTAACAAAACTCGCGGCTTATTATTTTGCTCACTCTCTCAAAAATAGGGAGTTTATAATTAGGAGGAGGGGAGATGGCCAGAATAACTATGCATTAGTAGTGCTTCTTTGGTATCTGACGAGGGATTCTTTAGGCAAATCTGAGTCTACTGAAGTAGAACCCTATGAGGAATGGATGCCTGAAACTAGGCATAATACTCTCGATGAGCAATTTGAGCTATTTATGGAGCTCCCTTTCTCGGTGTGTTGCGACCTGTGTGGTCTAGTACGTGATGTTCATATTGGAACCGATAATTGGAAATACTTTGAAGACAGTTGGCAAGCTACGATTGTTAATGTGGAAGGTCGAAAGAAACTAAAGTCAGACTGGCCAGAAATCTGGGACGAGTTTCAACTTGACGAATTGTGAGGGTGAAAAACTCTCTTTATTTAATCACCTTCTCCCCCACATACGGCTGGAGGACTTCAGGGATAACTATGCTGCCGTCGGCTTGCTGGTAGTTTTCCATTACGGCGATGAGCACTCTAGGTAGGGCTAGCCCTGAGCCAT
>SOKA01000027.1 GCA_004376105.1 Dehalococcoidia bacterium
ACATAGGTGCAATTATCAAAGGGATTGTGATTGTAAACGGGGAATCTGGCTAAGATCGCTTCACCAAGTTTCTTAACAAAACATAACCTATCCCCTGCCATATGAACGCCTGTGGCACAAATGAACTGAATCCTATTATCCGGAATGCCAGCCTCAGCCAGCTCTTCCAGAACAAAAGGCACTATCTCAGCCACCCTGGTAACACGGGTCATGTCATCAAATATGATGACTACCTCATTCTTTCCTCTGGCAAGCTCCCTGATAGGTGGTGAGCCGCTCAGATTAGTTATGGCGACCTTAATTTCGTCTGGCTTCATAGCTGGACGGTCAAAACCAGCCATATTATAGACCTCCGCCTGCCAGCTATCAGGTAGAGGAAGCTCAAGTTCTTTGGTTCCATACCAGGCTAGTTGAGGTAATCTAATGAGAGACATTCCTTCCCCTCTTCACGGTATCACCCCTCGACAAAGTCAGCCCTAACTTATTTGAATTTGAAATCAAAAGGTGACCAGGGTTAAGCGGCCCCTATTGTTAGGCAGGTTACTGTTCTGGTAATGCCAGCAATAGGATGAATTTTACCAGTAACTAAGTCACCAATATCGTTCAAGTTTTCCCCTTCTATTACGGCAATAATATCATAGGGTCCAGTTACAGTATCAACCGATTTCACTCCTTTTAGCTGACTGAGAGTGGCAACAACCTCCTTATTTCTACCTACCGCTGTTTCGATTAGAACAAAAGCCTTTGCTGTCATTGAATTCACCTCCTATCTACTGAGTTGCTAGATTATAATCAAAATTTCATCAGAGCCCCCAGACAAATATAAATGCCACCCTCCACCGTTTGGAACAGGTGGCACACCATTCCGCGAGCAACTTTGAGGATACCTTATAAATTATCGCTTCAAGCACCTTACAGACTCCCCAAAAAGAACAAACCAAAATTTGTATTGGATTCTAAACATCTTGAACAATATTTTTCCTTTCTTATCACCCCCTTTCATCAAGAGAATTAGTAATAACCCTTGGGGAGGTACTATCTAAGCAGCATGACCTATGATGGAATATTATAATACCGTTAACTTTTGACATTTGTCAAAAGTTGTCTGAGTAACCATCACCACTAAGCCCACAAATATCTGTCACTTTTATAGGCTATTGACAAATAATCAATATTATGTTACATTTTTACCCAATAGAATAAAGTAAAGGCTGTGAACAAGACTAGTAGGCTTCAAGCGAGGCACAGAGAGTCGGGTAAGGTGTGAGCCGATGCTGGCGCAGAAGTTGAATGGACTTGGGAGCCGCAAGCTGAAAGTTGCTAAATTGGCAAATAAGTAGGCTTTGTCGCCAGGGAAGCGTTATCAAATCCCAGGGTATTGAGGTAAATATTTTAATTTTATACTATAGCCTCTGTACCTGACAGAGATAGCCTTTAACTCCGATGTGTGGAGTTGGCTAAGAAGGGTGGTACCGCGGAAGTGAGTCTCCCGCCCCTTTGAGGGATGGGAGACTTTTTTATTACCCTTTATGGCTAAGGAGATAACAACATGTATTATCCAACACTGAACGAGGTTCGCCGGCTGAAGAAATATGGCAATCTGGTGCCAGTTTACCAGGAGATTATGGCCGATTTGGAAACACCCGTATCGGCTTATCTCAAGATAGCCCGTGGTAACTACTCCTTCCTCTTAGAGAGTGTTGAGGGTGGGGAGCATCTAGCCCGCTATAGTTTCATTGGTACTGAGCCTTCTCTTATCCTCAAGGCAAGAGACGAGAGTCCCATTGACCCCTTACTCCTAATAGAGAAGAAGTTCAGCAAGTTCCGGCTGGCACCGATTGCTGGCTTGCCCCGGTTCCACGGTGGAATGGTCGGCTATCTGGGCTACGAGGTTGCCCGCTACTTTGAGAGATTACCCTCCCCTGACCACGACCCACTGGGTCTTCCCGAATTCATGCTAATGCTAGCTGATACCCTGCTTATCTTCGATCACCTCACCCGTAAAATTAAGATTGTCTCTCATGCCTACCTTGATGGTGATGTTGACACAGCATATCTTCAGGCAACCCACAAGATTGACAGTCTAGTGGACAGGCTGGGACAACCGGTCCCCCTTGAGGCTTCGCCGGTGATTCCAACCCCACGGTCTCCAGTATCATCAAACCTTTCTCAGGCAGAGTTTGAGTCTAGAGTATCTCAAGCCAAGGATTATATCTATGCTGGCGATGTAATCCAAGTTGTCTTATCCCAGCGGCTTGCCCAGCCAACAAGTGCCAGCCCCTTCGCCATATATCGGGCATTGCGCTCTCTCAACCCCTCCCCCTATATGTACTATCTCCAGTTAGGTGACTTCCACCTCGTAGGAGCCTCTCCCGAGCTTCTGGTGCGGGTAGAGGATGGGATGGTATCTAACCACCCCATTGCCGGCACTCGTCCCCGGGGCAAGAGTGCTGCCCAAGACCTGGCTCTGGAAGAGGAACTCAGGAATGATGAGAAGGAGCGCGCTGAACACATTATGCTAGTTGACTTGGGCCGTAATGATATCGGACGGGTCAGTGAGCCAGGCACAGTTGAGGTAACCCAGCTTATAGATGTGGAACGCTACTCCCATGTTATGCACTTGGTATCCCATATTCAGGGGAAATTGAGAGCCGGGCTTTCCCAGTTTGATGCCCTGCGTGCCTGCTTTCCCGCTGGTACAGTTTCTGGTGCTCCCAAGATTCGGGCTATGGAAATTATCGCCGAGCTAGAGCCAGATAAGAGGGGACCCTATGCCGGGGCAGTGGGCTACTTCGACTTCTCAGGGAATCTGGATACTGCTATCACTATCCGCACCACTGTTATCACTAACGGCATTGCCTATATCCAGGCAGGAGCTGGCATTGTCGCTGATAGTATTCCTGAGCGTGAATATCAGGAAAGCCTAAGTAAAGCCCAGGCATTACTCACTGCTATTGAGCAGACGGAGGCTAATTATGCTCCTACTAATAGATAACTATGACAGCTTTGCCTATAATCTCTTCCAGTACCTCAGCGAGCTGGGAGAGGAGGTATGGGTGGTTCGTAACGACCGGGTGAGCCTAGGTGAAATCGAGACAAGGTCACCCCAGCGTATTGTTATCTCGCCCGGCCCAGGCACCCCAGAGCATGCTGGCATCTCCAATAATGTTATCCGCCACTTTGGGAATCGGCTTCCTATCCTCGGCGTCTGCCTCGGTCACCAGTGCATCGGCTATAGCTACGGAGCTAGGGTTGACCGCGCCAGTGAAATCAAGCATGGCAAGTCATCGCTTATCTACCATGACGGTAAGGGGCTCCTTATTGGACTCCCCAATCCCTTCCCTGCCATCCGCTATCATTCCTTAGCCGTAATGGGTGATGACTTGCCCGATTGCCTTGAGGTTACTGCCTGGACATCAAACGGCATAATTATGGGACTGCGCCACCGCAAGTTTCCCGTAGAGGGAGTCCAGTTCCACCCCGAATCTATCATGACTGAGGTGGGCAAGGACTTACTCAAGAATTTTCTAAATCAGAAGGACACCAATGATTCGTGAAGCTATTGAAGCCTTAGTTTCTGGTCACTCGCTTACCTTTGAGCAAGCAATGAGGGTAATGGAGGAAATAATGAGTGGTGAGGCAACCTCGTCTCAGATTGCTGCCTTTATTACCGGGCTGCGAATCAAAGGGGAGACAGTAGATGAGATTGCTGGATTGGCAAGCGTCATGCGGGCTAAGGCAATCCCAGTAGTAGTAACCCCGCCGGTAATCGATACCTGTGGCACCGGAGGTGACAACTCCTCCAGCTTTAATATCTCCACTGCCGCCGCCTTTATTGCTGCCGGCTCAGGGCTCAAGGTAGCCAAACACGGCAACCGAGCGATGAGCAGCCATTGTGGCAGTGCCGATGTCCTTGAAGCATCTGGGGTTAAGATTGACCTCGGGGCTGAAGCAGTAGCTAAGTGCCTGGAGACAATAGGTATTGGCTTTATGTTTGCCCCCATCTTCCACCCGGCGATGAAGTATGCTACTGCCCCCCGCCGTGAGATTGGAATCCGCACCGTATTTAACATCCTGGGACCCCTGACCAACCCCGCCCGCGCTGAGTTCCAGGTTATCGGTGTTCCTACCACGGAGCTAGGAGAAAAGATTGCTCTCGTCCTGCACCGCCTAGACATCAAGCACGCCCTGGTAGTGCATGGCATAGACGGTATGGATGAAATCTCAATTACCGGCAGGTCACTGGTGTGGGAGGTTAACCAACAGGGGGTATTGCCTCCCTATGAAGTTTCCCCGCAGTATTTTGGCTTCGGGGAGGCAAATCTCACAGAAATTAAGGGTGGGACGCCTGAAGATAATGCCCAAATACTACGCTGCATCCTGAACGGAGACCGAGGACCGAGGCGGGATGTAGTAGTTATGAATGCGGCAGCAGCATTGGTCGCCGGCAACCGAGCATCAGACCTCAATGAGGGTGCTCGTATTGCCGAAGAGGCGATTGACAGTGGACGAGCCCTGGAAAAACTTGACGCCCTGGTCAGGCTCAGTCAGAGCCTGAGTTAGACTTACCCGGGAAAAGAAATGCTAAATAGAATTATTACTCAAAAAAGGGAAGAGGTTGAGCAAAGAAAGAAGAGCATGCCCCTATCCTGCCTGAAGGAGCGTATTGCCCAGCGGGAGGCACCTCTTGATTTTGCTCTTGCCCTTGATGATGCCCACACCCGGTTGATTGCTGAGGTAAAACGAGCATCCCCGTCACGAGGGGTCCTCTGCCCCAATTTTAACCCTGTTGAGCTAGCCAAAAAATATGCTCAAGGTGGTGCTGCTGCTATCTCAGTGCTAACCGAGGCAAACTACTTTGAAGGCAGCATCGACCACCTGGCAGCAATCAGACAGGAAAGCCGTCTTCCCCTACTGAGGAAAGATTTTATCTTCGACCCATACCAGATATATGAATCCCGTGCTTACGGTGCCGACGCCCTGTTACTAATAGTGGCCATCTTGAGCCAGGAACAGCTTGAGGAACTTCTTGCACTGAGCCACAACCTCGGTCTAAGGTGTCTGGTTGAAGTTCACAGCCAAGGCGAGGTAGAAAGGGCACTCCGCAGCCAAGCCAAAATCATTGGCATCAATAACCGAGACCTCAGCACCTTTACTATCGACGTTAACACAACCCGCCGATTACTGCCTCTTATTCCACGAGGAAGAATTGTAGTTAGTGAAAGTGGTATCAGCAGCCGGAGTGACGTCGAAAAGCTGAAGAGGTGGGGGGTTAATGCTGTGTTGGTGGGCGAGGCTCTAGTTACTGCCGGTGATATTGTGACCAAAGTGAGGGAGCTAATAATATGACCCGAGTCAAGATTTGTGGGATTAAAGAAAAGGCTCACGCCTTAGCCGTAATTGAAGCCGGGGGCGACTTTATCGGGCTAGTCTTTGCTCCCAGTCAGCGGCAGGTGACCCCTGTCCAGGCACGCCAGATAGTTAGCGCCGTCAAGAGCTGCAGTAATGCTACAGGCGTGGTTGGCGTTTTTGTCAATATGCCAGCCCCCGAGGTAAATATGATTGCCAATTCCTGCAATCTGGACTGGGTTCAGCTAAGTGGTGATGAGCCCTGGGAGTATTGTCGCCAGATTACCAAGCCACTAATTAAGGCGGTTCGGATAAGACAGGGGCAACGCCCTGAGCAAATCTGCACCAATTTGGCTACCGGGGCAAGGATACTCTCCAGCCATGAGTATCTCTACCTCCTTGACTCCCAGATCAAAGGCAAGTATGGTGGAACAGGAATAACCTCTGACTGGAGCTTGGCTCGGCAGGTAGCGGAACAATTCCCGGTGATTATGGCCGGTGGTCTTACCCCGGAGAATGTAGCTCAGGCAATTGAGATGGTGGCACCATGGGGAGTGGATGTTTCCTCTGGTGTGGAAGTAGGCGGAGTCAAGGATATAGTCAAAATCAGGGCTTTCATTGAAGCGGTAAGGAGAGTAGATGACAGCAAAAGATAGGCAGTTACCCGATTCCCGTGGTTACTTCGGGCAGTTTGGTGGCAAGTTTGTCCCCGAGACACTAATGTCAGCCCTTTATGAGCTAGAGCAAGCTTACCTTGATGCTCACGCTGACCCGGGGTTCCAACAGCAATACCACCAGTTGTGCCGAGAGTATAGCGGTCGCCCTACCCCCCTATACCCAGCTCAACAACTCTCAGCAAAAATAGGTGGAGCCACCATCCTACTGAAGCGTGAAGACCTGGCTCACACCGGGGCTCACAAGATTAATAACGCCCTAGGTCAAGGGCTACTGGCTAAACGCATGGGGAAAACACGAATCATTGCTGAGACCGGGGCTGGTCAACACGGGGTAGCTGTGGCTACAGTATGCGCCATGCTAAGTCTCAATTGCATCATATATATGGGTGACGAGGATATCCAACGCCAATCATCCAATGTCTTCCGAATGAAACTACTGCGTGCTGAGGTGCGCCCCGTATCCTCAGGCAGCCGCACTCTAAAGGATGCTATCAACGAAACTATCCGGGATTGGGTAACCAACATCCACAATACCTACTACCTTCTTGGCTCAGTGGTGGGTCCCCACCCCTATCCCATGATTGTCCGCGACTTTCAATCGATAATTGGGCAGGAAACAAAAGAGCAGGTCATGACTATGTATCACCGCCTGCCTGACTACCTAGTCGCCTGCGTCGGCGGCGGTAGCAATGCCATGGGTCTGTTTCACCCCTTTTTCCACGAAAAAGGTGTCAAGTTCATTGGTGTTGAAGCTGGCGGGCAAGGTCTAGAGACCGGTCATCATGCCGCCTCGTTAGTAGCCGGAAGGACTGGTGTGTTACATGGAACTAAGTCACAACTGTTGCAGGACAAGAGCGGCCAGATACTGGTAACCCACAGTATTGCCCCAGGGCTGGATTATCCCGGGGTAGGACCTGAGCATAGTTACTATAAAGATATAGGTCGTGCTACCTATGTGGCAGTTACTGATGCCCAAGCACTAGAAGGCTTCAGGCTCCTGTGCGACACCGAGGGGATAATTCCGGCACTCGAACCAGCCCATGCTATCTATTATGCAGCTAAACTAGCCGCCGATTTGCCTCAGAACCAGCTTATAGTTATCAACCTTTCAGGTCGAGGCGATAAGGACCTAGACATCGTGGCTAAAGCAATAGGAATGGACTTATGAGCCGTATCACATCTGTTTTTAGACCAGGATATAAGGCACTGATTACCTATCTCACCGTAGGCTACCCCACCTTAGAAACAACCTATGAGGTAGCCTCCATCCTGGCCAATAATGGCTGTGACATCATTGAGCTAGGTATCCCCTTCTCCGACCCTCTAGCTGACGGTGCCACTATCCAGAAAGCAAGCTATCAAGCACTCCAGCAAGGTATTACCCCGCAACTTTGTTTAGAAGTAGCTCACCAATTACACCAAAGGATAGCTACACCCCTGGTATTTATGAGCTATTATAACCCAATACTCAGTTTTGGGCTGGAGACTTTTTGCCAAGCTTCGGTTAAAGCAGGAATTGATGGTATAATAATCCCTGATTTACCCCCAGAAGAGGGAGCTGAACTGGAAGCAAGCACGAAGAGGCTTAAGCTCGACCTTATATATCTCCTAGCTCCCACCAGCACCGAGGAACGCATCTCCCTGGTAGCCGAAAAGTGTCAAGGGTTTATCTACCTGGTTTCCCTCACCGGCGTTACCGGTGCCAGGCAGACTCTGCCCCCGGAGCTAGAGGACTTTGTCAACCGAGTTAGACAGATGACACATCAGCCGCTCTGCATTGGCTTTGGAGTGTCTAACCCAGAGCAAGCAAGGCGAGCAGGTAGGATAGCTGATGGTGTCATTGTCGGCAGCCGCCTCATTCAGTTAATTGAAGAGGATGCCACTTTCTCTTCCCTCAAATCTTTTACTTTAAGCCTGCGAGAGGCTTTGAATTTGATATAATCAAAAACTAATAAATAAAGGAGGACAAAATGGAGAGGACAAAGTTTATCCTCGACGAAAAGGAAATGCCAACTCACTGGTATAACATCCAGGCTGATTTGCCCGAGCCCCTGCCACCACTGCTCCATCCCGGCACCAAAGAACCTACACGCCTGCCTCCTCCCCTATTTCCTGAAGCACTTAACGAGCAGGAGTTCAGCCAAGAGCGTTGGATTGAAATCCCTGAGGAGGTGCAGGCTATTTACCGCACGTGGAGACCTACCCTGTTGCATCGGGCATACCGGCTGGAGAAAGCTTTAGACACCCCAGCCAAGATCTTCTTTAAATATGAAGGGACAAGCCAGGCCGGTAGCCACAAGCCTAATACTGCTGTGGCTCAGGCCTACTATGTCAAAAAAGAAGGATTCAAGCGCATAGCTACCGAGACTGGAGCTGGACAGTGGGGAAGTGCCCTATCTATGGGCGCCATGTTTTTCGGTCTTGAGTGCAAGGTCTATATGGTCAAGGTAAGCTACAACCAGAAACCCTACCGCCGCATCCTGATGGAGACCTGGGGGGCTAAGTGTGTCCCCAGCCCCAGCCCAGACACCAAAGTAGGACGCGATATCCTGGCCCGAGACCCTGATTGCCCTGGCAGTTTAGGCATAGCCATTAGCGAAGCCTTAGAGGATGCCTTCGCCCGTGATGATACCAAGTACTCCATAGGCAGCGTGGTTAACCATGTCCTGCTTCATCAGACCATTGTCGGGGAGGAAACAAGGAAACAAATGGAGATGGCAGATGCCTATCCTGATATTATTGTAGGCAACATTGGCGGCGGCTCGAACTTCGCCGGGCAATTCCTACCCTGGATCAGGGATAAAATTAGCGGGGCAAAACCAGACCTGCGCATCATCTGTGTTGAGCCTCAAGCCTGCCCCAGCCTGACCAAGGGGCCCTATACTTGGGACTATGGGGATGTAGCTGGGCTTGCCCCTATACTCAAGATGTATACCCTGGGTCATACCTTTATTCCATCCCCGATTCACGCTGGAGGACTGCGCTACCACGGGATGGCACCCATAATATGCCACCTCTATAAGCTAGGCTTAGTTGAAGCCAGGGCTGAATATCAGGTCCCTGTCTTCGAGGCTGGGGTAAAGTTTGCCCGAACCGAGGGAATTATTACTGCCCCAGAACCATGCCATAACATCAAGGTAGCCATTGATGAAGCCCTTCGCTGTAGAGAAGCCGGTGAAGCCAAAACAATCCTGATAGCTCACAGTGGGCACGGGCATTTCGACCTGGCCGCCTATGATGAGTACCTCTCAGGCAGGCTGCAGGATTATGAATACCCTGAGGAAAAGGTAAAGGAGGCACTGGCTTCGCTGCCTAAGGTATAAATAATGAGGTCATTTACCAACCTCTCCCCTGTGTTCCCTCTCTTGGGAGGGTAAAAGAGGGGCTGTGCCTCTCTTACATAACCAATTTCCCCCCTCCCTTTGTCAGGGAGGGGGGACAAATAATCTTTTTTGCCCCAATTTTGCCTGCGTGCTATAATTGAATAGGCAATGAAGAGGGCAAAAATAAAATATTTAGTTGTTTCTCTTATCCTCATCCTATCTCTTACCTTAGGCCTTGGGTGTTCCCTACCACCCGAGGTAGCTACATCGCCACCGCCTACCGCTCCCCCTACCGCTACCCCAATTGACCCCGACTGGACATCACCACCCTGCGAAAGTGATGCTCCACGGTTGCCTGATTACATCGCAGTAGTGGCTAAGGTTAAGCCTTCGGTAGTGGCTATCAAAACTGAGCAGGGTGCCGGCTCAGGATGGATTATAAACGAGGCTGGAATTATCGTAACCAATAATCATGTAGTTGCCGAAGCCGAAACTATCACCATAACTCTGGACGATGGCAGAACCTTTCCTGCAAAGGCAGTATCCGCTGACCCTCTTACTGACCTGGCTATAGTCAAGATTGACGCCCAAAACCTACCGGCAGCTGATATTGGAGACTCTTCCTTATTGAGGTTAGGTGAGCAGGTAGCGGCTATCGGTAATTCACTAGGCCTGGGGATAAGTATGAAAGGGGGATGGACCAGCCGCCTCGGGGTTTCTATACCCGTATCCGCAGGACAGACATTAGATGACCTTATCGAAACCGATGCCGCCATAAATCCGGGCAATAGTGGTGGACCTTTAGTCAATATGGCTGGGGAGGTAATCGGTATCACCAGCCTTAAAATTGCCATGGCCGGTGTCGAGGGTATGGGCTATGCCATAAGCATCAATACAGCTATCCCCATTATCGACCAATTAATCGTAAACGGCTATGTGATTCGCACCTACTTAGGGGTCAGGCTTTCGGATGTAAACCCAACCCTGGTTTGGTGGTATAACTTAGCCGTAGATAAAGGCGCCTTTGTCACCTATGTAGCTCCTGACAGCCCAGCCGATAAAGCCGACATTGAACCAGAGGATGTCATCGTCAGCCTGAACGGCGAGGAGATATCCACCGCCCAAGAATTAATCCAAGCTATACACTCCTGCCAAATTGGACAAAGGGTAAAAATAGTCTTCTGGCGAGGTGATACTGAAAATACAACCTACGCTACCCTTACCGAAAGCCCACCGCCCTAAATCACCCCAGTCTTCTCACTCCCAATAATATATCAGAGTCACCCAATCTATGGCTCTCAGTAAATACACCCTCTGGGGGAACTCCTTCAACCAGCTCCCGGGATAGCGTTTCCTGCTTAATATAGTCGGCAAAATCCTCCATTACCTGCCTTATACAAGCCTCACCCTGATAATAGGTAACAATACGGTCAGCAATGTCAAACCCAGCTGAGCGGCGCATTATCTGCAATCGGTGCACCACCTCCCGTGCTAGCCCCTCAGTCTGAAGTTCAGGAGAAATCTCAATAGGCACTGCTACTGCATAACCCCCCTCTGAGCTAGCCACATAACCCGGTTTATCCAACTCTGTCATATTATCAACAAATTCCAAGTTCTTCACATTAAGCTCATCCAATACTTGAGACGCCAAATGCTCAAGCCCTTCCCTGTCTTGACTAGAACCGACTTTGACGATGACCTTAGCCAAAGGTTGACGCACCTTGATACCTGCCTGGCTTCGGGCTGCCCGACCCAGACTTGATATTTTCATCACCACTCGGGTATCACCAGCTAACCGGTTATCAATCTTAGTCGCATCAGCCACTGGAAAATCGGTCAAGTGCACACTATCTGGAGCCTCAGGAAACGCTGAGCCAACCAAGTTTTGATACAGTTCCTCAGCCAGGAACGGAGTAAATGGAGCCAGTAGCTTGGATAGCGTAACCAGACATTCATAAAGTGTATTATATGCCGACAGTTTATCAGCATCGCTCTCACTCTTCCAAAACCGCCGACGACTTCGACGCACATACCAGTTAGATAGGTCATTGACAAAACTCTCTATCTTCCTCCCCGCCTCCGTTGGGTTATAAGCCCACAGAGCTCCATCGACATCAACTATAAGCTGATTAAGCTCGGAGATAATCCACCTATCAAGTTCCGATGGCTCTAATGAAGCTCCTCCCGAGCCAGGAATAAAGTGGTCTATATTAGCATAGGTGACAAAGAAGGAATAGACATTCCACAGTGTCAATAAAAAGCGGCGGGTTACCTCAGAGACCAATCTCTCAGTGAAACGACGCACATTACCCGGCGGCGAGGCAGTAAGACAGTACCAGCGTAAAGCATCAGCGCCATACTTATCTATCACTGCCCCTGGCTCTACCACATTCCCCCTAGCCTTGCTCATTTTCTCCCCTTTGGCATCAAGGATGTGCCCCAGACAGATAACATTCTCAAAACAGGGACGGTTAAATAGCAAGGTAGATATAGCATGCAGACTGTAAAACCAGCCACGAGTCTGGTCAACGGCTTCACAAATATAATCGGCAGGAAATCGCCCATCCCCAAGCAAGGTATCATTCTCAAACGGGTAGTGCCACTGGGCTATGGGCATGGCTCCGGAATCAAACCAGCAGTCAATAACCTCTGGTACTCGCTTCATCTTCGCCCCACACTGAGGGCAAGTAAAGGTTAGCTCATCAACAAAGGGACGATGTAAATCTAAGGGCTCTTTTAATCCTGAGAACCCTGCCTTATTTTTTAATTCATCCACACTGCCAATACACTCATATTTACCGCAGGATTCACATTGCCATATAGGCAGCGGTGTCCCCCAGTAACGTTCACGGGAGAATGCCCAATCAACGTTATTCTGAAGCCAATCACCAAAGCGACCATACTTGATATGCTCCGGATACCAGTTTATCTCATTATTCCCGGCAACGAGGCTTTCTTTTACTGCTGTCGTCCTGATATACCAGGTCTCCTTAGCATAATAGAGTAGAGGTGCCTCACAGCGCCAGCAGAAGGGATAGGTATGCCATATCTTCTCGCTATGATAGAGAAGCCCTCTTGACTTCAGGTCATCCAAAATAAGAGGGTCAGCGTCCTTGACAAACCTACCCGAGAAAGGATAGGTGCCCGTAATTATCCCCTGTAAATCTACCGGGTGGACAAAATCCAGGTCATTAGCCCCCCCAGTTTCATAGTCAACCTCTCCATAAGCTGGGGCAATGTGCACTATCCCCGTCCCCTCCTCCATAGACACAAAATCGGTATCAATTACTCTATAGATTAAATCTTTGCCAGGTTTTTGCACTTCGAGTGCTCTAGCCCATTGCCCAGTATCAGGATTGTAAATTAGTCGGAATCTTCTTCTCTCCACCCCATATGTATGAGGATTAAAAAGAGGCTCATACTCAATCCCATGCTTACCCTCGCCTCCAACCAAATCACTTCCCTTTAACCTCTCTACTATCTTGTAACCCTCAACTCCTACTTTTTCAAGTAAGGCTGATGCCAGAATAAGATATTCTTTCTCTCCTTCTACCACAACATAGTCAGCGTCAGGAGCTACCGCCAGAGCAGTGTTACCCGGTAGCGTCCACGGGGTAGTCGTCCACGCCAAGAAATAGGCAGGCTTATCTGAAAAGAGCCTAAACAGTCGCTCACGCACCTCAGAGCCTACTAGCGATGAGAGGTCAATTTTGAACTTTACATAAACTGAAGGGTCTTCAACATTATCCTGATAGCCAAGGGCAACCTCATGGGAGCTCAACGAGGTACCACACCGGGGACAATGGGGTGTTACCTTGTAGCCCTGATACACCAAACCCCTATCCCACATCTGCTTTATTGCCCACCACACGGTTTCAATATATTTATTGTCCATAGTGATATAGGGATGTTCTAGGTCAATCCAGAAGCCAATGCGCTCAGTCATTGCCTCCCACTCCTTAAGGTAACCGAAGACGCTCTCCCGACAGCGGGCATTAAATCGGTCAACGCCATATTCCTCAATCTCTGCCTTGCCGGAAAAGCCTAGCTCCCTTTCCACCTCTAACTCTACTGGCAATCCATGCGTATCCCAGCCAGCGATACGGGGGGTATAATAGCCTTTCATTGCCCTATAGCGGGGTATAACATCCTTGAACACACGAGCCAGCACATGATGAATACCTGGGCTACCATTAGCTGTAGGTGGCCCCTCATAGAATACGAACCGAGAACCGCTCCAGCGAGCGTCTACACTCCGCTTAAAGACATTATGTTTTTCCCACAAGCTAAGTATGCTCTCCTCAACCTGGGGAAAATTCACCTTGCTACCTACTGGATGGAACATTTCCAAGAAACAAAACAATCCTAGAGTGCTATTATCACTTCGGCTGAATAACTACCTTACGAGCCTCGCCCTCACCTATGCTCTCAGTGGTAACATCAGGGTGGTCAGCCAAAGCAAGATGGATAATACGCCTTTCGTAAGCCAACATAGGCTCTAATGTAAATGGCACCCCCCTAGCCTTCACCTGCTCCGCCAAGCGCCAAGCTAAAGCCCGCAGTGTTTCATAACGGCGCTGCTTATACCCCTCAACATCAATAATTATAGGCACCCAAGCCTCCGTCTGATGACCTACAATAAGCCTAACGATATACTGCAGACAAGAGAGGGTCTGCCCACGCCGCCCAATCAAGATACCCAGGTCATCACCCTTAATATCAAGGTTAATGGGAGTAGCCGCTTCTTCCTCCTCAGCAACTGGGTTAGCCTGAGGCACAACCGAAGCAACTACCCCCATCATAGTAAGCAGTGTCTCTAAGACACCCTTAGCTACCTCAGTTATATCGCTATCCTGCTTAGCTACGGGCTCCACTCTAATCTTAGCCTCCTCAGCACCCAGACCCAAGATACCATGCCTACCTTCTTTTATGACGGTGACCTTTACTTCTTCTCGACTGACGCCTAATCGCTCTAAGGCTTGTTGGATAGCCTCCTCTACCGACTTGGCGCTTATCTCCAGACGCTCCATAGCCTAATCCTTCTTCCTGGGTAGAAGGAGATTCAACAATATCAGCCTCCATAGCCGTAATCCTAGAAGGCGATTGCTCTACCTGGGCAATGCGCTGCTTCAAAGCCCCATCCCTACCAGCTGGTATCCCAGCTCTTGACCTAGCCAGGCCACCCCAGCCAGTAACAAAGTATTGGATAACCATGCCAATAACATTTGACGCTACCCAATAGAGAGCCAGACCACTGGGAAAGTTTAAAGCCAAAAAACCAAACATCAGCGGCATCATCCACAGCATCATCTGGCTCTGTGAGCGTTGCTGCGGGTCAGTAGTGACCGGGGTTACCATCTTCTGCTGCAGCCACATTGTGGCTCCAACCAGGATGGCTAAAGGCATGTCAGGATTAACTAGGTTAAACCAAAGGAAGTTATTCCCCAAAGGTAACGTAGAATATACAATCGGCCAAGAATAAAGATACTTTGATAGACCCAAGAAAGCCTCAGGAGTTACAGCTAAAACCCTGATAATTGACTGGAAGAGAGCTATCCAGATGGGCATTTGGATTAACATAGGCACCGCACAACCAGCCGGGCTCATCCCAGACTCCTTATACAGCTTCATCTGCTCCTGAGCTAGCCTTTGCTTATCCTTGGCATACTTCTTCTGAAGCTCGGCAATCTTGGGCTGAAGCTCTTGCATGGCTCTGGTAGCCCGGAGCTGCTTTACAGTGAGGGGATACATCACGCTCCGAATAATAATAGTCAAAACAATGATAGTTAGCCCAAAACTACCAAATAGATAGTGGGACAGCGCGACGAGACTGTTTAGCATCAGCGCTACAGGACCTGCGTTCCAAAGTTCTAACACTGAAATCTACCTCACTTACTGCTTAAAGAACTACTCCACAGCTCTCGCTTTACTCCCGTCTTTGCATTCACCTCATACAGGGTATCGTGCTTTGAGGTTTGAGTATGGATATATACAACCTCATCACCGGCACAAAGGGGGGCATATATCTTCTCCCCCCCATCCCCTACATTAGCCAGCAGCCCAACCTGATTATTACTGGTATCCAGAGAGTATACTTTACCTTCTTGAGAAGCAATAATAACCTTGCCATCAACTACCACCGGCCACGAGCTAATCGGGCTTCCCAGGTCAACAGCATCCCCGACCTCATAACCACTCATAGCATCTAAGATATAAACCTTACCGTCAAGGTTCGGGGCATAGATAACATTATTATAAGCTACAGGTTTAGCCCAGTACCAGCTACCGGCTTCAACCTCTGACCGCCACCTCAGGCTACCATTAGTAGCATCTACGGCGTAAAGATACCTATCAAAGGAACCTATATAAACCGTGTTCTCATAGACCAGCGGTGTAGAAGCAATAGCTCCCTTAGCTTCATCAAACTCCCATTTTTTACTACCATCTATAGCATCCAGAGCATAGAGCTTTTTATCAAAGGAACCAATATATATCGTTTCACCATCAATAGCTGGGGTTGACCAAATCTTATCCCCGGTCTGAAACTCCCACTCCTTATAAACCTCAGCCGCATCCAGGGCATAGACCTTCCCATCAGAACAGCCAAAATAGACCTTGCCTTGAGATGCCACCATTCCACCAACTATAGGCTCAAGATTATCATCAAGGGGATAGACCCGCCTCTTATCGCCTGTGCTAGAACTAATAGCATAAACCCTACCATTATAGCCACCGACATAAACCAAATCCCCCTCCACTACTGGAGTGCCATAAATAGCTACTTCTGAAGTCCCCAGGGAAACTTCCCATAGACGACTACCGTCTGATGTATTCAGGGCCACAAGCTTACCCTCCACAGAAGCCAAAAATAGGGTGTCATCAGCTATTATCGCCCCTGACCAACCCTTGGGCGGAGACCTACCAACACACCCTGAAACGGTTACCCCGCCTATAAGAAGGATAGCCAGCAGAAGCAAAACCTTGCCCAACAACCTTCTATTGTGCTTAATCCACACTTACTCACTCCCTAAAAATGTCATTTATTAGGCACAGGGTCATAACCACCTTCATGGAAAGGTTGGCAACGAGCTAGTCGCTTTATTCCCAGCCACACCCCTTTAAAAAAACCAAACCTTTCAACAGCTTCATAGGTATATTGAGAGCAAGTTGGGTAATAGCGGCAGGATGACGGCCTAACTCGTGAGATGGTTAACTGATAAAGCCTAATTAATCCTAAGGCTAACTTCTTCATACTCCCTCGCTAATTAAACTCAGCCCTCCACTATCCCCAGCTCTAAAATTGTTTTCAGCGGTTTTCAATAAACCAGCTCGCAATAACAACCCCCTAACCGATTCCTTAAGATTAGCATAATCGGCAGTAGCCGCCACAGGGCGAGCAATAAATATAATATCCCATCCTGGCTCAAGTGGTGTTAGCCGTAAGATTTCACGAAGCAAACGCTTTACCCTATTCCTTGTCACTGCCTTACCTACCCGCCGGCTAACCGAGAAGCCATACCTAGATAAAGTAAGACCATTAGGTAAAGCTTTCATCACCACTAAACTACTCACCCACGACCTGCCCTCACTATAAACCAACGCATACTGTCCCCGCTTTGTAAGATGTTGTTCCCCCAGCATACCCTCACTCCTAACCAATTTACCAGTAAAGAGACTGTTTATCAAGGGGAAGGGAAAAAGAGGAAGAGGGGGTTAATAAATAATTCCGCACAGGCGCTGGTTGTTGCCTCATACCACAGTCAATCTTTTACGACCTTTGAGTCGCCTTGCTTTTAAGATAGCTTGCCCACTTCGAGTGCTCATTCTCGCCCGAAAGCCATGCTCACGCTTCCTTGGAATCCTCTTTGGTTGATAAGTCCTTTTAGGCACTCTAATTCCTCAACAGGCTGAAAATAATCATAACTTTATCAAACTAATCGCGTATGCCAACGCCCTCCGTCTTATGGATATGAGACGGCACATACGGTAATAAAGCTAAGTGCCGAGCTCTCTTTATAGCCACTGCTAAAGCCCGCTGATGCTTAGCGCAAGTGCCGGTTCTACGCCGCGGCTCAATCTTCCCTCTATTTGATATGTAGGGGCGTAATTTCAAGGGGTCTTTATAATCTATGACTTCAATGTTATCAACGCAGAAGGAGCAAAACTTACGTCTGGTCAACATAGGCCGCCCCATTCTACGTCTACTCTCCGACCTATTAACTTGTCGTCTAGGAATAGCCACTCGTTAAAGCTCCCTACTAAATGTTAGCCTTCACCTAAAAATGGAATGTCCTCTGGCTCCAATTCACCGGCTCCGGCTCCGGCTCCGGCTTCAGCTTCAGCTTCCTCAGCCCTCTCTTCAGGAAGAGGGGCTACTGCCTGCTTATCAAGGAATGTTACCTTGTTAGCTACTATTTCATTTCGAAAATGCTTTTGCCCATCCTGGCCTTCCCAGGTGTGTGTGCGTAATCTACCCTCAGCATAGACAAGCCGACCCTTAGTCAGGAACTGGTTACATTGTTCAGCCAGCCTATTCCAAGTGACCACATTAAACCACTCTGTCTCCTCTCTACGCTCACCCTGACCAGTAGTATACCTCCAATTAGTAGCAACACGAAATGAAGTTACAGGATTGCCATTCGGGGTAAAGCGCATTTCAGGTTCGCCCCCAAGATTACCGATAATTATCATTTTATTTACGCTCGCCATTGTCTCAAGACTCCTCCTCAGCCTCTTAGGAAATAGATGTTTCTCCTAATTAACTACTCATTTTTATCAACAGATGCCGCAGAACCTCCTCGGAAATCTGCAACCGCGCTTCGAGCTCTTTGCTCAATGTAGGCTTCAATTTGAACAGAGTTAACACATAACTACCCTCCATAAAATGTTTTATAGGATAGGCTAACCTTCTTTTACCCCATCGTTCTACACTGGAAATAATACCGCCCTTCTCTGTAATAAACTGGCTTATATTATCTATTGTAGTCTCTAATTTCTCGTCCTCAACCTCTGGACTAGTAATTACTACCAGCTCGTAGTCACGCAACTGCACATCTTCCACTTTTGATGCTTGCTTAGATGCTCTTTCAGATACCATTTGTTCCAAAAAATTTTACGGTATATTATACCACACAACAAGAAATACAAACAATATATCCTGTTAATACCAGAGCTTGTCATCACAGCTAAAAGAAAATGAGGTTGATTAATAATCCGACACTAACCAGATTGACACAATATATTACTCCTGATAAACTTTAGCTAAGTGAAAGATTTAATCAACTGACTCCCAAAAACCTTACTGAACTAAAATGGCCCCGTGGTGTAGCGGATAAACATGCTGCCCTGTCACGGCAGAGATCAGGGGTTCGAATCCCCTCGGGGTCGCTTGTGCAATACGCCCTGTGACAGAGCTTCGTACTGAAGGTCAAAGAAGGGCTTGAATTCAGGTCTTGGTGTAACTGCCAAGACCTTCTTTTTTTAATCCAAACAATGTCAAACAGCTGTTTGGCTAGGCGGTTGCGCTGTTGCTGGT
>SOKA01000070.1 GCA_004376105.1 Dehalococcoidia bacterium
TGACCAAAAATACGTAGCGTATCGGCAATTATCATTCCCAGGACATAGGTGTTATATTTGTTACGCATAGCGGCACTCAGTCCGCTAAAGGCATGGGCAGTAGTCAGTATTATGCCCCCTTGGCTTTCAACTATTTTCCTATTCTCCTCGGTGAATTCCTGAGTGTTGGGTCCACGCATGCCGGTAACATGGCTGACCACGATGACCCTTAATCCTTGAAAGATATCCATAGCCTTTACTGCGGTATCACCTCTTGTTGATGCTACTACTATATTCTTGATACCCAGCTCCTCTGCCCGCTGTCTGGCGATGCGTAATACTGCCTCAGTATTCTCGCTCCCTGGCTTTTCAAAATATACCGTCTTTAATTCCATTTCTGTATCTCCTTGTAATATGTTTCTGGCTAGTGCTTTTACATTTTACCACATTGCCTAGCTATAGCGACTGTGCTATATTTTATCTATAGTGGAAGGTGAGATTGAATTTATTGCCTCGGGCAATGTTACCTCCCCTCGGGGGTTTCATGCTGGAGCTACCTACGCCGGGATAAAGAGAAAAGCCAGTGATGTTTTAGACCTGGGCATCCTCTTTTCTGAGGCGTCGTGTGTGGCTACGGCTTTATTTACTACCAACCGAATTAAGGCAGCTCCAGTAGTTCTATCCCAGCAGTGTTTACAATCGGGGAGAGCTTTGGCGGTGGTGGTAAATAGTGGCTGTGCCAATGCCTTTACCGGTGAGCAAGGGCTTGCCGATGCCGCTGAGATGGCAGAGCTAGCGGCTAAGAATATTGGGGTATCACCTGAGGATGTTCTGGTGGCTAGCACTGGGGTGATTGGGCAACAGCTACCGATGGAGCTTATAAAAGCCGGCATAAAACAGGTTGTTCTTGCTGTAGACGGCGGTCGTAAGCTGGCAAGGGCAATGATGACCACTGATACCGTCCCTAAGCAAACAGCCGTAGCTGTCAGGGTTGGCGACAGTGAGTTTACCATTGGCGGGGTAGCCAAAGGCTCGGGGATGATTCATCCTAATCTGGCTACTTTGCTTTGTTTCCTGACTACCGATGCTGCCGTGGACATAGATTTTCTTAAGTTCGCGCTGCTGAAAGCGGCGGATGTTTCCTTTAATATGGTTTCAATTGACGGGGATACCAGTCCTAACGATATGATGCTAATAATGGCTAACGGGCTGGCGGGCAATAAACCCATTTCACAAGGGAGTAGGCAGGCTGATGCTTTTCAGCAAGCCCTTGACCAGCTCTGTATCTATCTGGCTAAATGTGTTGCCCGTGATGGCGAGGGGGCTACTAAGCTTATTGAGGTTACCGTTAGTGGGGCGCCTAGTGCCGCTGAGGCTAGGTTAGCTGCCAGGGCAGTGGTAAGTTCACCTCTGGTGAAGGCAGCCATACACGGCGGCGACCCTAACTGGGGACGGATTATGGCGGCGGTAGGGGGGAGTGGTGTGGAGGTAGTGGAATCAAAGATTGACCTCCATATCGGTAATATCTGCCTGGTAAAGGCTGGCTGCCCATTGTTTTTTGATAAGAAAGAGCTGGTAAGGGTATTGCGTAGTAGTGAGGTGCCGATAAACTTGCGGCTTAACTTGGGCACGGCTACAGCTACCGCCTGGGGTTGCGACCTATCTGAGAAATATGTAACTATTAACAGTCGGTACATAACCTGAGAAGTTATTTATTGGGAAGAATGAAAGGGCGAAGCCCTTGAGAATCTATATTTTTATTTAAGAGGTAGGATTGAATAAAGTTATCGTGGTTAAGCTTGGTGGTGCTACCTTTGGTAGTCATGATACTACTATTGAGGACATAGTTGAGCTCCAGCAAAAGAGCAAACCATTGGTTGTAGTCCATGGCGGTGGTAAACTAATAACCGAGTGGCTTTTGAAGCAGGGGATTTCCACCCGATTTGCCCACGGTGAGCGGGTAACTGATAAGGCGGTGCTTGAGGTGGTAACTGCTGTCCTCGCTGGGTTAGTCAATAAGGAGATTGTAGCTGCTATTAATAGCTTGGGTGGGCGGGCGATAGGTATTAGTGGAATAGATGGAGCTCTTATTCAAGGCAGGATTAAGGATATAGAGCTAGGCTATGTTGGAACAGTGGTGAAAGTAAATCTTGCCCCACTGGAGGCTCTATTACAATCAGGCTATATCCCGGTAGTTGCCCCCATCAGCCTCAATTCGTTTGATAGGCTAGACGAAGCGACACGGATGCTTAACATTAATGCTGATGCTGTAGCTGGTGAAATCGCTGCTGCCTTTGGCGCTGAAAGGCTTATCTTTTTAACCGATGTTGTTGGCGTCTGTGACCACTCAGGCAAGTTGCTACCTTGCTTGTCATCCAGTGAGGCCGAGGCGTTAATGGCTTCAGGCGCAGTTTCAGAGGGGATGATTCCCAAGATTAGAGCCTGCTTGAGAGCTTTGTCTGGCGCTTCAACTGTGTGTATCATAGATGGTAGACAGCCACACGCCTTGCTCAAGGAAGTAGAGGAAGGTGGTTGTGGCACCACAATAGGAGGGCAAAAGTGAGTCGCTGGCAGGAGCTTGAGCTCAAATACTTTATGAGGACTGTAGAACGCCTACCTGTAACCCTGATTAGAGGGCGAGGGGCACGGGTATGGGATGAAAATGGTCGGGAGTATCTCGACTTTGTTGGTGGCTGGGCAGTTGATAGTCTGGGACACTGTCACCCTGTGGTGGCTGAGGCGGTGACGGAGCAGGTGCAGACACTTATTCAGGCGTCAAATCAGTTCTATACTATCCCTCAAATTCGCTTGGCAGAGCTTTTAGTTCAGAATAGCTGTTTAGATAAGGTCTTTTTTTGCAATAGTGGTGCTGAGGCTAATGAGGGGGCAGTGAAGCTAGCCCGGCGGTATGGAAAACACTACCTGAATGGAGCCTGCGAGGTTATTACCATGACCAATTCCTTTCATGGTCGTACTCTAGCTATGGTGGCGGCTACTGGTCAGGCTAAATTTCAGCAGCCGTATCTTCCTTTGCCCGCTGGTTTTGTAAATGTGGAGTATAATAATGTTGAAGCGATAAAGGCAGCTACCAATAGTCAAACCTGTGCTGTGATGTTAGAGCCGGTGCAAGGTGAAGGAGGGGTCAACCTGCCTAGTGATAATTATTTAACCGCGGTGCGGAGATGGTGTGACCAAAAGGGTATTCTACTTATTTTAGATGAAATTCAAACTGGCATGGGTCGAATGGGAACACTTTTTGCTTATGAGCAGTATGGCATTGAACCCGATGTAATGACATTGGCTAAAGGTTTAGCTAGTGGCATGCCCATCGGGGCTATCATGGCTAAGGATAGAGCCTCTGTATTTACTCCCGGGGAGCATGGCTCTACCTACGGTGGTAATCCCGTAGCCTGTGCTGCCGGTTATGCTACACTAAAGTTTATTGTTGAAAATGATATTGCTGGGAATGCCAAGAGAGTGGGACAGTATCTTGCTTCCAGATTGGAAAACTTGAAACAGAAGTTCCAGTTTATCACTGATGTGCGGGGGCATGGGTTATTGTTAGCTATGGAGTTTAGTAGTGATATTGCCCACTCAGTGGTAATGGATTGCCTTGATAGAGGCTTATTGGTTAACCAACTGAAGCCCAATGCTTTGCGTTTTATGCCTCCCCTTATTATTGGTAACGAGGAGGTTGATGAGGCATTAGGCATTTTAGATAAAGCATTATCCACTATTAACTAAATAGGAGCGCCGGCGCATGAATATTAGTGAGCCTGGTTCTTTATCAGTTTAAGGGAGGTTTAGTATGTCGGACAAAGTAGTATTGGCTTATAGTGGTGGATTAGATACATCGGTAGCCATCAAATGGATAAAAAAGAAGTATAACCTGGATGTTATTGCCCTTACTATTAATGTGGGCAATGAGCGTGATTTCTCTACTATTCGCCAGAAAGCACTTGATGTTGGTGCCATAAAGGCATTAGTGGTAGATGCTAAGGGTTCATATGTTAATGAGTATGTTTTTCCAGCATTGCAGGCAGACGCCCTTTACGAGGGAGAATATCCCTTGGCTACAGCCCTAGCTCGTCCATTAATGGCTAAGCTACTGGTGGATACAGCTCGGGAGGAGGGAGCTTCAGTAGTAGCTCACGGTTGCACTGGCAAGGGCAATGACCAGGTGAGGTTTGAGGTAAGCATTAATGCTCTGGCACCAGACCTTAAAATTATTGCTCCGGCTAGGGAATGGGGCATGACCCGTGAACAAACTATTAACTATGCTCAGCGTTATGATATTCCAGTACCCATTACTGTTGCCAGTCCCTATTCCATTGATGAGAACCTATGGGGGAGGAGTATTGAGTGCGGGGTTCTTGAGGACCCCTGGGTTGAGGCACCGGAGGAAGTATTTACCTGGACAAGGTCGGTGGGGGAGGCTCCAGATAAGCCAGAGTATGTAGAGATTGGCTTTGAGAAGGGTATCCCGGTTACTGTTGATGGCCAGCAACTAGATGGTGTTAGCTTGATTCAGCGGCTAAATGAACTAGCCGGTAGGCATGGGGTAGGCAGGATTGACCATTTGGAGAACAGGCTGGTGGGGATAAAGTCAAGGGAGATTTATGAGGCGCCGGCAGCAACAGCATTACTTCAGGCGCATCAGGCATTAGAGGCGATGACCTTGTCAAAATCCCAACTGCGTTTTAAGCAAAAGGTAGCTCAGGAATATGCTGACCTCATCTATAACGGTCTGTGGTTCACTAGGCTGCATCAAGATCTGGCTGCCTATGTTCAATCTTCACAGCGCTTTGTTACCGGAACCGTGCGGTTGAAGTTATTTAAGGGAGGTTGCCCTGTAGTCGGGCGGAAATCACCGTTTTCACTATATAACTATGGTCTAGCTACCTACGACAAGGCTGATGTTTTTGACCAGAGTGCCTCCCCCGGTTTTATCCACATTTGGGGATTGCCAGTCAAAACCCAAGCTCAGGTGCAGCCAGTAGCGGATTCTGAGTAATGTAAGAAGCTGCCGAACGGTTTGGCAGACTGCCGGGGGAAGACCAAAAACGAAGGTATTGATGTTAGTAAATAGCGCCGATTTTGTTTCATATAATTTGTTCGCCTACAGTTTGTTGACAAGTAGCAAGTTGGGTGATACTTTGTAATACCATATTAAGAAAAAAGAGGGTTCCAATTGCCGGTGATGCTTGTATGTTTTGCGTAAACAAAGCAATGGAGTTAATGGGCAGTTACGGATATGCTTATGATTATCATGTGGAGAAATATATGAG
>SOKA01000048.1 GCA_004376105.1 Dehalococcoidia bacterium
CCAGTAAGATAGGCTATGTTCGTTTTCACGGGCGTAATAGTGCCAAGTGGTGGCAACATGAGCAGGCTTATGAGAGGTATGATTATAGCTATACGCCACAGGAGCTCAGCGAGTGGCTGCCTAAGATTCAAAAACTGGATAGTATGGCTGAAAAGTCCTTTATCTTCGCTAATAATCACTGGCGTGGGCAGGCAGTCAGCACTATTCGCCAATTGCGGATGATGCTGGACTAATCCCACCCCGCTTACTATTGTTCTCTCAAGTAACATTAAGTATAATAGCTCACCTGTCAACATCTAAATGGGAAAATCAGAAGCAGTCTGTCTCAAACTTGACAGGTGAGCGGGAGGAAGAGGAAATGACGACTAATTTTAATTTACTTCGCTCTCGTCTAGAGAATGAGCAAAAGCGCTTAAATGGGCAATTAGACCAATTACAAGCTAACATCCGCCCTGCCGAAGAGCGGGAGGGTAGTCCCTTTGGCAAAAGGGAGGAGGGAGCTACAGAGACACTGGAGTTAGAGCAGCGGCTGGCTTTAGAGAAGCGTGTAAGAGACCAACTGGCTGCAGTGGAGCATGCCTTACACAAATTTGAAGAAGGGACTTATGGTTTATGCGAAAGCTGCGGTCAGCCTATAGACCCGGAGCGGTTAGAAGCCCTTCCTCAGGCGAGGCGGTGTATGAGTTGTAAGACTCAGCAGGCAAAGAATGCAAAAGGTAAATTCTCTCCAGGGTAAGTGGCGGAATGTGTTTTTTTTCTTTACTACCGCGTTACTATTGGTGGCTGCTGACCAGCTCAGCAAGCTCTGGATAAGGTCTAATCTACTTGTGGGGCAATCGCTACCTGAGGCAGGATTCTTTCGGTTAACCCATGTCCATAATACTGGAGCCGCCTTTGGCTTGTTTCAAGGTCAGTCATTCCCCTTAACCATAGTCGCCTTGGTCGGCATTGCCGTTCTCCTAGTCTATGCCCTCTTTATTTATCGTCGTTTCCCCTTTTTAGATAAGGTGCTAGGCATATCAGCCCTTGGCTTGGTTCTTGGTGGCACAGTGGGTAACCTGATTGACCGACTCCGCTTTGGCTATGTCACTGACTTCATCGGCGTTGGTATCTGGCCGGCATTTAATATTGCTGATTCGGCAATAGTTGTCGGCGTTATTATATTTGCTTACTGTCTCCTTCCATTAGCCAGAGCTGAGAAACACTGAGGCTTGACAAAGTATAGGGTTATTCAGCAGGGGAAGCTTGAAGGGGCGAATACGGGGTCCCCGCAAAAACTTTGTTTTTGTGGGGTAAAAATCCCCTTCAAAACCTATACCTCCCTCTCATGATAGGAATATATATCCATATCATGGAGAAAATGCTAAGGGAGAGTCAAAGAGAGGCGAAGCCTCTCTTACATAACCATTTCCCCTTCCCCTTATCAAGGGGAAGGGGATAAAGGGGATAGGGTTGATAAACAATGTCTATAGTTTTGTAGTTGATAAGCAGGGCGCTCGTCTGGATAAATATGTTTGCCAAAAGCATCCAGAGCTCTCCCGAACTCGTGCTCAAAAGCTTATTGCTGACGGGTATATCACGGTTAATGACCATGTGGCTAAGGCGGGACTCAAGCTTAATATAGGTGATAGGCTGAGGGTCGTCATTCCCCCCACCCCACCTAGCCCGTTAATGCCCGAGGCTATTCCGTTAAATATCATTTATGAGGATGATGACCTTCTGGTTATAGACAAACCAGCCGGACTGCTGGTTCATCCAGCACCGGGACACCCAAGCCATACCCTGGTTAATGCTATCCTGTCCCACTTTCCCCACCTGGCTGACATCGGTGACTCACTGCGACCGGGAGTTGTCCATCGCTTGGACAAGGATACCTCAGGAGTGATGCTGGTAGCTAAGAACAGCCTGGCTCAGGCTGACCTTGCCGAGCAATTTAAGTCTCATTCGGTGGTAAAAGCGTATCTGGTACTGGTTAAAGGGCGTCTAACCCCGGAGAACGGCGTTATTGAGGCACCTATCGGGCGTGACCCCCGTAACCGAAAGCGGATGGCGGTAGTAACTGAGGGCAGGGAAGCCCGCACTGAATATCGTGTAATCAAATATATCAGGGACTATACCCTGCTTGAGGTTATGCCTGAGACCGGTCGCACCCACCAGATACGGGTTCACCTTTCGGCAATTGGCTACCCGGTGGTGGGAGACAAGGTGTACGGGGTGAAGTCCCCCTTTCTATCACGGCAGTTTATGCACGCCTGCCGCCTTGGCTTTAAGCTGCCATCCACCGGCGAATATGTCGAGTTCAAATCTGAGCTACCCCCTGATTTAGAGCAGGCACTAAAGGATATTGCCTAGATTTCTGGATTCTTTTGAAACCTATCCCCCTTGCCCCCTTCCCTTGTTATTCATTGAGGGAAGGGGGTTGGGTAAGAGAGGGGGCTTAGCCCCCTCTCTTTAATCTCTTCCCCTTTTCTACTATAGAATATTGGTGGGTGGGGTGGTAGAATAGGTGGAAAGTATAAAGAATTGAGGTAGGCGAGTTGAACAGATATTTATTTGAAATGTTTGAGGATGAAGCACTTAAAATCAAAATCAAAAAGCGTTTGCCTTATCTCTATCGAATTGCTGAGTTAGAAAGCTCAAGGGCTGGCAAGATTGGGATGGAGGTTGGTTCTGTCCGTGAGAAAATTATAATCGCCTTGCTCATTTACAAATTTGGGGAGAGCAACGTTAATGCTAACATTTCTATAATTGAGCCTGAGGTTGACGTAAAGCTGTTTGAGCAGCCTATTTCTATTAAAACAATTACTGGCACAGGATTCAGCGGAGTTAAACTCATATGGACAGTTGATTCCCAAAAAGCACGGGAATTTTTTGAAAATTATTCCCCGTGCTGTGATATTTTGCTTGTACAGATTGTCTGGAATGGTAAAGGAGGATTTTATTACATACCTTTAGAGGCTCAAGAAAGGCTATTCGAGAACATAGGAAGAGATAGGTATATTAAGCTTCCCAAGGCTGGCACGAACCCACGAGGTGTTGAAATTAGCAAAGAAGCTCTATCAAGCTTGGTACTTGATAAAGAAAGTAAAGTCGTAGAAATAGACTGGCAAAAGCCAGAAATAGATTACCATCCTTACAAGAGATGGGTTGATTATTGGAGGGAGGAGTGAGGAAGGTGGGGTATAGTGGAAGGAGAAGAGGCACGCAAACAAGCCCCTTTGGCTCACCGGGGAGGATAAATCATGATTCAACCCCCTTTTATGCCAGTAGGTTATACGAAGGCTTGCCAACGGAAAAAAGAACTGAATATATAGAAGTTCCTATTTCGTCTCAATTTTTGGATAGAATCTTTTGTAAAACTAGCGAAAACATGGAGGAATTGCCAGATAATAGTGTTCATCTGATGGTTACTTCGCCACCCTACAATGTGGGGAAAGAATATGACGAGAACTTGACTCTTCAAGAATATAGAGAATTCCTGAAACAGGTATGGAAAGAAGTTCATAGGACGCTTGTCCCTGGGGGCAGAGCTTGTATCAATATCGCAAATTTGGGAAGAAGACCGTATATTCCCCTTCATGCTTTTATCGTTGAGGATATGTTAGAACTGGGCTTTCTAATGAGGGGTGAGATTATCTGGAATAAGGCTTCAAGTTCTAGCCCTTCTACGGCTTGGGGAAGCTGGCTTTCGGCTGCCAACCCAACCTTAAGGGATATTCACGAATATATTTTGGTTTTTTCCAAAGGTATGTTTAGTAGAAAAAATGCTTCCCGAAGACGAAGCACAATCTCTAGACAAGAGTTTCTGGAGTTTACCAAAAGTGTGTGGACATTTCCTGCAGAACTAGCCCATGCGGTTGGGCATCCAGCGCCTTTCCCTGTAGAGCTGCCCTATAGGTTGCTCCAACTTTATACATTTGAGGGAGAAGTGATTCTAGACCCATTTGTAGGAAGTGGGCAGGCTGCGATAGCAGCCATAAAGACAAATCGTCATTATGTAGGGTATGACATAAGCGAAGAATATGTAAAATTGGCTGAAAGGCGAATCAAAGAATTTCTGCTGGGATTTAAGTCTCCAAAATTATTTGATTGTTAAAAAGGAGATTTCGTATAAACATCTATAAAGCTATAGATGACCTAAAGCATTCAATGAATATTCTTGAAGGCAATGTCAGATTATTTCATGAAGGGAATGCATCTGTTTACAGAGTTATAGCTGGACAATTGTGGCTGCTCCTTTGTGATGGTAAAAACTCTTTAGTTTCTAGGGTTTTTCAGAATGTAAAGCTTCATCCCCTGCTGGGTTATATAACGAAAGAGGAGGACGAAGAGTGGAAAAGAAAATTCGGGCATTCAATTAAAGAAGGCTTAGTCTTCCAAATGCCCGGCATGGTCAGTTTTAATGGCAAAGGTGGGTCAAGAATAGAGGTGCTATTTGATGAACAAAGGCAACCTATGGAACTCGAAGAATGGCTTGACCAAGATTTATTCAACCAGAAAATTACCATTCGCCAACTGATAAAATCGGTGAGACATAAAGAGGCTGCACATTCTAACAAAGATTACGATGAGACTCTTAAGTTTACCAAATCAATAAAGTTAGTTAGTGAAGATATACACATTAAGTTTATTATTGCCATAGGAGAATATGTGTTAAAGCTCCTTAAAATGGCATTTCGAAGTCGAGAGGAAGGTTTAAGTGAATACCTCAGTTAGAGTCCGCTATGCCCCCAGCCCCACCGGCTATCCCCATGTTGGCAATATCAGGACTGCCCTGTTTAACTGGCTCTTTGCCCGCCGCTACGGCGGTAGCTTCATCGTCCGCATTGAGGATACCGATGTTACCAGGAAGGTTAAAGACGCGGTGAAGGCTATCCTTGACGGTCTGCGCTGGCTGGGTCTTGACTGGGATGAGGGACCTGAGGTGGGTGGTAAATATGCCCCCTATTTTCAATCGCAGCGCCTGGAGATATACCGTGAGCTAGCCCAACGCCTGATTTCACAGGGGGATGCCTATTACTGCTACTGCTCCCCCCAGCGCCTTGAGGAGATGCGTGCCGAGCAGGTCGGGCGCAAGCAACCGCCGGGCTACGACCGTCACTGTCGCGACTTAACCCAGGAGGAGCGGGCACAAAAGGAGGCTGAAGGTATCACCCCGGTAGTTCGGTTCAAGACCCCACTTGGCGGGCAGACCAGGTTCAATGATTTAATTCGGGGTGAGGTGGTATTCGACAATAATACCCTTGACGATTTTA
>SOKA01000065.1 GCA_004376105.1 Dehalococcoidia bacterium
CCTGGAAAAGGCGAGCTACTGTCTTGGTTACTTCCTTAGTATCAATAGCTCTCATAGTGTTTTCACTTCTTTCCTCTATAGCTTCATAGTCTTCACCAGTTGTTGCACTGCCTTGGCTGAGTTAATTAAGGCTGACTTCTCCTTGGCGGTTAGCTCTAGCTCTATTATTTGCTCAATGCCGTTCCTGCCTAGTTTTACTGGGACGGTGATGACAGTGTCTTTAATCCCATATTCTCCATCTAGGTAAGTAGCGCAGGGCAGGATTTGCTTCTTATCTAAAATTATAGCCTCTACCATTTGGGCAACGGCGGCTGATGGGGCATAAAAGGCACTGCCGGTTTTGAGTAAGCCTACAATTTCGGCTCCACCCCTTATGGTGCGCTCAACCAATTTGTTAATAGTTTCTTGAGGCAGGAGTTTAGTTATCGGGACGCCACAAACTGTAGATAGCCTGGGGATAATCACCATGGCTTCACCATGTTGCCCCAGAACGCAGGCGAATACGTCTTCTACCGATACATCAAGCTCAGCAGCGATAAAGCTTCTAAATCGGGTAGTATCCAGGACGCCAGATAAGCCAAATACTCTATTTCGTGGAAACTGACTGACGTGAATAGCTAGATGGGTCATAGCATCTAGTGGGTTAGTAACCATAATGATAATGCAATTTGGTGAGTAGTTCACTACATTGCGGGTAACCTCGGTGACAATGTTCATATTAGCTTGTAATAGCTCATCACGGCTCATGTCTGGTTTTCTAGTCAGGCCTGAGGTAATGACTACCACATCTGAGTTAGCCGTTTCTTGGTAGCTATTAGTTCCGATGATACGGGTATCAGAGCTGAGGATAGGCGCTGACTCGAGAATATCCAAGGCTTTACCTTGAGGTAGACCCTCGATAATGTCTACCAAGACTATATCAGCATAGCCCCTGTCAGCAATTCGTTGAGCGCAGGTAGCGCCAACATTTCCAGCACCAATAATGCTAATTTTATTAATCACGCCTTTCCCCCCTTTAATTTTTCAATAGCAGTATCACTTTCAGATTTTGGGTCAGTATCCTCTCAGCAATTTGGCTATATCGCTAGGTTTCGCAGCTACAGGCACTCCACATTTCCCATGACTATTGCCAATAAGAAGCAGTAACTTTACTATAGTAGCCGAGGTGAGCTTGCCCGGTAATTGGCCAAGCGTTCTTTATTCAGTGGCAGAGTTTAATCCCAGCCTTTAAGCTTATAATAATCAGACAGCATCTTATCGAATTCAGATTTTGGAAGGACTTTGCCGCTGTCCTCGAGTTTTTCTTCAAAAAACCTTTTGGGCAGGGTATCAGCCTCTTTCGTCATGCCCTCACGCAGATTAAACTCCCTAGCCTTATTGGTAATATCTAAGGCCAATTTCTGTAATCCCTTCTTGTCTAACTCCATTCCCGTGGTGGCATTTATAACCAGTGATATTCTCTCCCAGGGGTACATGTCCCTGAAAAACCGGCAGAGAATCAGAGAGTCGAAAAGTGTATGCCTATCCTCAAAGTCAAGGACTACCTCCGCTTTGCCTTCGATTTGTTCTGGAGGTATCATTCCCGAAAGCTCTGCCTTATAAACGGTCGACCTTAAATGGCATGCTCCTCTATCGCTAATGGCATAGGCTAACCCCATTCCTTTTAAAACCCTGGGCTCATAGCCACCGGGCTCTAGTCCTTTAACATGGATAGCCAGGTCTTCTAACCCCCACTCTTTGGCAGCGTATCTTACGCCTTCAGCCAGAATAGCTCCAATCCCCTCTTTTCGGGCAATCTTGTATAGTAGAGCAGCAATGCCATCAACATCGCCATATTCAAGCCTCACGCCGATTGATTTCCTGTGGGAAGCCTCTATGGTGAAGGCGGCAACATTACCAAATGTCATTGTATCAATACCTAATCTATCGCATATGTCGTTTAGATAGGCAACCTCTGTAATATCATCAATCATACATAGACCACCTAAAGCATAGGTAGTCTCAAATTCAGGTCCCTCGATTTTTAACCCTCGATGTCTTCCCTCGATAACCTTTGAGAGGTTTCCGCAAGCCATAAAACATTTCGGGCATGCCTTGGCTCTGACGTTGCTTTTCTTTTTCAGTGCATCCATAGTTAGGTTTTCCCACTTATCATAGGTTCCCGAAGACCAGTATTTTGTTGGAAAGGCACCAGCTTTGTTCAGCACCGGTATCATCTGAAGTGTTCCCTCAGTGTAATATTTCTTGACTCCAGGGTCATCTTTGCTCACGGCTCTTAATTCTTCCCAGAGTTTATTAATCACATCAGGCTTAGCTACCTGCTTCTTTATATCCCCGTAAAAGGCTATACCCTTTACTTTCTTTGACCCCAGCACAGCTCCAGGCCCAGTCCTACCCAGCGACCGCCAGTAGTTGTTTTCAATTACAGCAAACTTTACTAATCTCTCCCCGGCTGGCCCGATAACGATAACCCCGGCATCTTTTCTCCCCACTTCATCTCGAATGGCATCCTCACTTTCATAAGTCTCTTTACCCCAGATATGAGAGGCATCATGAAATTTCACCTTCCTATTGGAAATCTCAAGATAAACAGGCGTCTCAGAAGCCCCCTTGATTATGATGGCGTCATATCCAGTTCTGCTTAGCGGCTCAGCTACTTTACCTCCGGCATAAGACTCGCTATATATGCCGGTTAGAGGTGACTTGGTAAATGCTCCAAACCGGCATGACCCATAGACCTTTGTATCTGTAACCGGTCCGGTGGCAAAAATGATTACATTGTCTTCAGACAGGGGGTCGAGACCTGCTTTTGTATTGTTCAATAAAAGATAGGTACCCAACCCCTTTCCACCCAAAAGTTCTTTATAAACTTCATCATCAATGGGTTCTTCTTCAAATGACCTCTGGCTAAGATTAATGTGTAACACTGCATTATGAAAGCCGTCCACTTTTCCTCCTGCTTTTTAGATATACCATCTCGCTATCTTACCAAGCATTTTCCCAAATGCGCCTAACGTCATCAAGGGTGAGTTTCTTCGGATTCCTAGCTAGGAGCCGAGTAATATCCATGGTAGCTACAGCCATTCCTTCCAAGGCTTCCTTGGGTACCCCCAGATCCCGTAGGTGGCAGGGAATACCAATATCTGCAATCAGAGCCTTAGTTGCCTCTACTCCTTGCTCTGCTGCCTCTTGAAGAGAGAGCCCCTGCGTCTCCACCCCCAGCATCTGGGCGACGATGGCATATTTAGGGAGGTTAGCTGGCAGGTTACACTCCGTAACATAGGGTAACAAAAGGCCATTAGCTACTCCGTGGGGCACGTGAAAGCGTGAACCAAGGGGATAGGCAAGGGCATGAACAGCGGCTACACCAGAGTTCACGAAGGCAATCCCAGCTAAGAGTGCCCCTTCAGACATATGGTTACGTGCCCCCTTATCTGAGCCATTTTTGACAGCAGTCCTAAGGTTACCTACAATAAGCCGCATCGCCTCAAGGGCTAGAGCATCGGTAAAATTGTTGGCCACGGTGCCGGTATAGCATTCAATAGCATGGACAAGGGCATCTATTCCAGAGGCCGCGGTGACCTTTGGCGGGCACCTATAGGTAAGAGTAGGATCCACAAGGGCCAATTGTGCCAGCAGGTAAGGGCTTACTATTGCTATTTTACGCCCTTTCTCCGGGTCGCCGAAAATGGCAATATTAGTCACCTCGCTCCCCGTTCCAGCTGTGGTAGGCAGCGTGAAAATAGGGATGCCAGGTCCAGGAACCTTATCAATACCGGCATAATCCTGGCCATCTCCACCATGAGTTAAAAGGACTGAGAGTCCCTTGGCTGTATCCATGCTTGAGCCCCCACCAATGCCCACCAAGAGGTCGTAACTTTCTTTGCCGAGCTCCTTAGCTGCCGCATTTAGCCTGGGGTATGTGGGCTCCGGCTCTGCTTCAGAGAAAACATCCACTGCAAGCTTGGCCCTAGATAATTGTTCCTTAACTGGGTCTACTAGGCCAGCTTTATAAACCCCAGGATCGGTAACAATAAGAGCATGCTTAACTGCTAGCTTATTAGCCTCATCCCCGATGGTATCCAGAGAGCCCACACCAAAACGAATTTTCCTGGGAAGCATAATCTGATAAATTTCCATAAGCTATAACCTCCCTTGATGCTATTTCCATGGACTACTTATAGCATTTTTTAGGGAGGGGGTCAATAATACTTAATATCCCCGTCTAAGTCTACATAGGCTAGCTTTTGCTTTTATTTAATGTGATTGCTATTATTACTATTGGCAAGCGAGCGTGAAAAGTTTTGGGGCATTTTATTGCCTGGATGATAGAGCACAGCTTCAGGCTGAGAGGACTGGTGGCGTCACTTATCCCCGGTGCTTTTGAGAATAAGCAATTTTTTGCTCTATTGAGGTTGACATAAATCATGCTTAGCAGAATGGTTACCCTTGAAGTAGAGGGCTTAAAGATTTTAGGTCAGCTTTATCTACCCGGTGAGGGTGACCAGACCCCATACCCTACTGTTTGCGTTTGTCACGGTATCCCGGCTAAGAGCCCCGACCCTAGTGATAGAGGCTATCCCCTGCTGGCGGAAAGGATTTGCCGTAAAGGCTTGGCAGTATTAATTTTTAACTTCAGAGGGACTGGGGCTAGTAATGGTAATCTTGATATTTTAGGCTGGACTAGAGACCTGAAGGCGGTCATTGATTATTTATGGGCTTTGCCTGAGGTGGATAGGTCTCATCTGTCGTTACTTGGCTTTAGCGGCGGGGCTACAGTCTCAGTATATGTGGCGGCACAAGATAAGAGGGTATTATTTGTTGTAACCTGTGCCTGCCCAGCAGAATTTAGCTTCCTTACTGAGGTTGATGAACCACAGTCTGTTATCAACCACTTTCGCGGCATTGGTGCAATTAGGGATAAGGATTTTCCCTATTCTGTGGAAGACTGGCTTAGTGGCTTCAGGTTGGTTAGCCCTATTAAACATGTAGCTGAGATTGCCCCTAGGCCTTTATTGCTGGTGCATGGCAGTAAAGATGAGGTAGTGGATGTAAGCCATGCCTATAAGCTATATGCTAGAGCAGGGGAGCCTAAGCAGATAATCATAGTTGATGGAGCTGGACATAGGCTAAGGCAGAATGACGGGGCGATGGCTATTATTATCGACTGGCTGAAATCTCAGTTACTATAGATTGACCTATAAGTAGAAAATGGTTTATAATTTATAAAACAGAGTTAGTCGAGGTGAATTGAGAGGCAGATAAAGTTGCACGAGTCTTGCGGTGTTTTTGGCGTTTATGCCCCTAATGAGGATGTAGCTCGACTTACCTTTTTTGGTTTATTTGCTCTTCAGCATCGTGGTCAAGAGAGTGCTGGTATTGCCACCACTGATGGCAAAAGGCTCCAGGTTTATGCCAAGATGGGGTTGGTATCCCAGGTGTTCAGCGAGGATTCGTTAAGTCAGCTCACTGGGGATATTGCTATTGGTCATAACCGCTACTCCACTAGAGGTTCCAGCCGGGTAACCAATGTCCAGCCTATTGTAGTGGGCAAAGGCTCAAATACTATCGCCATAGCCCATAATGGAAATATCATTAATGCTGAGCACCTTTGTGCAGAACTCTCTGACCAGGGCTATACTTTTAAGACTTCCACAGATACTGAGGTTATTGCTAACCTCATTCTCTCTTCCCCTGAGAAAGAGTGGGTGAACAAGATAAGGTATGCCATGCATCGTCTTCAGGGGGTATATTCTCTAGTAATTATGACTAATCACACTTTGTTTGCCGTTCGTGACCCTTTTGGTGTGCGCCCATTATGTCTGGGGGCTATTGACAACGGCTGGGTTGTAGCCTCAGAAAGCTGTGCCCTTGACCATATTGGAGCCAGCTTTGTCAGGGAGATTGAGCCGGGCGAGATAGTTTCTATTAATGAGAACGGTGTTGATAGCTATCGGGAAGAGGTTGGCAGAAGGGCGCTGTGCATCTTTGAGTATATCTACTTTGCTCGCCCCGATAGTGTGATTAATGGTCGACTCCTCTACCCAGCACGACAGGCTATGGGAGCAGGTTTAGTTGAGGAATACCCGGTAGATGCTGATTTGGTTATGGGCGTGCCTGATTCAGCTACAGCTGCCGGTGCTGGTTATGCCTTCAAGTCAGGTATACCTTTGGGTGAGGGATTAATTAGGAACCGCTATGTAGGACGTACCTTTATTGAGCCTGACCAGCGAATTAGGGACCTCGGTGTTAAACTAAAGTTTAATCCCCTCCCCCAGATGCTGGATGGCAAGCGGGTGGTGGTGATCGATGATAGCATTGTTCGTGGAACCACTACTCCTGAGGTAGTAAGGTTGCTGAAGAAGGCGGGGGCTAAAGAGGTGCATATGCGTATCTGCGCTCCACCCCTCCGCTATCCCTGTTTCTTTGGTGTGGATATGGCTACCTACCGGGAGTTAATTGCCGCTCACAAAACTATAGCCGAGGTTAGGGACTTTATCGGTGCTGATTCGTTGGGCTATTTGAGCATTGATGGACTGATTAAAGCTGTGGCTTTGCCTAAGAATATTTTTTGTATGGCTTGTTTCACTGGTGACTACCCCATACCGGTTCAGCTTGAAATGGAAAAACTAGCACTGGAGACTATGCCGCCCGGACCTTCAAAATAGTCAGTTGTTAATCTGCTTGGGAGGTAGAGCCAATTAAAGAGACCTATGCTGCGGCTGGCGTTAATATTGATGTTGCTGCTAAAGTCAAAGAGCTGATTGGAGAGCATGCCCGGTCTACCCTTCGTCCTGAGGTGTTGACTGGCGTCGGGTTCTTTGGCGGGCTTTTTGAAGTTAAAGGGTTTAAGCAGCCAGTTCTGGTGTCTAGCGTTGATGGCGTCGGCACCAAGCTGAAGATTGCTTCGGCTTTAGCCAAACACAATACCATTGGCATTGATATAGTTAATCACTGTGTTAATGACATACTTACCTGCGGCGCTGAGCCGCTCTTTTTTTTGGACTACATTGCTACGGGCAAGCTGGTGCCAGAGCAGGTGGAGGCTATTGCTCAGGGTTTAGCCAGTGCTTGCCACGAGATTGGCTGTGCTCTTATTGGGGGTGAAACAGCAGAGATGCCTGGACTATATGCTGGGGAGGATTATGACCTGGTAGGTTTTATAATTGGTGTAGTGGAGAAGGAGAGGATTATCATGGGGAAGACGATTGTGGTTGGTGATACCATTATCGGCTTACCCTCAAGCGGATTGCATACCAACGGTTATTCTCTGGTGCGCAAGATTTTTGGTGAAACTAAATCGGCGTTAGATGCTTATTACCCTGAGCTAGGTCGAACCCTGGGCGATGAGCTTCTGGAGCCCCACCGGTGCTACTATCATCAGTTAAAGCCATTGCTGCCTCTTATTAAGGGTATGGCCCATATTACCGGTGGTGGCTTGATTAATAATGTGCCCAGGATTCTACCTCAGGGTATGGCGGCAAAATTTAATGGTCGGGCGTGGGCTATACCACCTATTTTCCAGCTTATTCAACAGCGGGGTAACGTGGCTCGAAACGAGATGTATCGTGTATTTAATATGGGTATCGGTATGGTGGTTATCTGTTCCCCCAGCGATATTGACCAGTTCACTAAAGCACTACCTGAGGCTAAGGTTATCGGCGAAGTGGTGAAGCAGAAGGGAGAGGCTAGAGTAGTCATCGATTAGAAATAATTTATCAGGGTGGTATGAAGGGGCGTTAGCTCCTTCAATAATAATCTCCCCCTCTCCTTTCAAGGAGTGGGGGAAACAGGGGGTGAGGTTGAAAATGAGGAAACGGAGGTATTTATGCGAGCCATTATTAGTGTGTCTGACAAGGCAGGAGTAACTGATTTTGCCCAGAACTTAAGTCAATTGGGGTTTGAGCTCTTTAGCACTGGTGGCACTAAAAAGGCGCTGACAGAAGCTCAAGTGCCAGTTAAAAGTGTCTCTGAAATTACCGGGTTTCCTGAGATTCTTGATGGCAGGGTAAAGACCCTGCACCCACTTATTCATGGTGGCATCCTGGCTAAGCGTAATCTACCCGCCCATATGGAGGAATTGGCTAAGAATAAGATTGAAACGATTGACCTGGTGACGGTTAACCTTTATCCCTTCGTCCAGACAGTATCCGGGGAGGGTGTTAGTATTGATGAGGCGCTGGAAAACATTGATATTGGTGGACCAACCCTGATTCGGGCAGCAGCCAAGAACTTCCCCAGCGTCATCGTGGTGGTAGACCCGGCTGACTACCACCCAGTCCTAGAGAAATTGAAGGGGGGAGGCGTAGACCTGGCCGAGCGCAAAAGGCTGGCTCAGAAGGCTTTCCAGCACGTAGCTATTTATGATACTGCTATTTCGCAATATCTGAGGCAGGATATGGAGGGTTTCCCAGAGGAGATGACCATAGCCTTGAAAAAGCGTTACGGACTTCGTTATGGTGAGAACCCTCATCAGCAAGCTGTCTTCTATGCTGAGCAGGTGGTAGGGGCAAGACAGGAGACCGGTATCACCTGGGCAAGACAGCTATGGGGTAAGGAGCTTTCATTTAATAATATCCTGGATGCTGATGCTGCCTGGGGTGTGGTAACCGACTTTTCAACACCCACAGTAGCTATTATCAAACACACCAACCCCTGTGGTCTGGCAAGTCATGGAGATATTGCTGAGGTCTATCGGCGAGCTTTGAGTGGCGACCCGGTGGCTGCCTTCGGTGGTATTGTAGCTGCCAACAGGACGGTTACCTCAGCCATGGCTGAGGAGATGAAATCGATGTTCTATGAGATAGTCATTGCCCCTGAGTATAAAGCTGAAGCCCTAGAATTGTTAAAGCGTAAAAAGAATTTACGTATTTTGCTCGCCGAGCTACCGCTAGATTATGGCAAAGCCAGTGCCGGCTACCTTGACTTTCGCCGGGTGAAGGGCGGATTACTAGTCCAGACCTCAGATTCCTTACCTGAGGGTAGTGTCAGCTTGAAAACGGTGACCAAACGTGAACCAACTCAAGCCGAGATAGAAGACCTACTCTTTGCCTGGCGTGCAGTTAAGCATGTGAAGTCGAATGCTATTGTATTGGTTAAGGATAAGACGCTTTTAGGAATGGGAGCTGGGCAGCCCAGTCGGATTGTCGGTGCTCAAATTGCTAAGGAAAAGGCTGGAGAAAAGACAAGAGGTAGCGTTCTGGCTTCGGATGCTATGTTCCCATTTCCTGACGTGGTAGAGGTGGCAGCTGCTGGTGGGGTAACGGCTATTATCCAGCCCGGCGGCTCAGTAAGAGATGAAGACTCAATTAAGGCGGCTGATGAGCACAATATAGCTATGGTTTTTACCGGTGTGAGGCATTTTAGGCATTAAGGGCTATAATGGTTAGACTGCGGCGGTGCCTGGTTTAGAAGGCGAGGAAGACTATGGCTAAAGCAGTTTTAGTAGTGGATATGGTCAGGGGTTTCCTGGAAGAAGGTTACCCTCTGTATTGTGGGGCTCGAGCCCGCCGCATCATCCCCAATGTGCAAGCTCTTCTGGAGCAGGAGCTTGCCCAGGGTTCCACGGTATTCTTCCTTTGTGACCATCATGCTCCTGATGACCCAGAGTTCAAAATGTTTCCTCCCCATTGCATTGAGGGCACCCCTGAGGCAGAGGTCATTCCTGAATTAGCCCGATACCACGGTGAGGTAATACCCAAAAGACATTACAGCGGCTTTTTTGATACACCCCTTGACAGGAAGCTGAGCCGGCTTAAGCCAGAGAAGTTGATTGTTTGTGGTGTGTGCACCGATATTTGTGTGTTGCATACTGTGGCTGATGCCAGGAACCATGGTTACGAGGTGGAGGTGCCGGTTGACTGCGTTGCTTCCTTTGATGAGAGGGCACACCACTTTGCCCTGGAGCATATGGAGAAGACACTTGGGGCAAAGCTAATCAGCTTTAGGGTTAGCCAGGTTAGGCCACCTAAATTTGAACCATCTGAGGCTATCCTGTCTGGAGAGACGACTGATATCTATTTTGCCCGCACTGTAGATATATTGCGTCATGAGGCGCTTAACCCGGTAGCTACTTTGGAGGTATTCTCTAGCCGAGCCGGGGTACTCTGTGGTATGGAAGAAGTTAAGGCACTACTTTCCCGGGTCTTACCTGAGGATAATCGTGAGGTATGGGCGCTAGCTGAGGGCGAGGCAATGGAGGAAAAGGAGGTGGTATTGCGCATAACTGCTCCTTATCAGAGCTACGGGCTGTATGAAACAGCCATAGATGGAATTCTAGCCCAGTGTAGTGGTTGGGCAACCGCCGCCAGGGAGTGTGTAGAAGCTGCGCAGGGGATACCTATTATTAGCTTTGGTGTCCGCCATGTTCATCCCTCGGTGGTGGGAGTAATGGACTACGCCGCTATTATTGGTGGTTGTGCTAGTTGCTCCAGTATAGCCGGTGCCAAACTAGCCGGCATTGAACCAATGGGAACTATACCCCATGCCCTGATTATAATTATGGGTGATACGGTTAAAGCTACTATAGCTTTCGATAAGTATATGCCGGCTGAGGTGCCCAGGGTATCTTTGGTTGATACCTTTAAGGATGAGGCTGAGGAGAGCCTGCTGGTGGCTCGGGCACTGGGTGAGAAACTTAATAGTGTGCGGCTTGATACCCCCGGCGAGCGGGGTAGGGTTACTGCCGACCTGGTCAAGGAGGTGAGAGCCAGACTGGATTTAGCCGGTTTCAAAAAAGTAGGCATTTTCGTTAGTGGTGGCATAGACCCTGAGCGAATTACCTACTTTATTAAGAATGGGGCTCCGGTTGATGGCTTTGGCGTCGGCAGCTATATCAGTGGGGCTAAGCCTATAGACTTTACCGCTGACCTCCATGAGGTGGAAGGCAAGCCAATAGCCAAAAGAGGTAGAATCCCAGGCATTACCCCCAATCCCCGCCTCAAGCGCATATTGTAAAGTAGGATTTAACTCCGCTCAAATTTTAAGCATAGGATCTGCTTGGTCTGTTCAGTAACTTTTAGCCTGTCATCTATGCGCCAGCCGACTACCCACAGGATGTGCTGGGGGGAGCAGACAAGAGGGATTCGCTGGCGCCAGGCTTGAGGGATTTTGGCATCAATCATAAACTCTCCCAGCTTCTTGGGCTGGCTCATTCCCAGGGGCTGAAACCTGTCACCAGGCTGACGACTTCGGACTATCAGTTTATCGCCAGTTTTATCACGGTCAAAGTGGGCAGTAAAATTGTTATCTTTTTCTGTCATCTGTTCCCGGTTTACAATGTTTGCTTCTATACGCCAGCCGGGTAGTATTGTTTTGCCAGGCAACTTTAATGGCAACTCACCCTCTAGAGTGGGGAAGGGGGTTAAGGCTTCTCGGTCTTGACCTATCAGGTATCGGTTGTATTCTACGGAAAAGATTAAGCCTCCAGGCAGGCTGAGCCTTTTTCCTGCCGGCTTGGTTAGGGCGTTCATTATTTCTTCAATATGGCGCATCTCAATATCCTTAATATTACCTAACAACTTTTCTATAGACATTCGCAGCAGATGTCGCTTAAGGGCAGAAGGCAACTCAAGAAGCCTTTCCTTATCTAAAATAATTGTGTTTTCTTGTCTTTGGGCAATTTCAGCCCATAAGCGGATGCTCTCTTTATCTATAAAAGCAAGGTCATCACCAGCAATGCGGGCGGTTCGGAGTAAGGCTTCAGTTACCTGTGGGTTATAGCTCTTAAGCAGTGGCAGGAGCTGATAACGGATTCTATTTCTTAATGGCGATAAAGACAGGTTTGAGGTATCAATCCTGGGCATAAGCTTGTGGTCATGGCAATAGCCGGCTGTTTCCTCTCGGCTTACCTGTAATAGAGGTCTTATTATAGTGAGGCTATTCCCTGAAGATTGCCACTCGGCATGAGGCTGTAATCCCCGAAGCCCTCTGGTTCCTGTCCCCCGAACCAGATGCATCAGTATAGTCTCTATATGGTCGTCCATAGTATGCCCTACTGCCACTTGGCTTGCTCCGATAGCCTTGGCTACTTGAGCTAGGAAGGTATATCGCACCTCACGGGCTGCCTCTTCTAATGAAACGTGTTGCTGAGCTTGATAGGCTTTTACATCACGCTGTTCTATGGTAGCTGGGATATCAAGGCGGCGGGCTAGGTTAGAAACATACTGAGCATCAGCCTCGGACTCAGCACCTCGCAGTTGATGGTTAAGATGAGCCACATGTAGTCTTATACCCAGCTCCTCCTGGAGTTTAACTAGGATATGGAGCAGGCAGACTGAATCTGGGCCACCGGATACTGCCACCAGTAGGCAGGACTGGCTTGATACCAGGTGATGTTCCTGGATAAAGTGGAGCACCCGTTGCTCTAGCGACTCTTGATGTCCTTCCTTCTTCAGCATCTGTGCTAGTTAACTCGTTTCTAAGATGAGTTTGGTGCGGTGTATTAACTGTGGATGGTGAGTAAAACCTAGGGCTGTGGTAACCTGCTCTGGTCTTCCTGAACCACTGCTGTCACAGCGTAACCTCATACCTACAGTACAATATGGGCGGTGCCAATCAATGAGCCGCAGGTCATCAATTAAAGCCCTCAGGTCGTAGCTTCGTGGGCCAGTATCCCTTTGGTGTTGCCACGGCAGGTGCTTTGCTGAGAGCAGGGAGATAAGTGCTGATTCTATCTCCTTCGGCTCCTTTTCGGTTTCCACCTCAACCTTGTATTCGGCATAACGAACCTGCGATTGTAAAGACGGCTGATTCAAGGCTATTTGATGCACTTGCAGTATTTCAATGCCAGACGGCAATTGCTGGCTTACAGCTCCAGTAAAGAAATGTGGGGAAACCCATTTGGTGGTAGAGATATCCATTAGCTCAGCTTGGCTAGTTACCCCCACGGGTAGGGGGGCAGCTAGTGATATTCGAGGATGGGGGCTAAATCCTTCTGAGTAAGCTAGAGGTATCCTGGCTCGGTGAAGCGCTCTTTGCCACAAGCGTATCAAATCAAGGTGGGATATAAACTTTACCTCTTGTCCCCGCTTGAACTTAACCCGCAGGCGGTTCATGCTTCTTCTTTTCCTTGGTCAGTAGAATTTCCTCTATTTTTAGCCCTCGCATCTTGGTTATCACTAGCTTTAAGCCTTTATACCTTAGCTGTTCGCCTCGTTTAGGTATGTGGCCTAAAAGGTCAAGGATGAAGCCAGCTACAGTTTCATAGTCGCCCTCGGGCAACTCCAGTCCCATCTCTTCATTAGCTTCTTCAATGCGCATATTGCCATCAATCTGGAAGGTATACTCATTGATTGCTTCATATTCCTTTTCCACACCAGCTAGCTCATCCCCTACTTGGCCTACAATCTCCTCAACCAGTCGGCTAAGGCTGACTATGCCAGCAGTGCCACCATACTCATCTACAATCACCGCCATTCGGTAGTTTTTATCCCGCATCTCGATAAAGAGCTCGTTAATATGCTTGGTCTCAGGGGTAAAGTAAGACGGGCGGACGAGGTCATCAATGACACTCTGGTTATCAATAGTGCCCTTAGCTAGGGCCATAAGCACATCCTTTATGGAGAGGATACCGACCACATTATCCATGTTCTCCTGATATACTGGGAAGCGGGAGAGGGGGGATTCAGCATATAGGGCGAGGAAATCGGCTACTGTTGAGCCTTGCTCTATAGATACAACCTCAGGACGCGGTACCATAACCTCACGAACTGGTCGGTCACCAAAGTCAAAAACCTTGTGCAACATCTCAGCCTCAGTCTCCTCTACTGTCCCCTCCCTATGTCCCACTGATATCATGGTGCGAATCTCCTCCTCGCTGACCAGGGACCTGGCCACTGGCTTCCCTCCGGCTAGTTTACTAAACCTTGAGGCTATTGAGCTCAGCGCTAGCACAGCGGGGGTAAATGCCTTAGATGCTGCCTCTATGGGTCGCGCCAGTTTTATAGATAGCCGTTCGGCATTGTGGGCGGCAATGATTTTGGGAGTAGCTTCACACAATACTAGTAGCAGGATGGTTACTCCTATAGTGGCAATGAGAATACCCCACTTCCCCCAGACGGAGACAGCTAGAACAGTGCCCAGGGCAGCGGCGGCGGTGTTGACTAGATTGTTGCCCGTCAGGATGGTAGATAGCAGTTTCTCCGGTCGCTTCATCATCTTGGCGACCCGTTCGGCACCAGGTACCTTGGTGTTAACCATGTGCTCAACCCTTATCCTCTGCAAGGAAGTAAAGGCTGTTTCTGAACTGGAAAAGAAGGCTGATAGTAGCAGACAAACAATAAAAAGCGCTAGGTATAGTGTTTCAGTGTCGGTCATATATCATCACCCCACCTTAAATACAGATTCAAGACCCCTAATTGATTTCCTTTTAATAATCATAGCATTGGCTAATAGGGGTGTCAAAGGATTATGGCAATGTCTACCGTTGTTTCGCCCTCTACCAACTATGCTATAATCCAGGTATATGAAAATCCTGGGTATTGAGACCTCTTGTGATGAGACTGCGGCCGCGGTGGTAGAGGATGGAGTTAGGATTCTGTCCAATCAGATTGCCTCGCAGGTGGAAATCCATGCCCGCTATGGGGGGATTGTCCCTGAAGTAGCCTCTAGGCAACACATTCTAGCCATTATCCCCATTGTTGAGCAAGCAATGGCTGAGGCTAAGGTTAACTGGAGTGATTTGGAGGGCATTGCTGTCACCATTGGGCCTGGTCTGGCTGGCTCACTGCTGGTAGGGGTAAATGTGGCTAAGGCGATTGCTTTAGCTCGTGGGTTGCCTATTACCGGAGTTAATCACCTGGAGGGTCATATCTACGCTAACTGGCTGGTTAACCGCGATACTGCCCTTGCTCCTCTCTTCCCCTTGGTGTGCCTCATTGTTTCTGGAGGGCATAGTGATTTGGTGTTAATGAGGGAGCATGGGGATTATATGGTAGTGGGGCGGACACGAGACGATGCTGCCGGCGAAGCCTTTGATAAAGCAGCCAGGATACTGGGCTTGGGCTACCCAGGCGGTCCAGCCGTTGAGCAGGCAGCTAAAAGTGGCACTGCTTCTCTCGAGCTACCTCGTGCCTGGCTGAAGAGGACTAATGACTTCAGCTTCAGCGGGGTCAAGACAGCCCTGCTGCGATTGATGGAGGGGGGTAGAATTTCATCCCCGGCTGACGCTGCCGCCAGCTTTCAGGAGGCGGTGATTGATGTCTTGGTCACCAAAGCTGTGGCGGTGGCTAAAGAGCATCGGGTAAAGCAGATTTTACTAGCCGGCGGGGTAGCATCAAATGAGTTGCTTCGAAACTGGCTGGTGGAAGATTCACCTATTCCGGTTCTGGTTCCTGAGCCTATATTATGCACTGATAATGCAGCTATGATTGCTGCTTGCGGCTACTACCGGTTCCAAGCCGGCAAGGTAGATGGCTTAGATTTGGACGTGGTTCCCGGCCTCAAGCTGGCTTAACGGGCAGCAGTTACACCTGCCTTGAGTGCATAGGCTATTATAAATGTGGATTAGCCCTTGTTGCCGCTGGGCTGAGTTAACCAGGCTACTGTTTACCCCAAGCTGGTCCTTCATGTGCCTGTCTATTGTATTTACTGCCAGCTTAGGGTAATGACGATAAAGGTCAAGGGCCTTTTTCTCAAGTTCTGGCTGGGAGCTAAGTTTACCCCAGGCAAGGGTAAAGGGCAGGAGCACATTGATGGTAATATCAGCCGCTCGCCGGCTACCGAGAAGGGTTGGGTTTCTTATCCTGCTGGCTAAACCAAAATCAAAGTGGCTTGCCCAATAACCATTGGTAGTAACCAGTAACCCCTTTTCTAATCTATAGTGGCTTTGGCTGACTGGCACCTCCTTTACCATATTAATTACCCCTTCAAATATCCCCTTTTCCCTATAGCTGAGTATGAGGTAACTCATAGCTGCTAGGCGACGAATAGGGGAGTTGTTTGGTCTGACCCTAAATAGGTGCCAGTCGTCCCGGGACATTGCCTCGCCCAAGTGTGAAGAAGTCCATAGCCACTCCAATTTATATATCCATTTATCATCTAATTTATTTTCCTGGTGTCTATCCTGGCGCTGTGAAGGGAGTAGCCCAGCGGTACCCAATAGTAGAGCCTGTTGCCGGGTAAGGCATTCTTCATCTGATATTTTGTTTCGAGCTATAGACTCGAGGCTCTGAAGTGGCACCCTGCGAGCTAGCTCCAAGAAGGGAAGCTTATTCTTGGAGTAACCCAGAGCTCCCATTATCCCCCGGTAAAGACATTGGCTTGCCTCCATTTGAGCCAAGTCGAGTTGAAACTTAGTAGCCTTGGTTAAAAATCGTTCCTCCCCGGTACTATCTAGGAATTCGGCTATAATGCCTGTAGTCAGGCGTTCTGTGGCTTTAAGGCAAGGCTTACCTGAGGTAACCGGAGGCTCTGCCCCTTTAAGCCGCTGGTTAATCGGGCCTTTTATGTATTTATGTAGTACCAGAGTAGGAATACTCTCTCCGTTTTGGAGATTGGTAGCCGCCTCAGTGTCGTGCCACATCACCACGTGCAGAATTACCCGATTATATACCGGGTTCTGGTGGTGTCGGTGAGCTCGCCAACCACTAGATTTAGCGTGAATTTCTATATCCCCCTTTATTAACCCTCGGTTGGTGGCAATAACCGCATCCCGAAAATCAGCACCTGGCTCGTCATTAATCCTTCCCGGGTAAATTATCTTTATCGGTTCACCCCTTTCGGTGGTCAGCTCTGTTCTGTGCACCAACAAGTGCTGCCAGGTCTTAACAATTTGACTCTCTGGAAGATTGTTTATCAACCTACCCCCTTTAGATATTTATTTGGTAACCCTCCCCCTTTAAGCACCCAGAAAAATCTTCGATTTTCCTGGGAACCCGCTTTATCCCCCTCCCTTATAAAGGGAGGGGAAATCGGTTATGTAAGAGAGGCTTCGCCTCTCTTCAACTCTCCTTGCTTTGGCTAACACGATATCGTGTATAAACAGCTTTAATAAAAGCGGTTTCTTAGACTAAACCGCGCTATTTAAAGATTATACACGGTTACGTGTATAATGTCAAGGTTTTTTCGGTACTTCTTTTGAGGGGGTAGCCTCGTATTTAAATTGGGCTCGTTCAGCAATAATGGATAGAAGGGTAGCTGAGGCACCACGAGGTTTATACATCCCGGTTTCCCATTCGCTTATCGTTTGCTGACGCGTGCCTAGTCTGTCGGCTAGCTCACGCTGGGTCAGGTCTAAATGGCGCCTTAAGGCTTGGATGCGCTTGCTATCCCATTGTCGTCGGTTCGCTTTGCTTTGGTTGTTCATAGCCAAATTTTACACGATTTAGTGTAGAATGTCAAAATGGGATTGTTTTTAATTTCAAAAATAGGGAGTATAATAGTAAAAAGGCATTTTATAGAGAATAATAGGCTAATTTAAACATCATGATGCCTCTCAGTTATTGACATTAACTGTAAATAGTCATTTGTTGAGTTGCGACCTATGTCAATCTGAGCTATTATATAGTGGTTAGCAGTCTCAGGAGGAGAGTGCTAATAAATTGAGAAGGAGGATTGGAATGGCGGTTAAACTTCAACCGTTGGCTGACCGAGTGGTAGTCAAACCCATTGAGAGAGAGGAGGTGACCAAAGGAGGGATTGTTCTGCCCGATACAGCTAAGGAGAAACCCCAGGAGGGAAAGGTTCTGGCTGTTGGTCAGGGCAGGTTATCAGAGGATGGAAAACGGATACCTATAGATGTTAAAGTAGGTGATATAGTGATTTATGCTAGGTATGGGGGCACTGAGATTAAGATTGAGGATGAGGAGCTGGTGATCTTGCGTGAGAGCGATATTTTGGCTAAAAAGGTTAAGTAGCAAGTTGGATTAGTATGTAAGGAGGGAAAAAATGGCTAAACAGATTATATATAATGAGGAAGCTAGGCATTCTTTAAAGAAGGGAATAGATACTTTGGCCGATGCGGTCAAAATAACCCTGGGACCCAAGGGACATTGTGTGGCGCTAGATAAGAAATGGGGTGCCCCGGCAGTAATTGATGATGGGGTTACTATTGCCAAGGATATTGAGCTTCCTGACCCCTTTGAGAACATGGGGGTGCAGTTAGTTAAGGAAGCAGCCACCAAGACTAATGATGCTTGTGGCGACGGTACTACTACATCAACTATTCTGGCTCACGCTATTATTACCGGTGGCTTTAAGAATGTGGCCGCTGGAGCTGAGGCTATGGCATTAAAGAGGGGCATTGAGAAGGCAACAAAGGCCATTGTCGAGGAGCTTAAGAAAGCATCCGCTGAGGTCAAGGGTAAAGAGCAGATTGCTCAGGTGGCTACTATAACCGCCGTTGATAAGGAGATTGGTGACCTGATTGCTGATGTGATGGAGAAAGTAGGTAAGGACGGGGTTATTACTGTTGAGGAGTCCAAAGGCCTAAAATACGAGACGGAGTACGTGGAGGGGATGCAATTTGACCGCGGCTATATCAGCCCCTATTTCATTACTAATGCCGAGCGGATGGAAACGGTGATAGAAGACCCCTACATCCTTATTACTGATAAGAAAATCTCGGCGGTTGCTGACATTCTACCAGCTCTGGAGAAGATACTACAGGTGTCAAAGAACCTGCTTATTATCGCTGAGGATGTGGAGGGTGAAGCCTTAGCTACCCTGGTAGTTAATAAGTTGCGGGGTACTCTTAATGTTCTGACAGTCAAGGCTCCTGGTTTTGGTGACCGGCGTAAGGCGATGCTGGAAGATATGGCAATTCTCACCGGCGGTAAGGTGATTTCGGAGGAGGTGGGGCGGAAGCTAGACTCGGTCACTGTGGAAGATTTAGGTAGGGCTCGCCGGGTAACCTGTGATAAGGATAAGACTACTATTATTGAGGGCAAGGGCTCGGATGAGGCTATTAAGGGGAGAATCAAGCAGATTAAGGCTCAAATAGAGGAGACTACCTCTGATTTTGACCGCGAGAAACTCCAGGAAAGGCAGGCAAAGCTGGTAGGCGGGGTAGCTGTAATCAAGGTAGGAGCTGCCACTGAGGTTGAGCTTAAGGAGAGAAAACACCGGGTTGAGGATGCCTTATCGGCTACTCGGGCGGCGGTAGAGGAGGGTATCCTACCTGGTGGTGGTGTTGCCTTAATCAATGCTCTCTCGGTTCTAGGTAAGCTGGAGGTTAGCGGGGATGAAGCCGTTGGTGTTGATATTATTAGGAAGGCTATGGATGAGCCAATTCGCTGGATTGCTATAAATGCCGGTCGGGATGGTGCTGTGATAGTGGATGCGGTGAAGAAGAGTCCGGCCGGGGTTGGCTACGATGCTGAAGCCGATGACTTTGGTGATATGGTAAACAAGGGTATAATTGACCCGACCAAGGTGGTAAGGTCGGCTCTGGAAAATGCAGCTAGCATTGCCACTATGGTTTTGATTACTGAATCATTGGTTACTGATATCCCAGAAAAGGAGAGGGCGCCGGGAATGCCTCCCGGTGGGTATCCGGAGTATTAAACAAATATTTGCTTCTAGTCGGCTGTTATAAAGATAGCCGTAGCCTTTGGGCTGCGGCTATCTTACTATTTATGCTTCGGGGAAGTTATAGCTTGAGTAGTTTCTCCAGAGGTGTATCGTTGGCGATAGGACCGACTACCGCTAGGCGGAGTTGATTACCTATTATTAGCTCTTGAGCTAACTGCTTAAGCTCCTCAGCAGTAATGGCATCAATAATGGATATTACCTGGTCAAGGCTAAGGATGCGTCCAGTGAGAATCTCTTGTCCCCCGAGCCAGCCGGCAACATTGCGGCTATCCTCCATTCCTAGTATTAGGCGTCCTTTGGATAATTCCTTTGCCTTGGACAATTCAGATTCAGGGACTGTTTCCTTGAGTTGATAAAGTTGCTCCAGGATAGCTTTGATGACTGTTTCCAGGTTTTTTGGCTCCACCCCGGCATAGACAATAACTGAGCCTGAGTCAAGGAAGTGCTCGACATAGCTATGAATGCTGTAGGCAAGTCCGAGCTTGTCGCGAATTTCGGTGAATAGGCGACTGCTCATGCCTGCCCCGAGGATGACATTAAGCAGGTCAAGGGTGAAGCGCTTGGGATGAAGGAGTGATAAGCCGGGTAGTGCCAGGCAGAGGTGGGCTTGCTCTATGTCCCGGGTCTCAATACGTAGCGGCTGGGTCGGTTGTTCCTTATAAACTGGATATCCAAAATGCTGCCTCTGGTTAGCCCAGTTGCCTATAGCTTGGCTGACAGCGGTTACCACCTCTTGGTGCCGAATATTACCGGCAATGGCAACTACTGTGTTATCAGGTAGATATTGACCTTGAAGGTAGTTAAGCATTGTGTCTCTAGTAATGGCGGCCACTGATTCCTTGCTGCCAGCCACATCGCGTCCCAGGGGATGCCCAGGCCATAGAAGCTCATCAATGAGCATGTTAACCTGTTGTGATGGAGAATCTCTACTCATATTAATCTCTTCAATGATAACCCGGCGTTCCCTTTCTATATGTTGAGGGTCAAACCTGGAATGGAATAGTATATCTGTTAGCACCTCCAGGGCTAGCTGGAAATGGGGTTGAGTTACCTTACACCAGTAGGTAGTTAATTCCTTATCAGTGCCCCCATTAAGGATTCCGCCCACCCCTTCTATTGCTTCGGAAATTTCCTTGGCAGTTGGTCGCCTTTGAGTGCCTTTAAACAACAGGTGCTCAATAAAATGCGAGGTGCCGGCTTCAGCCTCAGACTCATATCGGGAGCCGACCCCGATAAAGAAGCAGATAGATACCGAGCGGGTATGGGGCATAGCACTAGTAATAACCCGCAGCCCATTATCCAGGGTTGTCTTTTGATACAATATTCTACCTCTTTAATTATTCTAGGTCATAAATTGACTTCATTGTTAGGCACTGGTAACATTAGGCAAATGATGGCTAAACTTTCTCTGTTTCCGTTAACCGCTGAGGTGAATAACCAGGGTCACCTCGTAATTGGTGGCTGTGATACTGTAAACCTAGCTGCCGAGTTTGGCACGCCTCTATATCTCTTTGATGAATTTAGCTTGCGCAGTAAGTGCACCGAGTTCAAAGCCGAGTTTAGTCAGCGCTATAAAGATACCACAGTTATTTATGCCTGTAAAGCCTTTATAAATGGGGCTTTGGCAGTTATATTGAGGGAGGAGGGGCTGGGGCTAGATGTGGTCTCCGGTGGAGAGCTTAATATTGCCCAGTCTGTTGGCTTCCCCTTAGATAAAGTCTACCTCCATGGTAATAATAAATCAGCCGAGGAATTAATGCTGGCCTTAAAGTGGCATATTGGTTGCATAGTGGTGGACAATTTTCACGAGCTTAGAATATTGAGTGAAATGGCTAAGGAGCAAGGCTCTATACTTGATATATTGCTGAGGCTGTCTCCAGGGGTAGAGCCTCATACTCATAAATATATTGCTACCGGTATTGTTGATAGTAAGTTCGGTTTCCCCTTACGCAGCGGGGAAGAGGCTGTAGTTCAAGCCATGTCAGCCCCTAATCTGAACTTGGTCGGTTTGCACTTTCACCTAGGTTCTCTTCTCTTTGGGGTTGAGCCGTATCAGGAGGCTATTGAGCTTATGCTTGACTTTGCCGCTGAAATGAAGCAGAAACATCGGTTTGAACTCAGGGAACTAAATGTTGGTGGGGGGTTTGCTATTCAGTATACCCTGGATTCTCCAGCCCCACCCATTTCTGCCTATGCTGAAGTGATAGCATCTAAGGTTATTAGTAAATGCCGGCAGCTAAAGTTGGCACTGCCCCGGCTTACCGTTGAGCCAGGAAGGGCAGTAGTGGGACCGGCTGGGGTGGCATTATATACGGTGGGTGTGGTCAAGGACATACCAGGGGTCAGGTGCTATGTCTCAGTAGATGGTGGTATGGCTGACAATATCCGTCCTGCCCTTTATGGTTCTAAATATGAGGCAGTGGTAGCTAATAAGATGTTGGAAAAGGAAGCAAGGGAGGTTACTATTGCTGGCAGGTTTTGCGAGGCGGGTGATATATTAGTTAAAGGTATTGCTCTGCCCCCAGTTTCGGCAGGTGATATTATAGCTATACCCGGCTGTGGCGCATATTGCCTGCCCCAGGCAAGCAATTTTAACGCCTCACTTAAGCCAGCAATTGTTCTGGTCAATAAAGGTAAGGTACGCCTTATTCGGCGCCGGGAGACCTTTGCCGACCTGACCAAATGCGATTTAGTTTAGAAGGTAATCGGAGATTTTAGGGTGTGGCAGGTAGTTGGTCAAACCAAGGCTGTTTCCTTACTCCAGCGTAGCCTGGAGAGGAAAGCTGTGGCTCATGCTTATCTTTTGGTTGGCCCCCCTCATGTGGGTAAAATGACTCTGGCTCTGGATTTAGCTAAGGCATTGAACTGTGAGGCATCTGAGCCCCCCTGTGGGGTGTGCGACTCATGTCAGAAAATAGCTTTAGCCAAGCATGCTGACGTTCAGATTATAGGCTTGACCAGAGACGGGAATTCGGTTGAGACTAAGCCTCAGGCAGAAATCAGTATTGACCAGATTAGGCAAATGCAGCACTCAGCCAGCTTACCACCCTTTGAAGGTAGGTATAAGGTATTTATTATTGACGGGGCTGAGCTCTTGTCAAATGAAGCGGCTAATTGCTTGCTTAAAACCTTGGAAGAGCCGGTGGGAAAGGTAATTTTTATTTTGCTAACCACTAATGAGAGGTTACTGCCAGCCACTGTTATTTCCCGCTGCCAGCGACTGGAGTTACCCCCGCTAGTAGCTACCGAGGTAGAGACTGCCCTTAATACCCGCTGGGGCATTGAGTTACAAAAGGCTAGACTTCTGGCTAGGCTTTCCCACGGCTGTCTGGGTTGGGCACTATCGGCTGCCCCTGACGGTGGTTTGCTTCAGCAGCGTGCTGAAAGAATGGACAGATTGCTTAATGTCATTGATGCTGATTGTGAGGAGCGTTTTGCCTACGCTACCCAGTTGGCAGCTCAGTTTAGCCAAAACAGGAGATTAGTCCAGGAGATTCTGGATTTATGGCTTGATTATTGGCGTGATCTGCTATTAATTAAGGTAGGGTGTGATGATACCATTACTAATGCTGATATGTTAGCTACGCTTGTTGACCAGGCCAGGGGTTATAGTTTGGTTGAAATAAAGAGCTTTATTAATAGCCTTCAAGCGGCTGAGGAACAGCTTAGGCAGAATGCCAATCCGCGACTGGTACTGGAGGTGTTAATGATTAGTATACCTAGGAGAGGTAGGTAAAGGATGGCTGAGATTGTTGGCATACGTTTCAAAAGAGCCGGTAGAGTATACTATTTCGACCCGGCAGGTATTGAGCTGGAGGTAAATGACTGTGTAGTGGTTAAGACAACGCGTGGCCTGGAGCTAGGATATGTGGTCATTTCTCCTGCGCAGGTATTGGACAGTGCGGTGACCGGACCGTTGAAGCCGGTAATGCGCAAGGCAAAACCCGATGATATTAAGCGTGCCCACGAATTTGAAAGCAAGAATAGACAGGCTCTAGCTAAGTGTGGTGAGCTGATTGCTAAGCTACAACTACCAATGAAGCTGCTATCTGCTGAATACGACCTTAGTGGTAAGCGCCTTACCTTTTTCTTTAGTGCTGTCGAGAGGGTTGATTTCCGCGAGCTGGTTCGGGAGCTAACCAACCATTTCAAAGTACGGGTGGAATTACGGCAAGTAGGGCCTAGAGATGAAGCCAAGCTGATAGGTGGCTTTGGCAGGTGTGGTCGTCCGCTATGTTGTATGAGCTTCTTAAGCGAGTTTGCCCCTGTTTCTATTAAAATGGCAAAGGAGCAGGATTTACCCCTTAACCCAATGAAGATATCGGGTATTTGTGGTCGCTTGATGTGCTGCTTGGGCTATGAGGGTGAGCTATATCAGGTTATGAGGGAGAGATTGCCCAAGGAGGGGCAGCAAGTATCTACTCCTATGGGGGTAGCTAGTGTGGTTGGGGGTAATCCATTGAAGGAAACGGTTTTGGTTGAGCTGGAGAGCGGGGCGACTGTGGAATTGCCTCTCAGTGAGATTACAATTGAGGCTGAACGTCCCCACCAGCAGGGAAAAGAGGGTTGAGCTGTTATAGATTGCTGGTTAGTTTTCAGTGGGGAGGTAATTTTGCCATTCACTCTGGGTTTGCAGGTAGTGATAGGGGATGTAAAAAGGGATGTTACCGTGTGGGGGAGAGGGATGGCGAATTAATTTCATCCCGGCTTCGTGTGGTGTTTTGCCTGCCTTACGACGATTACAAGATATACAAGCGCTAGCCACATTTTCCCAGGTGTGTTGACCACCTCGGTGTCGTGGGATGACATGGTCTAAGGTAAGTTGCCGAGTTTCCTTACCACAATACTGGCAGGTGTAGTGGTCACGATTGAAAACCTCAAGGCGAGTCAGCTTTCTCTCAGGTCGGGGGCGCTTAATCATATAAGCTATTCGGATTACTGAGGGCAGGGGGAAGATATAATTGGCTGAGTGGATAAATCCTGAACCATTCTCTAGCATCTCAGCCTTGCGTTGATAAATTAACACTACCGCTCGCCGGGCTCGACATATATTGAGTGGCTCATAATTCTGATTTAGCACTAGGACAGGAAGATTTATCATGGCTAAGGCTTCTCTATACATAAAAACTTACTCATTTTACTAAAAAACTTCTGACTATGCAAGCTTGAGTTTGGGCTTCTTAGCTCCGGCTCCCTTTCTTGCCCCGGCGAGGTATTTTCTTTTGGCTAGGCCGTAAATCACCTCGGTAGTCAGGGGCGATAATATTGAATACCAGGCTGATTTTAGGGTCTACGAAGCGGGAGCTGATGGGACTATCAATTTCATCCAGTAAACAGCGGGTGGTAATTACTGTTGCCAGCCGGGCATTATACCGATAGTTGATAACCTGGTAAAGCTTTTCCTGCGCCCAGGGGGTGGTTGTCTGCTCACCAAAGTCGTCCAGGACGAGTATAGGAGCCGTCTTTACTCTTTCAAATAGCTGGTCATAGGATACCTTGCTCTCGGGGCTGAAGGTGGAGCGTAGATGGTCAAGGAAATCAGGTACCACCACGAACAAGGCTGGCTCGTTAGCTTGATAGCGATAATTAGCGATAGCCGCGGCAAGGTGGGTTTTACCACAGCCGTTGACCCCTTGTAATATAAGCCAGCCATCGGGTGATTTGGCAAAGTCAAGGGCTAGGCGGAATGCCTGCTCCAAGTTCTGGCGCTGTTCTGGCAGCAGATTAACCCGCCTCCAGTCAAATTTGTCAAAGGTCATACTTTTTTGCAGCTCAAACTCTGGACCCCAGCTATATTCTAATGAGGCTTGTTTTTCCTCAACTACGTATATATGACACAAATCAGGGTCAGTTAGACGGGTGCGTATCCTTTCCTCTAGCTGTTTAATAGGGATGATAGTAACAATTACGGTAGGCAGTTCACTATTAAAGCGATGATTTAGTAGTTGGTCCAATTTTTCTTTAGCCCAGGGTGTGCTAGTTTGAGCACCTAAATCATCTAAGATTAATAATGGAGCATTACGCACTTGGTTAAAGAACTCATCATAAGGTATTTCACTATTGGGGCTGAAGGCAGAACGCAGGTGGTCCAGGAGGTCGGGGGTGGTAATAAAGAAAACAGGATAACTATGGCTAAGGCGCTCGTTGGCGATAGCCGCTGCCAGGTGCGTCTTGCCACAGCCACCGGGACCAACCAGGATTAACCATCCTTTGGGTTCGCTAGCGAATGTTTTGGCTGCCTGGTAAGCGTGGGCAAATTGCTCCTGGTTGATAGGATTCCCGCTTCTCCCTTGAGGGAGTAGGTTGTCAAAGGTGAAGCGAGTTAGCGAGCCCAAGTTACTATATCGTATTAAGCGGGTTTGGCGCTCTTTATCTAATTCGCCTCGGGTGCAGCGGCAGGCAATAACTCGGTTAAAATCTGGCTTCCCTGAGGGTAGACGAGGATGAACAAATCCTGCCCCTTTGCAAATAGGACAGACTGAACCTGGTGGGGCTTCTTCTGGTTCTTCAGCGCCTGACCATATGGCCATATTTTTGCTTGATGTATTTATCTGGGGCTGTCTTTTTAAAATCTTGCCTATATGTTCCATCGCCTTTTCCTTCTGATGACCAGCGCTCTAAAATCCGGGCAATGTATCGCCAGTTTCGTTTGTTAAGCGAAACCGCCTCTTTGATGGCATCCTTAATCCAGGTTTCAGGGTATAATTTCTCTGCCTCAAGTAGTTCTTCAGCAATCATCGGGGTTAGCATGCCGATGTTCTGTTCATAAAGGGTGAAGATGTCGGGTTGTTCCTCGGTCTCAATAGACTTTTGTCCCCTAGTTTTTAGCCCAGTAAGGGAAAGCTCACCATTTTGAATTTTAGCCACAATCTGTTTATCGTAGTCAGTATTGAGAAAATAAATATCCTGGGGCACTCCATCTCTATCTAATACTATATGAAGGATAGTTCCCCGCCTGGTAGCCATTTCCAGGGCTTGGCGCAATACCTCGTCTGGAGGCTTGGTTGCTTCCTTGAGGCTGCGCATTAGGCTCGTATTACTTAACAGCTCCCTATAAGTAATGAAGCGGGGATAGCCTCGTTTGCGGTAAAGTGCCCCAAGAATATGGAGGGTTGTCTTGAGCTCAGTAATGTCGCTGATTTGTGGTAGTAGTGTGCTGAAGAAAAAATTGGGCAGGGGGGTAAACTGCATCTTGGCTGGGAAACCAGTAAACTGCTTCATAATAATAGACTCGGCTCTTCGTTGGCAATATTTTCGAACTTGGCTAGCTTAGGTATGAAGCGCAGGTTTCTCTGTCCGGTAGGACCGTTACGATGCTTGCCAATTATGACATCAGCCGGAGGAGGGTAGGTTTCACCTGGATGTGCATCTTCCCACTCCTTTCGGGTGGCATAATAGACTTCGTCTCGGTAGATAAACAAAACAACATCAGCATCCTGTTCAATGCTGCCGCTTTCACGCAGGTCGGAAAGTTGAGGTTTATGTGAAGCCCGCCACTCTACAGCTCGGCTGAGCTGGGATACGGCTAGCACTGGCACATTAAGCTCACGAGCTAATCCCTTAAGGGAACGAGAGATAAAGCTAATCTCCTGAACCCTGTTTTCTCCTCTGCCATCCCCCTGCATCAGTTGCAGGTAGTCGACAATAATGAGGTTGATGCCACGCTCGTAGTGGAGTCGTCGAGCTTTGCTTCGCATCTCTACCACCCGGAGTTGAGCAGAATCATCAATATAGATTGGGGCTTCAGAAAGGATGCCGGTGGCATCCATAATCCGTTTTTCATCCTCTTCATCGTGAAGTCCGAGACGAACCCGCCTTGAACTGACTCCAGATTCACTGGATAGCAAGCGTAGCACCAATGGCTCCCGTGCCATCTCTAGGTTGAACAGAGCCACGCAAGCTCTCTGCTCCACGGCAGCATTTCTGGCGATGTTAAGAGCTAGGCTGGTTTTGCCCATGCTGGGTCTACCAGCAATGATAATTAAGTCAGAGCGCTGGAATCCGCCTAGAAATTCATCTAGCCCGGTAAAACCTGACAGCACATAGGGGATTGCCTCAGGGTAGCCTTCTTCGGTAGCTGGGCTGGGAGCAGCAGTTTCAAAATACTTGTCTAGCACCTGGCGGATAGGGACTAGGTCTCGGGTGAATTGCCCCCGACGCAGTCTGAATAGGGTATCCTCAGCCCGACTAAGGCTGGCATCAACATTAGGGTCAGCTTCATAACCGATATCCGCAATTTGGTTAGCGGCCTTAATAAGGTGGCGCATTACCGATAAGCGATAAACAATTTGAGCATAATGCTCAATATCGAGCGAGGTAGGGACTATGGATATTAGGTGGCTTAAATAGGCGGCACCGCCACATGGCTCTAGTTTATTCTGGCGGTCTAACTCTTGAGCCACTGTAATTTGGTTTATAGCCTCATTGCGCTGGTAAAGCGATAGGCAAGCCCCGTATATCCATTGATTTTGTTCGCTGTAGAAGTCTGGCTGCTGAAGGAGGGTAGCAATTCTATAGATTGCTGTGCCCTCTATCAGGAGTGAGCCGATTACTGCTTCCTCAGCATTAATATCATGCGGGGGCAACTTTTCACCATACAATTTAGTCCCTCTCCTCGGCGGTAACTGTAACCTTTATTCTGGGCATTATATCCTTAGCTAATCTAATAGCTACTTCATAGCTACCGAGCTGATGGATAGGTTCAGCTAACTCTATTTTCCTCTTGTCAACAGCTAACCCGGCACTGCTTTGCAACTCAGCAGCAATATCGGCGCTGGTAATCGAGCCATACAATCGGTCTTTAGCTCCGACTCGAGCTTTTAGGATGACCTCCTTTTCTTCTAGCTGATGGGCCAGCTCAACTAATGCCTCATCTGTTTGGTTCTGGGCGATTAATTTGGGCTGTGCTTCTATCCGACTAGTAGCTGGAGAATTAGCTAATAGGGCTAGCTTTTTGGGTATAAGAAAGTTCCTGCCGTAGCCATTAGCTACCTCTTTTATCTCACCAGCTCTACCCACATTAGGCACATCCTCTAAGAAAATAACCCTCATAACCTCTCTTTTTTCATTATACTTCACTTGGTGATAAAGTAAAAGCCTCAATCCTATTGGGTGATGAACTTTTCAGCATAAAAAGCGGCGGTAGCCCCGTCTCCGGCAGCGGTTACTGCTTGCCGGGCAGAGTTGCGACGTATATCACCAGCAGCAAAAATACCGGGTATTTCGGTCTCCATCTTGTCGTTGGTGATGACATAGCCGCCGTCGTCTAATGGTAAAACACCCTTGAGGTAGTCTGTACCAGGCTTAAGCCCGATAGATATAAAGACCCCGGCTATCTCAAGGCTAGATTTCTCTCCTGTTTTTACCTGGCGAAGCTTGATTCTTCTAACTGAATTTTCACCCTCAATTTCCTCAGCCACGGTATCCCACAGGAATTCTATTTTAGGCTCGGAGAAGGCTTTCTCTTGAATAATACCACTGGCGCGGAGTTGGTTGCGGCGGTGTATCACTGTGACCCTGGAGGCAAACTTAGTGAGGTGGAGGGCTTCAGTAATTGCGGCATTGCCACCACCGACTACGGCTACTGGCTTCTCTTTGAAGAAGGGGGCATCGCAGGTAGCGCAGTAGGATACCCCCTTACCAATAAATTCTTCTTCTCCAGGTATGCCCAATTTGCGTCGTTCCGAGCCACTGGCTATAATCACCGCTTTAGCTATAAAGTTGCCTTCAGTGGTCTTTATCACTATTTGCTTTTCTTGAGGCTCGACGCCAGTAACCTCGGCAATAACAGTTTTTAGCCCGTATTTTGTTGCCTGGCGGTGCATTAACTGACCCAGTTCAAAGCCGCTAATGCCTTCAGGAAAACCGGGATAGTTGTCTACTTGCTCAGCATCTACTATCTGACCGCCAACCACCCCCTTTTCTATAAGCAGGCTATTGAGCCTGGCTCTTGAAGTGTAAAGTCCAGCGGTAAGCCCAGCCGGACCACCGCCAATAATAACTACCTTATATTCTCTGTTCACGGTTTAATCTCTACTGACAGCATCGACAGCAATTATCATCTATTTCCTCGATTGAAAATTCTTAGTTGCTTGGGCTTCTTTCCCACAGGTCGCAACGACCTCCCCACTGGGCAAGAACCTGACCATTAAGGGAAATTTGGGCTATCTCACATAGGTTAGGACAGGCTTTGCACTCAAATGAGGAGATATGATACCTTACCTCGCTTACCTTAAATCCCTTGAACTTGCTTCCATTATTGCTACCTACCATCTCTTCATGCGCCAGTGAGGCGGCACCTATTGCCCCCATGAGCTCATGGTGAGGGGGGACAATGACCTCGGTATTAAGCTCTTCTTGAAGTGCCTTTACTATAGCCTGATTAAAGGCAACCCCGCCCTGAAATACTACGGGGGGTTTAATATCCTTGCCTAAGCCAACATTATTGAGGTAATTGCGCACTAATGCCCGGCACAGACCATAGAGAATATCCTCAGTGCGATGCCCCATTTGTTGTTTGTGTATCATGTCTGATTCAGCAAAAACTGTGCATCGCCCAGCAATGCGCACCGGTGTATTGCTATTCAGCGCCCGCTTGGCGAACTCCTCAATACTTATATTGAGACGCAGTGCCTGGTGGTCAAGGAAGCTACCGGTGCCGGCAGCACATACGGTATTCATGCCGAAGTCAGTTACTATCCCATCCCTAATAATGATAATCTTGCTATCTTGCCCTCCAATTTCAATGATGGTTTGCACCTCAGGAATATAGTGCAAGGTAGCCACAGCATGGCTGGTAATCTCGTTCTTGACTAAATCAGCGCCGACGATAACCCCAGCTAAGTAGCGAGCACTCCCAGTGGTAGCCACACCACAAATATTAACATCTTTAGGCAGTTGCTGTTTGATTTGTTTCAGCCCTTGCTGCACCATTTGGATAGGCTTGCCTTGTGTCAGCAGGTAGATGTGGGTAATAAGCTCATCATCTCTACCTACCACAGCCAACTTGGTGGTTACTGAGCCAACATCAATACCCAGATAGGCTTCCATTAACTTTCCTTATGTTGAGTGTTATTGCGTGCTCGTCGCTTGCTTTTCAACAGGTCAACAAATGCCTCTAGCCTGGTTAACATACCTGTCTTGTTTATTTGCTCGTCACAAAGTACGGGTAGCACCGGGATATTTTCCTTAGTTGATGGCATGATATTTTGAGCTACTATTTCAGGCATGCAGGTGAATGGGGCTAGGTGAATTAAGCCGTCATACTCTTTGGCGTGGAGCACCTTTTCCCCCACTGATTCCCAGCCATCACCACCAATATCCCGCTTGAGGTAGGGTAGAGCTGCCTTATGAATCTTGCTTTTCTCGTCCAAACCCAGGGAATTAAAAAACAGACTGAATTTAGCCCACTCTGAGATGAAGGTTCTCCGTCTTACCTCTACCCCCAGCTTACCCAACTCGCTCTCTATATTTAGATTGGAGAACGGCTCCAGCACCACGTAGAACTCCCCTATTATACCCACTATCAGTGGTTTAGTCTGTGTATCCTTAGCTACATGATTAAGCTGGTCAATGTAGTCTATTTGCACCTTCTTCAGGGTATTATAATCATCTGCGTTATCAATAGCCTCGATTGCTTTAGCATATAGCTGATTGGCTGTTCCCTTTATCAGCTCTACAGCACGCACTTTTTGCACCACTCGCTCTATTTTATCCATGGCAATTTGCTTAGCCACAGCAAAGCGAAGGGCTGATATAACCTTAAACCAGGAGGCATTATTTGACAAGCGCTTAATTAATTTGGGTAAGCCGAATAGCTTGTGTTCCGACATGCTCAAGCCAATCATTTCAAAATTATATCCTAGGTCACGAAGAATTTGCTCCTGTATCTTAGCATAGTAGCCTAGGCGACAGATGCCGGCGCCGCCAGCTATAACCAGGGTGTCTGCCCCCATCTCGCAGGCTTCAATCAGGTTACCTAGGCTCATTTTGAATGGGAGGCATAACCCTTCAGGGGAGTACTTGACACCTAGGGATAGGGTGCGCTGGTTATTGGCTGGTGGTATTATCAGGTTACCACCAAGCCCAAGCTTTTGAACCCAAGCTTTAATGGTTATATATAGATTACCCAGATGAGATGTGGCTATGCGCATACTTCTATCTGCCTTCTTTTCCTTCTGTTTATCATATCAAGGAAGGCTTCCCGCCTAGTAGCTATGCCGCCTTCAGTGGTGTGTTCTTCTAGGGTAAGGCTTATAAAGGGGGTAGCTTTTAGCTTGACTGCCCGTCGATGTACCATATCCATCATTAGCGAATCAGGTCCACAACCAAAGGTCATTAGGCCAATAACACCATCAGCTTCGCTTTCTAGGTAATGCCCTCCGGCACCTGCTACTTCATCCTCGTATGTCCAGTGGGCTTTGCCTACTAATCTAGCTGTGGCTGATTCAAGCTCCTCAGTGGTGAGCATCTCCGGTGTTAACACCTTATTATGAGTCTCCTCAAGTCGGTAGATGAGGCGGTGACTTATATGTTCATCATAGAGGATATAGGGGTGACCAATGAGGGCAATGGTGGCTTGTGTTGAAGTTGGTGCTTTTGGCTCAACTTCGCCCGCCATCTTGGCTATTGCCTGGGGAGGAGTTAAGCCTTGACTGGACATTAGCTGTCGGTATTCCAGGTGGGCTTGCCAAGCAGCTAGGCTAGCTTGCCTGACCTTAAGTGGATTCCAGGTAAGACGCTGCCCCAGTTTATAAATAGCTTGATACAGGTGGCGCTTCCCTTTATTAATATCTATGTCTATATCTAGGATAGGGGGCGATTCGGGAATAACTGCTTTGGTCATATCAGGTAAGCCAAGAAACTTGGAACAGTTATAAGCCTTCCTTTTCACACTGCGGATGGCAGGGATAAAAATATAGTCGCATTTTTCTACTAGGGAAAGAACATGACCCAAAAAAATCTTTACTGGCAAACAGGTATCAGCTACTACCCGGGATGAGCCTGAGGAGAACATAGTCTGAGTGGTTGGTAATGAAACTACCACTTCTGCCCCTAGTTCCTCAAAGAAGGCCTTCCACATAGGGTAGTATTGGTAGTAGAGTAAAGCTCTGGGGATACCCACCTTAATCATTTTTCTTGCCGAAATTCCTCTTTAATCTTAGTAACTATTTCGGGATTGGCTACTAAGTCAACAACGGTCATAGCCAGAGCCTTGGCGGCATCAAAGAGGCTGCGGCTCCCTGCCTCTGAAGCAGCCGCCGAGGCAAACTGGGGAGAATGAACTACTACCTCTTCTGGAGCTATGGCTACCATAGGGTGAATACTGGGTACTAGTTGACTAACATTACCCATATCGGTGCTACCGAAGGCGATACTGGGGTCAGCGAGCTTAACCTTGCGCCCCAGGGACTGCATATTTTGCCTGAATAGTTGGGCTAGGCTTAGATTGTTACGCAGGGGAGCATAGCTGACGTCTGCCCACCTATATTCCAGACGAGCTCCACTAGCTGTGGCAGCTCCAATAAAACAATTTATGACCTTTTGTTTTAGTTCGTCGAGATAGGTATTATCCTCAGCCCGCACCAGAAAGACCCCGGCACTGTGGGCTGGGACGACATTAGCTGCTTCCCCACCGTCAGTAATAATCCCGTGGACTTGGGCTTTATCCTTGATGTGCTGTCGCAGTGAATTAATAGCGACGAAGGATTGAACCATTGCCTCTAGGGCATTGATGCCCGCCTCTGGTCTGGCTGCGGCGTGAGCTGCTTTGCCAAAGAATTCAACTTCTAGGGCCTGGCAGGCAAGGGCTCGGGTAGTAGCGGTGTCGTGCACCCCCGGGTGCACTATCATAGCTATGTCCAAATTATCAAAGCCTCCCCTTTCTGTCATTATTGCCTTGCCCCCATATAGCTCTTCGGCCGGGGTGCCGATAATGAGAATATTACCTCCAAACTGGTCAGTAGCTAGCTTGGAAGCTATTCCGGCGCCAACAGCACAGGCAGCGATTAGATTATGACCACAGGCATGACCAAGCTTAGGTAGGGCATCATATTCAGCCAGAATAGCGATAGCTGGTTTTCCTTGTCCGTAACTTCCTCTAAAAGCGGTTGGTAGCTCACAGATACCTTGTTCTATAGAAAAGCCATTTTCCTCCAGGTATTGAGTTAGCCAGGCTACTGCCTTGATTTCCTGGAAACCTAGCTCAGGGTTGGAGTGAATTCTTAGACTCAGCTCATTAAGCTGATGGCGGTGAGTGTCTACTTCGCCTATAACCGAAGCCTTTAGTTTTTCTATGTCCACACTCTTTCCTGTTCTGAGAGCAGCATTCCAGCTATTACAGCTAGTGCTTATTATAGCTTAATGGGGCTAGGATTTCTAGACTTTGCCCCTTCAATCTACCTTCCATTATTTGACAAATGTTACCAATTCGTGCTATGCTTAAAACTGAAATACGAAGATTGAGTAGTGAAGTGGGTTCATCCCCACTTTTTTGTTGTATGGAGAATAATAAAATTGGAGGTCCTAATCTGAGATGAAGAGCGACTTTCTGCTCGCTATCACCCAACTCTCGGCTGAGAAGAACCTGCCCAGGGAGGTAGTTATTGGAGCGGTAGAGGCGGCGCTGGTATCAGCTTATAGGAAGGATAATTTTGCTGCTAACCAGAATATCTCGGTCAAGATTGATCCTACTACCGGCAAGGTTCAAGTGTGGGCTGAGAAAACTGTAGTCGAGCTACCGTCAGATCGTCGCCGCGAGATATCACTAGACGAGGCATCTCGGGTTAAGCCGGATGCGCAGATTGGTGATACTATCGAGGTGGAAGCTACCCCCCGTAATGCTGGGCGCATTGCTGCTCAAACGGCAAAGCAGGTTATTCTCCAGCGTCTTCATGAAGCAGAGCATAGCGCCATATTTGAGGAATATATTGATAAGGAAGGCGATATTGTTACTGGGTTGGTGCGGCGTATTGAGCCCAAGCAGATATTTATTGATTTGGGTAGAACAGAGGCAATACTGCCTGCAGTTGAGCAGGTGCCCAATGAGGGGTATCGAGTAGGTCAAAGGCTTAAGGTTTACCTTTTAGAGGTAGCCCGGACTAACAAAGGGCCTCGGGTGGTGGTGTCACGTTCTCATCCAAACATGTTGCGTCGGCTTTTCGAACTGGAGGTTCCTGAAGTTTTTAACGGAACAGTGGAGTTAAAGTCAGTTGCTCGTGAAGCTGGCTATCGGAGTAAAGTAGCTGTAGCCGCACACCAGGATGGCGTTGACCCAGTTGGTTGCTGCGTTGGATTGCGTGGTATCAGGATACAAAATATTGTGAGTGAGCTAAGTGGTGAAAAGATAGACGTTATTATGTGGAATCCAGATGTCTCTGGTTTTATTACTAAGGCTCTTAGTCCAGCTCAGGTATTAAGTGTTGAGCTGGATGATAAGGAGGCAGCAGCTACTGTAGTTGTCCCAGATAAGCAGCTTTCATTAGCCATTGGTAAAGAGGGGCAGAACGTTAGACTGGCAGCTAAACTCACCGGGTGGCGAATTGATATTAAGAGTGCTTCGGAGGCTGAGGCAGAAAGGGTGGCGGAAGCTAAGCCTTTAACCACCGAGATGGAAGAAGCGGCTATAGCTGGTGAGGAGCTTCCTGCCGAAGTACCAACTGTTGTGGAGTCAGCTTTAGTGTCTGAAGAGGCAGCAGAGGAAGCGGCTGAGCCGGTACCAGCTCTTGATACTACATTTACTCCTCCACCGGTTTCCTTTGAACCGCAGGTAACAACAGAAAAAGCTCAGATTAGGTTTGCCGAGGATATTGCGGTACCTCCACCGATTAAGCCTGGGGCTAAATCGAGGAAGAGGAAAAAGAAGAGCGTTCAAGCCAAGGGAAGTGCTGAGGATGGCATCAGGATTAAGAAACTACGCCGAGTGTCAGAGACCTTAGAAACTGATGAGGAGGGTGAAGAGTATTAGCAGGCATATATCCCAGCGGACTTGTGTGGCTTGTCGTCAGGTGAGACCTAAACGGGAGCTAAGGCGCTTGGTGCGTATTTCCGATGGAAGTGTAGAGGTTGATGCCGGTGGAAAAAGGGCAGGGCGTGGTGCTTATTTATGTCAGGCACCAGGGTGTTGGGAGGTTGGACTGAAGGGTAGTCGGCTAGAGTATGCTCTACGGACTACTCTTACCCCGGATAATCGAGAACAGCTTATTAGATATGGTAAAGACATTCTAAAGGAGTCAATCAGTGGCAGGGGTAAGTAAACCGGGTAATATTTTGGACCCTTCAGGCGAGGGGCCCAGTGGCAATTCTTCATCACCGGAGGTACATTTGATTGAGATTGCTCCTACCTTAAGTGTGAGGCAACTAGCTGACCTTTTGCAGGTTAGTGCCATAGACGTTATCAAACAACTGATGAGAAATGGCATTATGGCTAATATTAATCAGGTGGTTAACTATGAGGCGGCAGCTGCCGTAGCCGCAGAATTTGGTTACCAAGCACGCCTGAAGCCTCGAGCCACCCGAAGGTCAACCAGTGCTATTAGTGAGGTTAAGAGGCGTCAGTATCTCCTGGATGAGGAACTTAGTGGTTTACGACCACGACCTCCTGTAGTTACTATTATGGGGCATGTTAATCACGGTAAGACTAGACTTTTGGATGCTATTCGACAAACCAATGTAATGGCTACTGAAGCTGGGAGCATTACTCAGCATATTGGTGCCTATCAAGTAGAGGTCAATGGGCAAAAGATTACCTTCTTAGATACCCCGGGTCATGAAGCCTTTACTGCTATGCGAGCTCGTGGAGCCCAAGTAACCGACATCGTTATTCTAGTAGTGGCCGCTGATGATGGAGTAATGCCGCAGACTTTGGAGGCCATAGACCATGCCCGGGCAGCCGGGGTGCCTATAGTAGTGGCTATTAATAAAATTGATAAGCCCAATGTTAACCTTGAGCTTGTTAAGCAGCAGCTGGCTGACGCCGGTTTGCTTATTGAAGAGCGGGGAGGCGATATAGTCTCTGTTTCAGTTTCAGCTAAAGAGAAGATAGCCATCCCTGAGCTACTGGAAAACCTTTTGCTCGTGGCCGAGATGGAGAACCTTAGGGCAAACCCTCTTCAGCCGGCGGTCGGGGTAGTTATTGAAGCTAAGCTGGACAAGACTAAGGGACCATTAGCTACAGTGTTAGTTCAAACAGGAACCTTAAGGCTTGGTGACACCATAGTAGTCGGCACCACCTGGGGTAGGGTAAAGGCTATGTTTAGTGATATGGGTAAACGGGTGAGGAAGGCTGAGCCAGCTATCCCTGTTGAAATCCTGGGCTTAACTAGTGTGCCCCAGGTGGGGGATGGGCTGAGGGCTGTGGCTGGCGAACGCCAGGCCCAGGCTTTAATCCAAAAGCGCCTAGAGGAGATGGGGCAAGAGTCAAAATCAGTGAACCTCAGTAATCTCTATGACCAAATAAGTGCCGGCCGAGTAAAAGAGCTTAATGTTATTCTCAAGGCTGATGTTCAAGGCAGTATTGAACCGATAAGAAGTTCTTTAGAGCAGTTGGAAACAGAGGAAGTCCGGGTTAGAGTTATCCATAGTGGCGCTGGTAATATTACTGAGAGTGATGTTATGTTAGCTATCGCTTCTAAGGGAATCATTATTGGTTTTGGCGCTGGCTGTGAGCCGGGAGCGCGGCGATTGGCTGAGGTAGAAGGAGTAAGCATCCGTTCCTATGATGTAATTTACAATTTGGTAGATGATGTGGGTAAGGCACTCAAAGGCATGTTAGAGCCTTCCTATGTTGAGGTGGTTGAGGGGCGGGCTGAGGTACGAGCTATCTTCTCCACCAGTAAGAAGGGAAAGGTAGCTGGTGTTTATGTTACTGAAGGCAAGGTGAGTCGGGGTGTCTCAGCTAGGCTGTGGCGTCAGGAGCAAGTGGTGCATGAATCTACTGTTAGCAGTCTCAGGCGCTTTAAGGATGATGTTAAGGAGGTGGCTGCTGGCTATGAGTGCGGGGTAGGCATTACAGATTTTAGTGAGTTTCAGGTTGGTGACATATTAGAGTTCTTCAGGAAGGAAGTTAAGTAATAAGTAGTCCCTAATTGAGGAAATAATTATGACACATCGTATCGAGCAGGTGAATAAGCTCATTCGCCGGGAAATTAGTGAATTACTTCAGCACCAAGTCAAAGACCCTCGACTCGGCAGTTTTGTTGCCGTGACTGAAGTTTCCACCTCTCCCGACCTGAGGTATGCTAAGATATTCGTCAGTCGCATAGCTAATGAGGAAGAAAAGCAAGAGACATTAAGCGTATTAGCTGCTGCTGCTGGTTTCTTCCGTAATGAGCTAGCTAGGCGTCTGAGGTTACGGCGTATTCCTAAGCTAAGCTTTCAGTGGGATGATTCTATTAGGCGGGGAGACCACCTCTTGCAGCTAATCGACCAGGTTACTACACAAAGCACTTCTGACCAGCATAAAGGTTGATTGTGGATGGCATACTAAATATTAATAAGCCTCGGGGTGAGACCTCTTTTAGCGTTGTGGCTATGGTGAAACGGCTGACTGGGGAGCAACGGGTTGGGCACGCTGGTACTCTTGACCCAGAGGCTACAGGTGTTTTACCTGTTTGCCTCGGTGAGGGGACACGTGTTATCGAGTTTCTGTTAGAGGCTACCAAGGCTTATCGGGCTCAGATTGAATTGGGCGTGGCTACAGATACCTATGATGCCAGTGGCAAGATTACTCAGAAAGGGGACTACTCTGGGATTAGCCAGGAACAATTGAAGTCGGCACTTACCTCCTTTTGCGGTTTAATTCAGCAGACTCCTCCGATGTATAGTGCCGTGAAGTATCAGGGTAAGCGACTTTATGAATTGGCACGAGCTGGCATCAAGGTCGAGAGGAAAAGCAGACTGACTAGAATCTATCATTTAGAGCTTATAGACTGGCAGCCGCCTGTAGTCACTATAGAAGTGGTGTGTGGTAAGGGTACCTATATCCGTTCACTGGCTCATGATTTGGGGCAAGCCCTGGATTGCGGGGCTAATTTAAAGAGCCTAATCCGTTTGAGGTATGGTCTTTTCGATATAGAGGATGCAGTTTCACTACCCCAATTTGAGGCTGCCTTTCGCTGTGGCTACTGGCAGCACTTTGTTTATCCCATAGATATTGTGCTTTTACATTGGGCAGCTATGGTTGTCAGTGATGATACCCGACGGCTTATAAGGAATGGGCGCCCCTTAGTTTTAGGGAACGATGCCGGTAGTGAGGAAACTGATTACCTCAAACAACATCCCATAGCTCGGTCTTCTTTTGAAAGCCATTGCCGTGTTTATACCCTTGACGGTTGCTTCTTGGGAGTGCTATGCTTCAATCCTGAAAGGGGGCAGTGGCAACCTGAAAAAGTCTTTTTGTAGCTGGTCTATAGCTAGGTCTGGTTTTGGTAAATAAAATATTTTTAAAAAGCCTTGACAGCTTGCGTATAATAGAAATATAGTTCAACCAATGCTGAAAAAGGAGGTAATAAGAAATGCAAGCGTATTGTTTTAAGTGTAGAACGAAGAGAGAGATAAAAAACCCGCAGGCCACCGTTTTAAAGAATGGGAGGCCAGCTACTAGGGGAGTTTGCCCTGTATGTGGCACTAAGCTGTACAGAATTGGGAAGGCATAAATAATAGCAGCCAATTTCTTGGCATGAGGTGTGGTAAGTAAATCTTGCACCCTATAAGCGTTAAAGCTTAGGGGGAGCATAGGCTCTCTTTTATAATGAGCCGGTAGGGTATGTTGGTAAGGGTGAAGGCGTGAGGATTATTAACCAAAGTACGCCTTTTCACTTTTTACGAAGTTGTGGTAACTTTCTACGGCTAGAAAGGAGAGAAGCCGAACTTTGGGTAATATAAATGTAGCTATAATAGGAGTGGGTAACTGTGCCTCGTCCCTGATTCAGGGTGTTTGCTACTACAAGAAGGCGAAAGAGACTGAATTCGTGCCTGGGCTCATGCATGTTAACCTAGGGGGTTACCATATAAGCGATATCAATTTTGTAGCTGCCTTTGATGTTGATAAGAACAAGGTTGGAAAGGACTTGGCCGAGGCAATTTTTACGCCACCTAATAATACCTTTGACTTTGCTGAAGTGCCGGCTACAGGGGTTAAAATTCAGCGGGGTATGACTCATGATGGTTTAGGCAAGTATCTATCTCAAATAATACCGAAAGCCCCGGGGTCAACGGTTGATATAGTTAAAATCCTTAAGGAAACCCAAACTGATGTGGTACTTAATTACTTGCCTGTGGGTAGTGAGGAAGCAACTAAATGGTATATTGAGCAGGTGCTGGTGGCTGGTTGCGGCTTTGTCAACTGTATCCCGGTTTTTATCACTCGAGAGAAGTATTGGCAGAAGCGCTTTGAGGAAAAGGGGCTTCCAATTATTGGTGATGATATAAAATCTCAGGTTGGTGCCACCATTGTTCATCGTGTGCTTACTAGGCTGTTTAGAGACCGTGGAGTTAAGCTGGAGCGGACCTATCAACTGAACTTTGGTGGTAACACCGACTTCTTAAATATGTTAGAGCGGGAGCGCCTTGAGTCTAAGAAGATATCTAAGACTACCTCGGTCACCTCTCAGCTAGATTATGAGCTTGCCCCTGATGATATTCATGTCGGTCCTAGTGATTATGTCCCTTGGCTCAAGGACCGTAAATTTTGCCATATTAGAATGGAAGGGCGAACCTTTGGTGATGTTCCGCTAAACCTGGAGCTAAAACTTGAAGTGTGGGATAGTCCGAACTCAGCCGGGGTGGTTATCGATGCTATAAGGTGCTGTAAACTTGCCTTAGACCGTGGATTGAAGGGGGCACTGATAGCTCCCTCTGCCTACTTTATGAAATCACCACCTGTTCAATATACCGATGACGAAGCTCGCCGAATGGTGGAAGAGTTTATCGTTGGTTGTGAGCAAGCTGGTCAGGAAAGCCATTCTGCTTAGTGTTAGCTGAGTAAATCAGTGGGAGGTTAGGCAGCTATAAATGAAGATAGCATTAGTCTCTCCTTATGATTTTGCTTACCCTGGTGGTGTAGCCAATCATATTTCCTCGCTGGAGCATCATCTTACCCAGATGGGTCACGCGGTGAAGGTCATTGCCCCCGCTTCTAAAGCTGTTACTTCCTTTGGCGACAGGTTTATACCCATCGGTAAACCGCGGCCCATTCCTACCAGTGGTTCTATTGCCCGCGTTACTATATCACCCAGGTTGAGGCCGAACATAAAGGATGTGCTTGATGAGGAGAAATTTGATATTATCCACCTCCATGAACCTTTGATGCCAACGTTATGTACTACTGTGCTCCGTGATTCACATACTGTGAATGTAGGCACCTTTCATGCCTTTGATGGTAAACCGGGATATAACTTTATTAAGCCTCTTAGCACTATACTTTTGAGGAGATGGTTTCGCAAGCTTGACGGCAGAATCGCAGTGTCTAAGCCAGCCATGGAGTTCGTCAGCAAACATTTCCCTGGATACTACGATATTATCCCTAATGGCGTGGATTTAGAGCATTTTTCTCCCGATATATTGCCAATTGAGGAATTCTGTGACGGAAAACTGAATATTCTGTTTGTTGGTCGTCTGGAGAAACGAAAAGGCTTGGACTATCTACTTAAAGCTTACCAACGGATTAAACGGGAAATTTCTAACTCGCGACTTATTATAGTAGGTCCTGGCACTAGACTGCGCCATAAGTATGAGAAGCAGGTTAAGCACAGCGGTTTAAAGGATGTTGTTTTTGTTGGCTATACATCCTACGATGAATTACCCAGATACTATAAGACAGCCGACATTTGTTGTGCGCCAGCCACTGGTTGGGAAAGCTTTGGTATTGTTTTGCTTGAGGCTATGGCTGTTGGTAAGCCGATTGTTGCCTCAAATATAGAAGGTTATGCCAGCCTAGTAACTCATGGTGTTGAGGGACTATTAGTGCCACCAAAAGATGAGGAAACATTAGCCCAAGCTCTAATATCTCTTATGACTGATGAATCACTTCGGCAGCAGATAGGCGCCAGGGGAAGGCTTAAAGCAAAAGATTATGACTGGAAATATATTGCCCAAAGGGTATTGAATTATTATATCAGAGTGCTTAGTGAGCCTCATGGAAGGAGCGATTTAGAGAATCTGAACCTATATCGGTTTAAGTAAGAAGGAAGACGACTTAGAAAGTATTGTTTCTGAAAAGCAATGGTTAATGGCAAAGTTATCCGGAGTTCGTGAGGTTATAGCCTATCACCTTACCCAACCAGCAGTACGGTTTTTAGCTAGGACATCTATAACACCCAGCGTTATAACCTGGTTTGGTTTTTCAGTATCTATTGGTGCTGCGGTACTTATTGCTACCGAGCACATTTTTGCCGCTGGTTTTGTAGTGCTCTTCTCAGGTTTTCTTGATATCCTGGATGGGGCACTGGCTCGCCACACTAATCAGGTTACCCGTTTTGGTTCTGTCCTTGACTCTACGCTTGACCGCGTATCTGATGCAGTGCCATTATTGGGTATTTTAGTGTTCTACTTATTCTTTGGAGACCAGTCCACTGTTGGGATATTGCTTGTTTGTCTCGCTTTAATTGGTTCGCCGCTGGTGAGTTATATCAGGGCTAGGGCGGAGGCACTAGGTCTAGAGTGTAAAATAGGATTATTTACTCGAGCCGAGAGGATAATTGTGCTGGCAGTAGGTCTATTGCTGAGCCAAATTGTTGATTATGCCTTAATTATCGCCTTGGCTATTATAGTGGTATTCAGCTTTGTCACCGCCGGCCAGAGGTTAGTTTATGTATGGCAGCAAACAAAAACTAAGTAGCTTTTGGGAGATTGTTTATTAACCTCACCCCCTTAGTTTTCCTTTTCTTTAGAGCAGGGGAAGAAGGATGGTTCTTGGAAGGGCGGAGCCTTTTCAACCTTCCCCTGATAAACACCTTTTAGCCACTTTCATCTATAGTGCTATGTATGTTATAAAAAGAAATACTTGCCGGAGGAAATAATGCCAGTTATTGCTGTAATTGGAGCTCAGTGGGGGGATGAGGGAAAGGGCAAGGTGGTTGACCTCCTTGCTGAAAAAGCGAGGGTAGTAGTGCGTTTTTCTGGTGGTGATAATGCTGGGCATACTGTAGTTAACCCCTATGGTGAGTTTAGGCTGCACCTTATCCCTTGTGGTATTTTTTATCCCCAGGTTGTTTGCATTATTGGTAATGGTGTGGTGATTAACCCCGAAGTACTAATTGGTGAGGTAGACCAGCTTAACCAGCGGGGCGTAGATACTACCAGGCTGTTTATTAGTGACCGGGCTCACTTGATTATGCCTTATCATATCCTCCTTGATGGTTTGGAGGAGGAATCGCGGGGCGGAAAGGCACTAGGTACAACACGTAAAGGTATAGGTCCTGCCTTTGCTGACAAAACAGCCAGGTTAGGCATTAGAGTCGGCGACCTTTTAGATAAGGAGGTATTACTGGAGCGACTTCGTTTTATACTTGAGTATAAGAACGTTATTTTGACCAAAATTTATGGGGTTAGCCCGCTGTCATTGGACGAGATATATAGTCAATATTGCCAGTATGGGGAGCGTCTGGCTCCTTATATTCGGGAGACAACAATAATGCTGGAGGAAGCGCTGCATAGGAATGAGCTGGTTATATTAGAGGGAGCCCAGGGCACCTTACTTGACCTTGATTTTGGCACTTATCCTTATACCACCTCATCTTCACCACTGGCAGGGGGAGGCTGTTTAGGCGCCGGTTTAGGTCCTACCGGGATTAGTCGTATTCTAGGCGTATTTAAGGCTTACTGCACCAGGGTTGGTAGTGGCCCCATGCCTACTGAACTGAAGGATGAAACTGGTGACTTGATTCGAGAACGAGCTCATGAGTATGGCACTACTACCGGCCGACCCCGCCGTTGTGGCTGGTTTGATGCCGTTGCTGCTCGCTTTAGCACCCGAATTAATGGCTTTACCGGGGCGGCGATTACCCGCCTTGATGTTCTTGATATTCTCCCCCGCCTGAAGATATGTGTAGGCTATAAACTGGATGGAAAGACCATTGATTATTTCCCGGGTAATGTAGCTACTTTAGAAAGGTGTCAACCTATCTATGAGGAGCTACCCGGGTGGCAGGTTCCCATCAGCCATATTCGGCAATACGGTGAGCTGCCTATTGAAGCTCAACAATATGTAGCTAGACTGGAAGAGCTTACTTCCTGCCCGGTCAACATCATTTCTGTAGGAGCGGAGCGAGGGCAAACCATTCACAAAATGCCCATCTTTTAGTTATATTTAACATCTATCAAGGGAAGCTTGAAGGGGCTTGGCTCTTATATTTTTAGGTCAATGTGGTAGTTTTTCAGAGTATCTTTGATGACGGTGGCTGATTTTTCATCGAGCTCGGTAAGGGGGAGGCGTGGCTTGCCTACATTGAAGCCAATATGGTTAAGGGCATATTTGACCGGAATAGGGTTGGAGACAATAAACAAAACATTAACTAGGGGTAGAAGGCGGCGGTGGATGCTGGCGGCTTCATCCATTTTACCATTAATAAAGGTATCAATCATTTCCCTGATTTGGTTGCCAACTAGGTGGGAGGCAACGCTAATGACGCCATAGCCGCCTAAGGCTAATATAGGCAGGGTATCACTATCATTGCCGCTCCAGACGAGGAAATCCTCTTTAGTGCCACTGATAATCTTAGCAACTTGGTCCAGATTACCACTGGCTTCCTTTACCCCGATGATATTATCAATCTGGCTTAACTTGATAATCGTGTCGGCTGAGAGGCTAACAACAGTGCGTGACGGCACATTATAAAGGATACAAGGTAAGCTGGTGCTCTGAGCGATAGTCTTAAAGTGTTGGTATAAGCCCTCTTGAGTCGGTTTATTATAGTAGGGGACGACTAATAGGCAAGCATCAACCCCGATTCGCTCAGCCTCTTTGGTCGTCGCCAAGGCTTCAGCCGTGCTATTGCTACCGGTGCCAGCGACTACTGCCCCTCGTTCGCCTACGGCTGATTTCACCTCAGCGAACAGGCGCAGTTCCTCCTCTCGGATAAGAGTAGGTGATTCTCCGGTTGTGCCCACAACCAGCAAGCCCTCACTTCCTGAGTTGAGTAAAGCTAAAGCTAACCTCTTGGCCTGTTCATAATTAACCGCCCCCTCTTCATCAAAGGGGGTTACCATTGCTGTCAACAATCGCCCTAGTTTTTTCATTTTCTAGCTCTGGTGGGGCGTATCCATTCTCTTTTAATCATCTCTTCAGCAATCTGGACGGTATTTAGAGCAGCTCCCTTGCGTAGATTGTCGGCAGCAATCCACATAACTAAACCATTGGGGTGAGATACATCTCGACGAATACGTCCAACGAAAACCTCATCAGTACCAGTTGCTGACCAGGGCTGAGGATAAAGACTGATAACAGGGTCATCTATTACCTTAACCCCTGGAGCTTGGGCCAGAATACGCTCTGCCTCGTCAGGAGACATAGGCTGGGAGAATTCTATATTGACCGCCATACTATGGCCGGTGAATACCGGAACTCGTACACAAGTTGCCGAAATAGCTATATCATCAGTATGCATTATTTTCCTTGTTTCTTCCACCAGCTTCCACTCTTCTTTAGTATAGCCATTGTCCAGAAAAACATCTATCTCTGGCAACACATTAAAGGCTATTTGGTGAGGGTAAACATGGGGAATAGTAGTCTGTCCGTCCAGTACTTGCTTAACCTGGGCTGTTAGTTCGTCTACTGCTGCTGAACCGGTGCCTGATACTGCTTGGTAGGTAGCGGCGATAATTCGCTTAATGGGATTAACCTTGTGTAGTGGGTATAGGGCTACCACCGTTTGAATAGTGGAGCAATTAGGGTTAGCTATAATTCCCCTGTGCCACTTAATGTCTTCGGGATTGACCTCAGGTACTACCAAGGGGACTGTATCCATCATTCTAAAAGCGGAGCTATTATCGATAACTACGGCTCCTGATTGAGCGGCTATAGGTGAGAAGTAGCGACTAATCTCGGCGCCAGCTGAGAATAAAGCAATATCTATTCCTTTGAAGGACTCAGGAACAGTCTCTTTGACTTCAATCTCTCGGTGGGTGACAAACAACCTCTTGCCTACTGAACGGTCTGAGGCTAAAAGCTGAATTGAGGTCATAGGGAAGTTACGTTGCTCTAATACCTTAATGAACTCCCGGCCTACGAGCCCAGTGGCACCAACAATGGCTACTTTATACCCCTTCATTACCCCTCCTATAGACCGAGTAGGGCATCTAGACCGTAGATTAGTCCTTTGTGTTTAACTACTTCCTTAATAGCTAGTATAACACCCGGTATATAACATTCTCGACTGATGGTGTCATGTCGTATGCTTAATGTTTGCCCTGGTCCTCCTAGGATTACCTCTTGGTGTGCCATAAGCCCGGGTAAACGCACGCTATGGATGGCAACACCTTCAGCTTGCTCTCCTCGGCTATTTGAGGTTTTCCTTTGTTCTGGGATGTAGAACGGTTTACCTTTGGCCTCTGCCATTGCTTTAGCTGTAGATAAGGCGGTTCCTGAAGGTGAGTCAGCTTTCAAGTGGTGGTGTAGTTCTATAATTTCGGCATAGTCAAAGTACTTGGCGGCTACTTTAGCTAGGTGCATCATTACCACTGCTCCCAGAGCAAAGTTGGGAGCTACCACTGCCCCCACCTGGTGAGCTATTGATAATCGGTCAATCTCAATAAGTTCATTGGCGGTTAACCCGGTGGTTCCTATTACTAAGTTAACACCTTGGTTAGTGGCTATACGCACTGCGGGCATGGTGGCTTGAGCAATAGTGAAATCTACTAGCACATCAGGCTGGCAACTGGTGAGGATATAGTCCAGGTTAGAAGAAAAGGGCACGGCACCGGAGCTATCAGGCAGAGGTAGGTAGTCCTCAGCAACCTGTAGCTCTACAGCGCCTACTACCTGCATTTCAGGCTCATGGCAGAGGGCATTAATCACCTCTCGCCCCATTCTACCTAATGCACCGTGAATTACTACCTTGATTGGCTTCATAGCTAATCCTTTTTACTAGGAGGATGCTTGGGGAAGCTTCTACCTCGGGTATAGTGAACCTCACGCCGTTTTTTAAATGGGTAGTTCGTAGCCGGCCTATCTTTTGCCCTAGCCCTGGGCATCTGAGAAAGCTTTTCGAACACAGCCCGTCGTGATAGGTTTGTCCTACCCAGTTCGTCGATACCAATTACTTTAACCGTAACCTCATCGCCTATTTTAACGATATCCTCGACCCTGGATACCCGATATTCAGCCAGTTCACTAATGTGAACCAAGCCCTCTTTACCGGGAAGAATTTCAACCATAGCGCCGAAGTTCAGCAAGCGGGTTACTTTCCCGGTATAGATACCGCCAACCTCTACATCCTTAGTTAGGCCTTCAATGATTTCAATAGCTCTACGGGCTGCTTCCTCATCAGGTGAACCGATAAGCACCGTACCATCATTGTCAATATCAATAGTTGCTTTAGTTTCATCGGTGATTGCCCTGATTGTTTTACCTCCGGTGCCGATTATACTGCCAATTTTATCAGGATTAACCATTATTTTATATACTCGGGGCGCATAGGGGCTGATTTCAGGTCGGCTGGAGGTGATGGTTTGCTGCATTACATTCAGGATAAACAGACGAGCCTCTCGGGCTTGATTTAGTGCTTCTCCCAGAATTTCTAAGTTTATGCCCTTGAGCTTAATATCTAGCTGGAGGGCAGTGATACCTTCAGTGGTGCCAGCTATCTTGAAGTCCATATCACCATAAGCATCCTCTATGCCCTCAATATCAGTTAAAATAACATGGTTACCCTTCTCATCAGTGACCAAGCCCATAGCTACTCCAGCTACTGCTCTCTTTATCGGTATTCCCGCATCCATTAGGGATAGGCTTGAGGCACAAACACTAGCCATAGATGTGCTACCGCTAGACCTCAGGACCTCCGAGACCAAGCGAATAGTATAAGGGGAGTCCTCACTTTTAGGCAGTACTGGTATAAGGGCTCGCTCAGCTAGAGCACCATGCCCAATTTCACGCCGGCCAGGTGTACCAACACGTTTCACTTCACCACTGGAGAAGGGGGGGAAATTATAGTGATGGATGAACCGTTTAGTTTCCTCTATACCTAAGCCATCAAGTTGCTGCTCCTTCCTGATAGGACCTAAAGTAGTGATTGTCAGTACTTGTGTTCGTCCTCTGGTAAATAGGGCTGAGCCATGGGTACGAGGCAGAAGTCCTAATTCGCAGCTTAGGGGACGGACCTCTGTTAAACTACGACCACTGACACGCTGGGCTTTGTCAAGGATGTTGGTTCTTATTTCAGCTCTAACCTTTGCCTCAAAGGCGGAGAGTATATCTTCTTCAGGAAATGATTCTCCCAAGCGCTCTACAAGTTCTTTCTTTAGATTACTAAGTGCCTGTTCCCGTTGTAATTTATCTGACTGACTTAGGGCTTGGCTAAGCCTTTCATTGATAATTTCCAAAATTGCTGACTCTACTTCAGGGTTAATCTTAATAGTGGGGGCTTCTACCTTGGGTTTACCGCAAGTCTGCTGAAGCTGCTCTTGAAGCTTGATAATATCTTGGTTCGCCTCGTGACCAAATCTAATTGCCTGGATAACAATATCTTCTGAAACCTCTCGGGCTCCTGCCTCTATCATTATTATCGCTTCTTTGGTACTAGCCACAACGAGGTCAAGTAGGCTATCTTCAAGCTGGGCTAATGTTGGATTTAATATAAGCTCGTCATTAATATAGCCAATATGGACAGCACTCACTGGGCCATCAAATGGCACTTCTGATATTGATAGAACGGCAGAGCCGCCAATAACGGCCAAGATGTCAGGGTCATTTTCCCGGTCAGCAGAAAGGACAGTGACTATAAGCTGAATGTCATTACGCCATTCCTTGGGCAAAAGCGGACGCAGCGGTCGGTCAGTAAGTCGGCTGGCTAGGGTTGCCTCTTCACTGGGGCGCCCTTCCCTTCTGATAAAGCCACCTGGAATTTTACCGGCGGCATACAGCCTTTCTTCGTAGTCAACGGTTAGTGGCAGAAAATCTATCCCTTCCCGTGGTTCGTCACTGATGCAGGTTGTAACTAGAACCACAGTATCTCCGTAGCGGACAGTTACTGCTCCACTTGCTTGCTCAGCGAGTTTCCCAGTCTCTATAGTGAGGGTTCTATCCCCAACTTCACACTCAAAAACCTGAGGTTTTACCATAATCCTCCTCCTGAAGGCTTTACTTGCGTAGCCCGAGCCTTGAAATTAGCTTGTGATATCGGTCTGTATCTTGTTTACTCAGGTAAGATAGTAGCCTTCTTCTTTGTCCTACCAGCTTAAGTAAACCCCGTTGTGAATGGTAATCATGCCGATTAGCTGCCATGTGCCCTGTTAATAGGTTTATCCTGTCAGTAAGCAGCGCAACCTGAACCTCGGTCGAACCTGTGTCTCCTTTATGGAGTTTAAATTTATTTATAATGTCTATCCTTTTTTCTTTATCCAAATTATAACTCCCGGGTTCCTTAATAGTAAAAAGTTGATTTATAAAAAGTTAGAAAATTATAGCATAACTGGGGGTGGCTGTAAATTCATATAGGCGGTCTCTTTAAAAACCTCCGTTGAAGGAGTAAGTATTAAGGGAAGGGGTTGATAACTATTTCTCTAGGGCTATTTTAGCCTTGACTTGATAACCTTTAGCCAGTATAGTAAAAGCTGTATCTATACCAAGGAGGTTTAACATGCCATCGGATACTGGCGCTATAGCTCTACCTTCCTCTATTGACCACTTAGGTGTTGTGGTGAAAGATATAGACAAGACTATTGAATTCCTCTCCTCAATGTGGGGTCTCGGTCCTTGGCAGAGCCTAGAGTATTCACCTCACAAGGATGAGATAATAGTAGGTGAGCCATTTAAGATAAAGATTGCCTGTGCTAAGTTAGGGCCGGTAGTGTTGGAGCTTATTCAGCCGCTAGAGGGAAGGTCACTCTGGTCTCAGTTTCTCGAAACCAAAGGAGAAGGACTACAGCATGTAGCCTTTAATCTCTCAAATTGGGACGAGATGGTGTCAAAATTACGAGAACGGGGGAGCAAGATGGTGGCTGGTGGTGTCTTTGGGGGGAAGCGCTGGTGCTATTTTGACACCAAGCCCGGGGGTATTATTGTCGACTTCATGGATAATTTTGGCTTTATGGAAGAGGAAAAGTGAGAGAGGGGCAAGGCCGAGTAGATGATAACTCCATCTACTCAGCCCTAGCTACGAATTATCTTCCTGAGCCTATTTAGAGATTGAGTGTATAGCTGGGTGGCTATCTTCCTATCTGAGTTATCGTATTTTTTGGCAGTATTATAAGCTAAGTTTGATTTATCCGCTATTGGCGGCCATATATTATGAATGTTGGCGTATGTAAGATTGGTCTCCGTTTACCTGAAAATCTATCTCTCAAGGGTAAGAGGCGGGTGTTGAAATCCATTACTACCCGGGTTGGAAGCCAGTTTAATGTCTCCGTGGCTGAGGTTGACGACCAGGATTTATGGCAGTTAGCTACACTGGGGATTTGTTGCGTTAGCAATAATAAGCGGTATACTAATGAGGTCCTGTCAAAGGTAGTGGACTTTATTGCTGGTAGTCGGTTTGAGGTGGAGATACTTAATTATGAAATTGAGATCCTGCCAGTTTTGTGATGAGACCTACAATGGATACCTCAGCCTTCCTTCATTATCTTACAGCTCAACCTACTTATAGCGGTCAGATTGCTCATATTGAGCATATTCCAGCCCGTGAGGCGAACTGTGCTGAATTAGATAAGCCTCTAGTTAGTGGTCTTCAGGATTGCCTCAATGAGCATGGGTTATTACCTCTTTATACTCATCAAGCTGAAGCCATAAATTATGCCCGACAGGGCAGGAATGTGATGGTGTCAACTTCAAGTGCCAGTGGTAAGACCCTGTGCTATAACATTCCTGTCTTGGAATCAATTTTAACTGAGCCGGGTAGTCGTGCTCTTTACCTGTTTCCTACCAAGGCATTGGCTCAGGATCAGTTGCGTAATTTAAGGGAGCTGTTTTGGCCTAGTTTATTCAAAATAGGGGAATTTGCCACCTTTGATGGCGATACCCCTCAGGCTGAGCGAGCTGAGATAAGGAAGCGAGCCAAGGTAATACTTACCAATCCTGATATGCTCCACGTTGGCATACTACCCAATCATCAATCTTGGTCAAGGTTACTGCGCCACTTGAGGTATGTGGTAGTAGATGAAGCCCATATCTATCGTGGCGTTTTTGGCTCTCACGTAGCCTGTGTGCTGCGTCGCTTGCGCCGTCTGTGTCAATTTTATGGCTCAAATCCCCAATTCATTTGCTGTTCAGCTACTATAGCTAACCCTGGTGAGCATACAGCAAGACTGGTAGGTTTACCTTTTGAGATAGTTGACAATGATGGTTCTCCTCAAGGTAGCAAGGACTTTGTCTTCTGGAATCCTCCAATCATAGACGATGCCAGAAGTGTTCGGCGTAGCCCTAATAGCGAAGCTACAAGCTTATTTACTGAGTTGGTGAGCCGGAATATCCGCAGTCTAACCTTCGCCCATACCCGTCGACTAACCGAACTTATTTATACCTACTCAAGGCAGAGGTTAGCCCAAGATAACCCTGCCCTGACCAACAAGATAAAGGCTTATCGAGCTGGCTATCTTCCGCAGGAACGCCGTCAAATAGAGCAAGAGCTCTTTTCCGGTCAACTTCTGGGCGTGGTTGCCACTACCGCTTTAGAGTTAGGTATAGATATTGGTGACCTGGAGGCTACAGTGCTTACTGGCTATCCGGGGAGTATTGCTAGTACTTGGCAGCAAGCAGGTAGGAGTGGCCGAGGTAGAGGTGAGTCTTTAAGTTTTCTTATCGCTCTGGATAATCCTCTGGACCAGTATTTTATGCGTCACCCTGATTTCTTTTTTCAAAAAAGCTTTGAGAATGCCTTAGTTAACCCCAGCAATTCCTATATTTTAAGAGCCCATCTCCTGTGTGCTGCTTGGGAGTTGCCACTAAACAGCGGTGATGAGAACTTTTTTGGCTCTGCCTTAACCCAGGAAAGGGCAGAGATGGAGGGACAGGGCTTACTCAAAGAACGTAGTGGCAGGTGGCATCTTTCACCGGCTATCGCCTATCCAGCTCAAAGCATCAATATTCGTTCCACCTCTGGGGAAAACTTTGCTATTATTGATACCTCAACTGACTCCTTACTGGAGACTGTAGAGGCTAGCGTTGCTTTTTCACAGATACACCCTGGTGCTATCTACCTCCATCAGGGGGAAGCCTATTTAGTCACCAAGCTTGACCTAGCTAACCGCACTGCTTATGCGGAGCCGACTACTGCCCCTTATTATACCCAGGCTAAGGAAATCACTGATTTGCATATTGTCAGGGTAACCCGTGATAAAAGCTGCGGGCAGGCAAAGGTATACTTAGGTGAGGTAGAGGTTACTACTACTGTGGTTGGCTTCAAAAAGAAGGCGCAGTTCACTGAGGAGGTAATTGGTGAGGAACTCCTTGACTTGCCGCCTCATCATTTTCCCACTGTGGCTTTATGGTTTGACCTCCCACCTGAGGCTATTGCCCGACTGGTCAAGGCTCAATTAGACTTTGCTGGCGGATTACATGCTGCTGAGCATGCCGCTATTGCTATCCTTCCCTTATTTGCCCTGTGTGACCGTAATGATATTGGTGGCGTATCCACTCCCTTCCATCCTGATACCGGGAGAGCCCAGATATTTATTTATGATGCTTATCCCGGTGGCATTGGCATTGCTGAGAAGGGTTTTGACTTAGTGGAGGAACTCTGGCAGGCTACGCTGAAGGCGGTTACAGAGTGCCTGTGCCAGGAGGGCTGCCCAAGCTGTATCCAGTCGCCCAAGTGTGGCAATAATAATAAACCTCTGGATAAGAAGGCAGCCCAGACGCTGCTTGAAAGGCTGTTAGGGGAAAGATGATTACCATAAGCATAGACCCGATAGCCTTTCACATAGGCTCAATGGAGGTTAGGTGGTATGGCATTCTTATTGCCCTGGCTGTTGCGGCAATCATCTTGTGGATGACGCGACAAATAATAAGAAAAAGGGCTGATTTACCTAGCCCTCCTGACCCTACTGTAGCACTTATTGCCATTCCGTCAGGGATTGTAGTATCGAAATTATTCCATGTTATTGATAAATGGGATTATTACAGCCAGAACCCGGGGCAGATTTTTAGCGGTGCTGGCCTAAGCATCTACGGTGCTGTCTTAGGTGTCACCCTGTTTTTCTGGATTTATAGCAAGGTAAAGCATTATCAGTATGGTTTCTTTGCCGATTTGGTAGCACCAGGCATTATATTAGCTCAGGCTATAGGCAGGGTAGGCTGCACTATAAATGGTTGCTGCTACGGCCTACCAGCGCCAGCTTGGCTACCCTGGAGCGTAGTTTATACCCACCCTGATAGCATTGCCCCCCTTGGAATAGCTCTTCATCCCACGCAGGTTTACGAAATTATATTTTGTCTAATAGGTTTCGCCGTATTGCTCAAATTAAGAGGACGGCTCAAACCTGATGGCTCACTATTTCTTGTCTACCTTACTTTATACTCGGCATGGCGGGTTGGTATTGATTTCCTGCGAGATGGGACACCTTTTCTCCTTGGTTTACATCAGGCTCAATTTATAGCCATAGTAGTCTTAGCTATCACTATCCCCCTGCTGGCTTTAAGGACACGCTGGGTTAGGGCAGCAAGCTAAATAAAGGGAGAAAACGAAAGTGGTACTATGTATGATGAAGAGCAATGATTTATGGTGTATTTACAAGTAGCGGATGGGTTTAGGTTCAAAAAGCATTGTAAAGTGGGGAAGGTTGATGGATACTTTAACCAACGAGGTTGTCACTTGGCTAAAGGCCAACGGAGCCAGCGTAGTCGGCATTTCAAATGTGGAAAGATTTGATGGTGCTCCGAGAGGACATCACCCACGCGATTTCCTTCACGAGGCAATGTCCGTCGTCACCTTTGGCGTAGCCCTGCTGCACCAGGCACTCTACTGGGAAGGGCATCTGGTCAACTCCGAGCTAGTGTCTCCGGAACACCAAAAGGACGTGCTCCAAAACTATTTTTATAGGCAGACCGGCTACGCCATGGTAAACCAGCTCCTTGACATGATGGCCCTGCGTGTATCGAACTTTCTGGAGAGTCGGGGTTACCTCTCTTTGTTCTTTCCCGCAACCTATGGGACCCGGGAGATATGGAAATTTATCAGAGATAGGATTCCATCGAAGTCGGGGCTGTTTTCGCAGCGCCACGCTGCAGTAAACACCGGCCTGGGTGAATTTGGTCTAAACAATCTGGTGATTACACCCGAATATGGACCTCGCATAAGGTTCAACTCGGTGATAACCGAGGCCGAGCTTACGCCTAGCCCGCTCCTTGAAGAGAAGGTATGTTTAGGCGAAAGTTGCTCTATCTGCTTGCAGAATTGCCCTGGTGCTATTTCCCTGCGCCCAGATTTCGAGCCCGGGGGCGTATGGTACAATACGCCGGCGCGGACCGATACAGATGCTTGCGTACAGCTAAGCGACCTGCACTACTGTCTAGGTAGATGTATGAAAGTCTGTCCTGTGGCACAGGAGTCATCGAAGTACTAGCTGGTGGCTAAATTAGAAATAGCTGGGGCAAAATCCAAGATACTAAGCCGTAGCCTCTCCTCCCCACCCCAGCGGTCTACTTCCAGGTTATAGACAATGTCAAGGGGGGAGGATACCTCTGTTAGATAGTTACCCAATCTAAAAGCTACCCCGTTCCAAACAGTGCCACCCTGCTTTAGTTTCAGCCTCAGGTGCTCGCTACTACTGCCCATTGTCTGACAATCAATGACCTCTACTCCCCGGCTGAGGAAGGTAGGCACTGGATTACTACGACCGAAAGGAGCTAGCTGTTGAATTGATTGGAAAGTATCTCCGGCGAGGTCGGGCAGTGTAATCTCAGCATCAATATCCAGGTGAGGACGAAGGTCAACCCCGGCTAGCTCAGTAGATGCCAGTTGCAGGAGTGTTTGCTTAAGACGAGCCAGATTCTTAGTCGGTAGGCTAAAACCGGCGGCTTGAGCGTGTCCACCAAAATAAGAGAATAAACTACTGCACTGTTTCAAGGCATGGATGATATTAAACTCGGGGATGCTCCGACAACTACCACTGCTTACCTGCTTACCGGTTTTGATCACAATTGCCGGGCGGTAAAATTCCTCTGAAAGCTTGCTGGCTGCCAGTCCCACGATTCCAGCCGGGTAGTCCTCGTCGCCGGTTATCAAAAGTGGTGAAATCCCCTCAGCCAGTATTTGCTCCCTAGCTTTGGTTAAGACCTTAGTGGTTATTCTTTGCCGTTCAGCATTTTTTTGTTCCAGCCATATGCTTAGCTCGCGCGCCTCCTGTGGTGAGTTTGTCATCAGCAGTTTGTAGCTGGTCATAGCATGTTCCAATCTGCCAGCAGTGTTTAACCGTGGGGCTATGCCCCAGGAGATACTTTTAGTATCAAGGCTGCCAATGTTTAATCCAGCCCGGGTTATCACTTCTCTAACTCCAAGGCGGGGGGTGGCATTAATTAGTTTCAGTCCTTGCTTAACCAGGTATCGATTTTCCCCCAGTAAAGGCATCATATCAGCTATAGTCCCCATGGCTACCAGGTCTATTAGTTCATCCAATTGCTTCTCTTTCCCAATGCCCTGGAACAGAGCCTGAAGAAGCTTGAAGGCTACCCCGACGCCAGCCAGTTCTGGGAAGGGGTAGTTTGAGTTGGGTAGTTTAGGATTAACCACGGCAATAGCTGGTGGGATTATGGCCAGAGGGGTATGATGGTCGGTAATAACTATATCAAGCCCCATCCTTTGTGCCTTCTTGACCTCAGGTAGGGCAGTGATTCCACAATCAACGGTGATAACCAGGCTAATGCCTTGCTGGTGAAGCTTCTCCAAGGCGGTTATTTTGAGTCCGTAGCCTTCGGTCAGGCGATGTGGTATGTAAGGAATAGCCTTAGCGCCAAGGCTTGATAGCCCCTGGACTAGCAGGGCAGTCCCGGTGATGCCATCAACATCAAAGTCTCCATAGATAGCAATGTTTTCACCGGAAAGCAAAGCCTGGTAAATCCTGGCTACCGCCCGGTGCATATCAAGCAGCAGGAGGGGGTTACCTGACAGGCATTTATCAGCAGTGATGAATGATTCTAACTGCGATGGTTCAGTGAGACCACGATTATACAGGAGCTGGGCTATCAGTGGAGGAAAGCCTGAAGTGTTAGCCAAATATTGGGCTGGAGCTGGTGGTAGAAGATTCCAACGACTATGATTCAAGTTTATACCTCGCAATATTGTCGAAAGACCAGAACTGAATTATGACCACCAAAGCCAAAAGAATTAGACAGAGCGGTGGTAACCTTGGCTTGGCGGGCTATATTAGGCACATAATCTAAATCGCATTCAGGGTCGGGGTGAGTAAGGTTTATCGTCGGTGGTATTATGCCGTGCTGGATAACCATAATGCATATTGCTGCCTCAATAGCACCAGCACCTCCAAGGAGATGCCCCATCATTGACTTGGTTGAGCTTATTGGAATGTGATAGGCAGTGTCGCCAAACACGGCCTTTATCGCTTTGGTTTCCATTTTGTCGTTTAGTGGGGTAGACGTGCCATGAGCATTAATATAATCAATTTCAGTAATAGCCAGTCCGGCTTTATTAAGTGCCATCTGCATAGCCCTTACTGTCCCCCCCCCATCTTTAATCGGCTGGGTGACGTGGTAGGCATCACTGCTGACTCCGTAGCCTATAATTTCAGCCAGAATGTTAGCCCCTCGCCTTTGGGCGAAGGCGAGGTCTTCCAGCATAAGGACAGCAGCTCCTTCACTGAGGACGAAGCCCTCACGTTCAGCATCGAAGGGTCGTGAGGCTAGCTGGGGCTCACTATTTCGTGTAGAGAGAGCTCTGAGAGCATTGAAGGCAGCAATCCCTATCGGGGTTACCGCTGCCTCACTGCCACCAGTGAGCATGGCTTGGGCGTCACCACGCCTGATGATTTCATAAGCAACGCCTATGGCATCTGAGCCACTGGAGCAGGCTGATGCGGTGCAAAAGTTTGGTCCCTTAGCTCCAAGCACGATTGATACCTGGGCTGAAGCCATATCGGCAGCCATCATTGGTGCTAGGAAGGGGCTTACTTTATCCGGTCCCTTTTCTAGCAGTATTCTTATTTGTTCAGATAGGGTAAGCAATCCCCCGAACCCGCTGCCAATTATGACACCGATATTATCCTGATTGGTGGGGTTAATTTGAATTCCGGCTTGCTTTACTGCCTGCAGGCTGGCAGCTACCGCCAATTGAGCGAAGCGGTCCAGGTGACGAGCTTCCCTGCGGCTTATATAGTCAGTGGGTTCAAATCCTTTTACCTCACCGGCAAACTTGGTATCAAAGGGCTCAGGGTCAAATAGGGTGATGTAATCAATGCCAGACTTACCAGCAATCAGGGCTTCCCAAGTAGAGGAGGCATTCAGCCCGACTGGACACGATATACCTATGCCAGTGACCACAACTCTGTTGTTTATTGTTGACACCCCGTCTAAAGTCTAGGGCTTTAGAGAACCATTTTTCTCTTTTGCTGTTTAAACCACTCCCGACTATCATCAACCTTGGGAAGGTTGTCCAGCTCCGCTTCGTTATCAGCAATGAACTTCTTGCCCTTTTCCGTGGGTTCTACTTGCAAAATATAGGTCTTCCACGCTAGATAACCCCGGTCAACCAATCCCTCTAGGACATCAGCAAATTCTCTAACCGTCGGCTCTGTCCAGAGGGTCGGTCCGGGGGCATCATAATCCGAAATTATCGTCCGGCAATGTTTGCCAATATCGGTGCGCTCAATCATCTCTTTACGCACCGCATCCATTATCGCCATTTCCATTAATGTTAGCTTTTCTTCAGCCATGACTAAGCTAATCCTCCCTTTCAAAAAGTAACCACAAAGTGGTAAGGTAGTGGTCAACTCTCTGGTTTCATCGATTCCGTTAGTTGCTGTAATTCCCAAGTCCGATTGTACCAAGGGAAACCCATCAGCGGGGTAACAATCCCCCTCTGCCTTCTCCAGCGCAAAATTATCTCACAAGTTATCTCCGCCGTCAGGGCACACAGCTCAGCAGCGTAGGTAGACCACATTGAGAAAACCTCGCCCGATCTAATCCGCTCCACCTGCATGGGGTCGATACGGTCAACCGGGGCAAGGCGCTTGCCAAAATGCGCATCACACAAATCACCACAGCGGATTAGACCAGCGGTACGTTCGGCAAACCGCTCCATAAGTTCACGCAACCGCGCCTGGGCCAAGGTAAAACTGCTATGCCCTCTAGAGCGAGGTCCGCCTTCCTCAGTAAAGTCCACTCGCCCAAACTCCAGACCAAGGGCGGCAATTCCTCCCACCAGCGCACAGCAAATCTCGTTACCGCCAAAGCCTCCGGTGAGGGTGGTCATGGCCACTACCGACTCCCTAGTCCCCAGACCAAGATGAAGCGATAGGGGATATAAAACTGTCTGACCACAAGACCGATATTTAAGCTGTAACTCCCATGAGTCCCGCACCACCCTCCTTATTATCGCTTCGTCATCCGTTTCATCCTGACTCCAGAACTGCCAGTCCTTCCTGTGCTGCTCATCCTTGAAGACATCCGTTAAATGAACCATCAGCTTTCCATATACCATTTACCAACTCACCTCCGTGGTTTCTTTTAATGGACATTATACTGTATCTCCCCCTGCTCTTCAATTTGACCACCGAGAATATGAAAGATATAATGCCCGTGTAAAAGGGTGGATTAGTAAACAATCTTAAATTGAGGTTGGCTCAGATTGAAGGGGTTAGCCTTGTCTTGGGCAATAATGAAAAGCAGTAT
>SOKA01000073.1 GCA_004376105.1 Dehalococcoidia bacterium
ATTCGGTCTCCAAATGTGTAATTTGTAGAGCCAGCGGTCGGATTCGAACCGACGACCGGCGGTTTACGAAACCGCTGCTCTACCCCTGAGCTACGCTGGCTTTACCTAAGTATAGCACAAAGTTATGCGACCAATGAATAATCCCCTAATACCTCGTCTGGCACTTGTAATTGACGCTTAGATTGGCTTATGATAATATCAAAATGCTTCAGCTATGATAGCCTACCGGGTTTTACCCCTTGGCTATTTAACGCTATGCTTCTCACCAATAATCCTACTCAGGGGAAAGCATTATGCAAATAGAGGAAGAGTTAGCCAAGTTACGACCTAAGAAAGATACACTGCTAACCATCGGTGTTTTCGATGGAGTTCATCTCGGACATAAATACCTGCTCTCACAGCTAGCGGAGCAAGCCAGAGAGCAGAATTTGCTTAGTGGAGTGGTAACTTTTAACCAGCATCCCCAGGAAGTGCTGTCACCTCAGGCCAAGCTACCATTCTTAACTGACCTTACCCAGAGAATCAACCTTCTTAAAAATGAAGGCGTTGAAGCTATCATTACCTTGTCCTTCACCAGTGAGTTAGCTCAGCTCAGCACTTACCAATTCGTCAATCTACTAAAGAAATACCTCAGAATGCGCGGACTGGTAGTCGGAGCTGACTTTGCCTTAGGTCAAAACCGGGAAGGCAACACCAATACCCTTCGCACATTGGGACAAGATATGAACTTTAGTGTAACAGTAATACCCCCCGTAATGATAAATGGTGAAGTGGTAAGCAGTACAGCCATCAGAAATGCCCTAGCTGACGGAGATATGAAAAGGGTGCTCAATCTGGTGGGCCGTCCCTTTAGTCTAACCGGGCGTGTAACCAGCGGGGCAGGTCGAGGTATAGAGTTAGGTTTCCCCACAGCCAATCTGGATATAGACCCGGGGCAGGCTCTTCCCGCTGAGGGGGTTTACGCTACTTGGTCTCACATTGATGGTCAAGCCTATCAATCAATGACTAATATTGGCAAGCAACCTACCTTCGGTGGCAGCCAGCGTATCGTAGAGGTTTATATCCTTGACTACCGGAGTAACCTATATGGGCGCGAGCTAAAAATTGATATCATGGAGCGACTCCGCGGTGAGAAACAATTTGACACGGCAGAGGAACTAAAGAAACAAATAGCTGAGGACGTAAAACAAGGCAGAGCTATACTAAACTCCCGAGGTAGAGGCTAAGTATGAACACCGGTGAAAAAGTTATGAGCAGCCAAGATATTAGTTATTTGCTAAAGCGAGGGGTGGCTGAAATTATAATTGAAGAAGAGATGGTAAAACTGCTACGCTCAGGCAAACAACTACGGCTAAAAGAGGGTTTCGACCCCAGTTTTCCCGACATCCACCTAGGTCATATGGTAACCCTGAGAAAGCTACGTCAATTTCAAGATTTGGGGCATCAGGTTATTCTTATCGTTGGTGATTGGACAGCTCGGATTGGTGACCCGAGTGGTGTTTCTACCAGCCGACCCATGCTGTCTGTGGAAGAGGTGCAGGCTAATGCTGAAACCTATATGGAGCAGTTCTTCAAGGTGGTTGATAAGAAACGAACAGAGGTGAGGTGGCAGAGTGAGTGGTTTGGCAAATTTACCCTCAGTGATGTTATTCAACTCACCAGCAAGTTCACTGTAGCCCAGTTACTAGCCCGCGAGGATTTCAGCGAAAGATATAACAGCGGACGCCCCATTGCAGTGACCGAATTACTATACCCTTTGCTCCAAGCCTATGACTCAGTGATGGTACAGGCTGATGTTGAGTTTGGCGGTACTGACCAGAAGTTTAATTTACTGGTCGGCAGGGGGCTCCAATCCATGGTAGGACAGCCTCCCCAGCAGGTCTTTTTAGCCCCCATCCTCATTGGCACCGATGGTAGTCAAAAGATGAGCAAGAGCCTGGGCAACTATATTGGTGTTGCTGAACCACCTGATGAGATATATGGCAAAGTGATGTCTATTCCTGATAGCCTTATCTCGCACTACTTTGAATTAGTAACCGATATTCCTGACGAGGAACTGGAGGAATTTAGGCAAGGGCTTAGCCGTAAAACCGTTAATCCTATGACGCTTAAGAAGCGACTGGCTAGGGAAATTGTGACCCAACTCTATAGTCAAAAGGCAGCTAGCCAAGCTGAGGAGTATTTTGTTAAGGTGTTTCAAAAAAGGGAAGTGCCAGAGGAAATACCCGAGTATCATATACCACTACGTACTGGCATTGACCTTCGAGACATACTTGTTAAAACGCACTTGGCCAAGAGCCGCAGTGAGGCCGCAAGGCTAATTGGGCAAGACGCCGTAAGAATAAATGGGAAGAAGGTAAAGATGCCATTCTTTACTTTTGAGAGTGGCAGTATTATTAAAGTGGGTAAACGCCGCTTTGCTAAAGTGATAAATACTGATACACTAACACAATAAAGGAGACAGATGGAACAGTTACGCATCCCAGGACCTACCCCCTGCCCTAGTGATGTGCTTCAGGCAATGACCAGGCAGATGATAAATCATCGGGGTGAGGAATTTGGGCAGATACTAAATGGGGTGACGGCTAAACTAAAACAGTTGTTTCAAACTAAGGGCGACGTTTTTCTGCTTACTGGTTCAGGAACAGGCGGCCTAGAGGCAGCTATCGTTAATACCCTGTCCCCAGGTGATAAAGTATTATCGGTATCTATTGGCGTCTTCGGGGAACGCTTTGCCACTATCGCCCAACAATTTGGAGCTGAGGTAATCTCGCTTCGCTTTGAATGGGGTCAAGCGGCTGATATTGACGCCGTGCGCCGGGCTCTCCACGCTGAACCCAAAATCAAAGCGGTGCTGGTCACTCATAATGAAACCTCTACCGGCGTTACCAATGACCTGGCTTCAATTAGCTCCGTAGTGAAGGAATTTGATAAATTACTGCTGGTTGATGCCATCAGTGGTCTGGGTTCAATTAATTTGCCAGTAGATGACTGGCACTTAGATGTTGCTGTTGCTGGTTCCCAGAAGGGATGGATGGTTCCCCCAGGTCTGGCTATGGTTAGTGTGAGCCCAGAGGCATGGCAAGCTCATGCCAAAGCTAAGATGCCTCGCTTCTACTGGGACTTTGCCCAAGCCAAGAGCTATTTAGAAAAGGGGCAAACGCCATGGACACCAGCTATTTCTATAGTATTTGCCCTGTCCATATCGCTAGAAATGATGCTAAAGGAAGGTTTGCCTAACATCATAGCCCGGCATGCTCGAGTGGGTAAAGTGGCCCGAGCTGGAGTAAAATCACTAGGACTATCTCTTTTTGCTGACGAAAACTACGCCTCCAATACAGTTACTGCTGTAGCTACTTCGGATGGGCTTGATACTAAAAAGATGCTCAAGATTTTAAGAGAGGAACACCAGATTGTGCTCAGTGGTGGACAGCAGAGATTAAACGGCAAAATATTCCGCATCGGGCACCTAGGCTGGGTAACTGAAGGCGACGTTGAAACCGTAATCTCAGCCATAAAGGTGGTATTGCCCCGGGCTGGATTCAGGAGTTGCTAAAATGAAGGTTTTAATTGCTGAGCCTATTTCCGACGAGGGAATAGATATTCTGCGTAGCTATGCTCAGGTGGATATTAAGTTAGGGCTAAAGCCGGAGGAAATCATATCCATAATTGGCGATTATGAGGCACTGGTGGTGCGCAGTCAGACCCAGGTCTCAGCTAAGGTTATACAAGCCGGGGAAAAGTTACAGGTCATCGCCCGAGCCGGTGTTAGCGTAGACAATATTGATATAGAAGAAGCAACCCGACGCGGCATTGCGGTAGTTCACGCGCCTACCGGCAACACTATCTCGGCTGCCGAGCATACCATTGCCCTTATGCTCTGCTTAGCCCGTCATATCCCTCAGGCTAGCGCCATGCTCAAATCTGGGATATGGCGACGAAGTGATTTCATGGGTACTGAGGTCAGAAATAAAACATTAGGTATTATAGGCTTAGGCAATGTGGGTTCAGAGGTAGCCAGACGCGCTCGAGGTCTGGAAATGAAGCTTATCGCTTATGACCCCTTCATCTCTGTCGACCACGCCCATAACCTTCAGGTAGAGCTTGTTTCTTTAGAGCGGTTGCTCAAAGAATCAGACTTTATCAGCCTCCACTTGCCATTAACAAAATCAACAAGGAGACTAATTGGAGCCAAAGAGCTGTCTTTAGTCAAACCAACAGTTCGTATTATTAACACCGCCAGGGGTGGATTAATTGACGAACAGGCACTGGTTAGGGCAATAAAGGAGAAGAGAGTAGCTGGCGCTGCCATTGATGTCTTCTCTATAGAACCAACTACCGAGAGTACTCTTTTTGAAAATGATAACGTCATTGTTACCCCCCATTTAGGCGCTTCCACCACTGAAGCCCAAGTCGTGGTAGCTAAGGATGTAGCCAACCAGATTATTGACATATTTAAAGGACAGCCAGCCAGATACTCGGTTAATGCTCCCTTTGTCTCTGCTGAAACTCTATCCGTACTAGCACCCTTCATAAAGGTGGCTGCCACAGCAGGTAAACTGGTCAGCCAACTAGCTGAGGGACAAATGAATGCCATCCAGGTTAAATATGAGGGTGAGATTTCCAATTACGATACTAATGCTCTCAAGGCATCTGTCCTAGGCGGATTACTTGAGGAGATAAGTGAAGAACGAGTTAACCTGGTCAATGCTAATATAGTGGCTGCTCGGCGTGGCCTAACCGTGGTGGAGCAGAAGGAAGCTACCTGTGAAAACTATGCCAGCCTTATTAGTATCGAAGCCACCACCAGCACCGGGGTTACTGTTGTTGCTGGAACGGTAATACGCGGGGAATCACACATTGTCCGGGTTAATAACTACTGGCTTGATATTGTGCCCACCGGGGGTTACTTCCTGTTTAGCGACCACCTAGACCGTCCTGGGCTCATCAGCGCGGTAAGCAAGGTAACTGGTGATGCTGATGTAAATATTAGTTCCATGCATGTTGGCCGTCTGAAACCCAGGGGACAAGCACTAATGGTATTAGCCTTAGATGAACCCCTGTTCGAGGAACAATTGCAGCAAATACTATCTATCCCCGATGTCTATTCCACCAAACTGATAAAGCTGTAGTGGGAAGGTTGGAGCCGCTTACACCAGCCGGTTGAAGACTAATCCTGCTGGTGGTTTGGGGTAAAAGTAG
>SOKA01000028.1 GCA_004376105.1 Dehalococcoidia bacterium
ACAAAAAATACCATAGCGCTGACAGCCATTGGACTAGAAAAATTAAACCAGAGAACCTGATTATTTTCGATTCAGAAAGTGAAGCCGAGGCTCACGGTTTCAAGCCCAGTCACTATGCCAGAGCACATCACTAGAGAAATGATGATGAAGGGAAAAAGCGAGTAAAGAACAATGAAGTCCTTGCTTATTCATGGTGGTCATATAATTGACCCCAGCCAAGGGATAGATGAAATCGGCAGTTTGCTTATTACTGAAGGTAAAATCTCGTGGCTGGGCAGGGGAGAAGCAACACCACCCCAGCCAGATTATGATGTCCTTCACGCCCAGGGGCTAATTGTCTGCCCCGGATTTGTTGACCTCCACTGCCACCTCAGACAGCCCGGATTCGAGGAAAAGGAAACTATCGCTACTGGAACCCGAGCCGCCGCCAAGGGTGGCTTTACTACCATCGGCTGTATGCCTAACACTAATCCGCCCCTGGATAATCAGGCTACTATAGATTATGTAAAGTCAATTGTTGCCACGGAAGGCGTAGTTCGCGTTCTGCCTATAGGCTGTATTTCAAGGGGTAGAAAAGGTCAAGAGCTAGCCCCAATGGGTGAGCTGGCTTCAGCCGGTGTAATTGGCTTTAGCGATGATGGCGAACCAGCAGCAAACTCCCGACTTATGCGCCAGGCGCTAGATTATAGCCGCGACCTTGACTTACCTATTATTGACCACTGCGAGGATACATCCCTCACCGAAGGCGGACAGATGAATGAGGGCATAATATCAACCAAGTTAGGTCTCCGTGGAATACCAGCCGCGGCTGAGGAGATTATAGTCGCCCGTGACCTGGCTCTGGTTAAGCTTACTGGAGGTCGACTCCACATTGCCCATGTCAGCACCGAAGGCTCGGTTGACCTCATTCGCCGGGCCAAGGAGAAAGGCATCAAGGTTACTGCCGAGGTTACACCCCACCACCTGACCCTGACCGAGGAAAAGGTCATAGGCTATAACACCAATGCCAAGGTAAATCCACCCCTGAGGACTAAGCGGGACATTCAAGCCCTAATTCAGGGGCTCAAGGAAAACGTGATTGATATTATTGCTACCGACCATGCCCCTCATACCGAAGCCGACAAGCTGTGTGAGTTTGACCTAGCTGCCTCTGGCATCAGTGTCTTTGAAACCGCCCTGGGCAGCCTTATGAGTCTGGTGCACGATAGGCAGCTAACCCTGGCTACCCTTATCGCCAAGCTTACCTGTGACCCAGCCAAGATTATTGGTAATAAATACGGCAGAGTAGGGACTTTAGATATTGGAGCCTCGGCTGATATTACTATATTTGACCCTGACTTGGAATGGATAGTAGATACCAAAGCCTTTGCCTCCAAAGGCAAGAATACCCCTCTTACCGGCTCAAGGCTTAAAGGCAAGGTAATGGCAACCATATCGCAGGGGAAGCTAGTCTATAAGGATGACTCTGTTAGAGTTGAAGAAAAGGTTCTGGACAAGGTGAATTATGACTAAAAGAGCAATTCTGGTCTTGGAAGATGGCTCAGTCTATGAAGGCTATGCCTTTGGCGCTGAGGCTAATGCCCACGGCGAGGTGGTATTCAATACCAGCATGATGGGCTATCAGGAGATGCTAACCGACCCCTCCTATGCCGGCCAGATTGTCGTGCCTACTTATCCCCTTATCGGCAACTACGGCATAAATGAGCAGGATTTTGAATCAAATAAGATTCAGGTAAGAGGCTTTGTGGTCAGGGAAGAGTGCTACCAGCCCAATCACTATCTAAGCACCAAGACTCTTCACCAATATCTAGCCGAGAGTGGTATACCCGGCATAAGTGGCGTGGATACCCGGGCTATTACCCGCCGACTGCGCTCATCGGGAGTAATGATGGGCACTATTACCAGTGATAAGACACCACAAGAGGCTCTGGAACAATTAAAAGAGCTGCCTAGATATGGTGAAACCGATTTTGTTAAGCAGGTAACCACCGATGCCCCTTATCAATGGGAGCCAGAATTACATGGGGAAACCTCAGAATCTTTATGTAAAATAGTCGTCCTTGATTGCGGTTTGAAATACAGCATACTGCGCATTATGCATGGCCTGGGCTGCACAATGCAGGTAGTTCCCGCCACTATGTCAGCCGATGAAATCCTAAGCTTGAAGCCTGATGGCATTCTCCTCTCCCCCGGTCCGGGTAATCCCGAACTATTGGACTACATAGTGGACACGGTCAAAAAACTCATCGGCAAGAAGCCGATTATGGGTATTTGTATGGGTAACCAGCTAATTGCCCGAGCCTTTGGCGCCAAAACCTTCAAGCTGAAATTCGGGCACCGAGGTGCCAACCATCCTGTCCGAGACCTGAGTGATGGGCGAATCCACATCACCGCCCAGAACCACGGCTACGCCACTGACCCCGACAGCCTCAATGGCGGGCTGGAGGTTACCCATATCAATCTGAACGATGGCACGGTGGAGGGCTTACGCCACAAGGAGCTGCCCATCTTCTCCATCCAGTATCACTCCGAAGCCTCCCCCGGACCGCTGGACAATACCTACCTCTTTGAAAAGTTTCTGGAGATGGTGAGAGAGGAATCAAAATGGATAAAAGTAAAGCAATAGAAATGTTGAAGCAGTGCTTGGAAGAGATACCTCAATTAGAAGAACTGCATTATGATAATCAAAAGTTTGAGCTATGGCGTAACAAAGTGTCTGACATATTAGAGGCAGCGTTCGGTAGGAGTTCATCGGAGTGGGACAAGTTCGTTAGGGCTGCCGGGGCATCTATCTACTCCGGCACGGAGATAGAATATCAACAAGAGTACAATAGGCGCTTATACGATTATGAGACTGCTCTAAAATCAACTATACAAAAATATGAGATACTAGGGGTTAAAAGAGAACGCTCTTATATTGAAGTACCCCCTGAATCCATACTTCGTGAGGTTCCTCCTAAAGCCTTTATCGCACATGGTGGAGATTCACCTGCGCTCAGCAAACTGAAAAACTTTCTGGAAGCTCTTGGCGTTGAACCTATAGTGGTCGAGGAGCAGCCAAGCGAAGGAAGGTCAGTCGCAGAAAATGTAGACTGGTATTCAAGACAAGCGGACTGCGCAGTCATATTAGCTACTAAAGGTGATGTTGATGGTAAAACAGGTGGTTTTATTCCCAGAGGAAATGTGTTAATGGAAATAGGTAAACTGCAAGAGCTTCTTAAAGATAGAATAGTTTACCTTGTACAGGCAGGAACAAAACTTCCAACAAATATTAGTGAGAAAGTTCGGGTACGCTTTAGTCCTCAAAGTATGGACGGCTCCTTCATTAAGATAGCTAAAGAATTAAAAAAAATCGGGATATTAAAAGCAGTTAAACCACCAAAGGAGTAAGCCTTGTCTAAACCATCTAAAGTGTTGATTATCGGTTCGGGACCCATCATTATCGGGCAGGCGGCGGAGTTTGACTACGCCGGCACCCAGGCGTGCAAGGCGATGCGGGAGGAGGGGGTAGTCTCGGTGCTGGTCAACTCAAATCCGGCCACCATTATGACCGATGAGGGCATCGCTGATATTGTCTATATTGAGCCGCTGACCGTTGATATGGTAAGTCGCATCATTGAGCGCGAGCGCCCCGATGGGCTGCTGCCCACCCTCGGCGGTCAGACGGGACTTAATCTAGCCGTAGACCTGGCTGATGCCGGCATTTTAGATAAATACAATGTCAGGTCTCTGGGGACGCCAATACAAACGATAAGAAACGGAGAGGACCGCGAGCTATTCAAACAGATGATGATTAACATCGGCGAGCCGGTGCCGCCAAGCGCTACCGTCAATACCCTGGAACAGGCCAGGGAAGTAGCCAAGAAGATAGGTCTGCCCGTGGTAATTCGCCCGGCTTACACCCTGGGAGGGACAGGAGGAGGCTTCGCTACCACCTGGGAGGAACTTGATAAAGCGGCAACCCTGGGACTGGCTACCAGCCCTATCCATCAGGTACTAATAGAAGAATCGGTAGCTGGCTGGAAGGAAATAGAGTATGAGGTCATACGTGACGGCGCCGATAACTGCATCGTCGTCTGTAACATGGAAAATATCGACCCGATGGGAATCCATACCGGCGACAGCATTGTGGTTGCCCCCAGCCAGACTATGACCAATAAAGAACACCAGATGCTGAGGACAGCCAGCCTCAAGATTATCAGGGCGCTGGGGGTTGAGGGTGGCTGTAATATACAATTTGCCCTTGACCCTAACAGCACTAATTACTATGTAATTGAGGTTAACCCACGAGTTAGTCGCAGCTCAGCTCTAGCCAGTAAGGCTACCGGCTATCCCATCGCCCGCGTGGCCGCCAAAATAGCTGTCGGCAAAAGGCTTGATGAAATCCCTAACGCAGTAACCGGAAAGACGATGGCTGCCTTTGAGCCAACGCTGGATTACCTGGTGGTCAAGATTCCTCGCTGGCCATTTGATAAATTCGCCTCGGGCGACCGGGTTCTCGGGACACAAATGAAAGCCACCGGTGAGGTAATGGCTATTGATAGGTGCTTCGAGGCAGCCCTGCAAAAAGCAATTCGCTCCCTTGAGTTTGGCAATAGGTCGTTACTGTGGGAAGACCGAAACTGGGAGCTGGGAACCAACATCAATTCTTACCCTCTAGAACCTAACGACCTGAGATTGTGGGCGATTATGGCCGCCTTACGGCGAGGAATAAGCGCCAAAGAGATAACCGAGCGAACCAAGATTGACCTATGGTTCACCACCAAGCTACAGAACATCATAGATATGGAAAAACAACTCCTGTCTCAACCCCTAACGCCAGAGCTTCTGCGGCAGGCGAAGCGTCTCGGCTTCTCTGATGAGCAGATTGGAACCTTAGCCGATAGACTCCCTGAGCAAGTGAGACAATTACGACACGACTGGAATATCCGCCCCGTTTACAAGATGGTGGACACCTGTGCCGCTGAGTTTGACGCAGCTACCCCCTATTTCTACAGCACCTACGAGCAGGAGAATGAGGCTGAGCCAAGCCAGGAAAACAAGGCAATAGTCATTGGCAGCGGACCTATCCGCATTGGTCAGGGCATTGAATTTGACTACTGCAGCGTTCATTCCGCCTGGGCGCTACAGGAATCTGGCTTCAAAAGTATTATGGTCAACTCCAACCC